>NZ_JAESPG010000025.1:0-8555 GCF_016756915.1 Pseudomonas sp. HB05
TTGTGACCGCCGAAAATCCAATGTGGGAGCGAGCCTGCTCGCGAAGGCGGCATGACAGTCGATGGAGATGCTGAAAGTACCGGCCTCTTCGCGAGCAGGCTCGCTCCCACAGGGTTTTGCGGTGTATGTGCTTCTTGTGACCGCCGAAAATCCATTGTGGGAGCGAGCCTGCCCGCGAAGGCGGCGTGACAGTCGATGGAGATGCTGAAAGTACCGGCCTCTTCGCGAGCAAGCTCGCTCCCACAGGATTTTGCGGCGTATGCGCATCTTGTGACCGCCACAAATCCAATGTGGGAGCGGGCTTGCTCGCGAAGGCGGTAGCACGGTGTATCCCGCTGTTCCTGTTTTCAGGAGTGCTCCGCCGCCGAGTTCACCGTGCTGACCCGTGTTCCGCCCGCGTTGCGGATCACGCCGAGGATGGCCAGCGTCGCAATTATCAGTCCCGGTGAGGTCGCCAGCAATACGGTGCTGGTACCGGCCCCGGCCGCGAGGATCTGGCCGGCGGCCAGCGGCCCGGCCACCGAGCCCAGGCGTCCGATGGCCACTGCGGCTCCGACACCTGTGGCACGGACGGCCGTGGGGTAGGAGGGTGGCGCCAACGCGTAGAGGACCAGCTGTGCGGCCATGACGAACAGCCCGGCGGCGAACCCGGCAATGCCCATCGGCACGATGCCGACTGACACCCCGACCCCGGCCAGGGCGCTCAACAGCCCGGCGTAAACGAAGAGCACGACCTTGATGGCGTTGCAACGGTCCAGCAGCAGGCCGCCGAGCAGCGAGCCGAGGGTTCCGCCGATGTTGAACAACATCTGCACCAGGCCGGCCTGTGGTTTGCTGAAGCCTTGTTCCAAGAGCAACGAGGGCAGCCAGTTGAGCAACATGTACATCACCGTCAGGGTGAAGAAATAGCTCAACCAGAGACCCAGCGTGGTCATGCCTCGACCTTCGCCAAACAACGCTTGGCCGACGGAGCTGCGGGCTTCGCCACTGACGTGCCGGACCTGCTTGAACGCGCTCGACTCCGGCAGCCACAACAGCATCAGCGGCACCACGAGCAAGGGCGCCAGGCCACCGATGAAAAAGGTCATCTGCCAATGCTCGCCAAACGTCATCGCGACCACTGCCGCCAGTGCGCCGCCCAGGGGAACACCGGCGTACATCACGCTGATGGCCGTGCCGCGCCGCTGTTCGCCTACCGCTTCGGCGCATAACGCGATGAGGTTGGGCAGGGCGGCGCCCAGCCCAAGTCCGGTCATGAAGCGCACCACGAGCAGGCTGGAAAATTGTTCGACATAAGCAGTGCTGAGGGAAAACACGCCGAACAGCAGGACGGCGGCGATCAGGATTTTCTTGCGACCGATTCGGTCGGCGATCCAGCCGCCGAAGAATGCACCCGGCAGCAACCCGATGATGCCCGCGCTGAACACCCATCCCATCATTTTCGGGTCGAGGCTGAACGTCTGCCGCAAGCCGGCGGCAGCGGTGCCGGCTGACTGGAGGTCGAACCCCTCGATCAACGCGACGATGAAACACAAGGCGATGGTCAACGTCGCCCGGCGCGGCGAATGGTTCATGGCGAATCCTCTTATTGTTTTTGTCAGGACTGTGGCGCAAAGCAACCAGCAGGTGCGATTAAGATAACAAAGCTAACTAAAAAATGAATCGTCCTGTGCTGACTGGAAAACAGACGCAGATCACCCGGCAAATCAAAGGCTTGCTTGGAAAGAGCATGTCCTTTGTAAAACTGGTTAAAGATATTAACGTTCGATTATCGGACATTCTCAATTGACGAGGCGCCTCGATCATTTCCATTCTTTGTCCGCGGGGCCGCCATCCGGCGCTCGCCTCGATAGAAAAACAACAACAAAAAATGGACATCGAACATGCCGAACGTTATCCGGTACGCCCACGTGCCCGCCGTTTCACCGATCATTCACCTGCTCGCCCTGGCCGGTCTGAGCCTGTGTTCCGCCGCGTCGTGGGCCGAAGGCTTCGTCGACGACAGCCATGGCACGTTGACCTTGCGCAATTACTACCTGGACCGCGACTACAAGGACGACGGCGCCAAGACGGCGGCCCGGGAATGGGCCCAGGGCATCTTCATGAACATGGAGTCGGGGTTCACCCCGGGCGCGGTCGGATTTGGTCTCGATGCGCGGGGATTGCTCGGCATCAAGCTCGACTCATCGCCGGATCGCAGCGGCACTGAGCTGCTGCCGGTGTCCGCCAGCGATAAGCGCGCGGCAGACGAGTATTCGCGCCTGGGCCTGACTGGAAAACTGCGCTTCGCCCAGACGACCGTAAAGACCGGCGACGTGTCGATCTTTTTGCCGTTCGCTTTCGCCAGCCCCTCACGGTTGCTGCCGCAGACGTTTCGCGGGACGACGCTCAGCTCCAAGGACTTCGATGGCCTGACACTGAACACCGGCTATATCGACCGCATCGCCCGGCGCGACTCCACCGATTACCAGCCCATGACCATCGCGTCGCCCAATCGTCGTTTCAACGGCGCGGCGACCACGTCCCATATGGCGTATGTGGGGGGCGATTACCAGGTCAACAAGGACCTCAGCCTGCGCGTCTACCACGCCGAGGTGGCTGACCTGTACCAACAGGACACCTTCGCATTGCTGCACAACCTGCCGCTGGGCGACGGCGTGCTGACCACCGACCTGCGCAGCTTTTTCAGCGACGACGATGGCGCCGCCAAGGCTGGCAAGGTGGACAATCGCAACGTATCGGCGCTGGTGGGGTATCGCCTGGGCGGCCATCGCGTGAGCCTGGGCTACATGCATGCCAGCGGCGACACCGCGACGCCGTACGTGTCTGGCACCGAGCTGATGGGCTTGAGCGAAATGACCATGAGCTCGGACTTCCTCAATGCCAAGGAACGCACCTGGCAAGCGATCCACGACTACGACTTCGCCGCCGTCGGCGTGCCAGGCCTGCGGACCCGGTTGCGCTACGTGCGTGGCGATCACATCGAGCTCGCGGCCCTCAACGCCGAGGATCGCAAGGAGCGAGAGTTCCAGATGGAGCTTGGCTACGTGATCCAGAGCGGTCCGCTGAAAAACGTCGGCCTGCTGGCGCGCAAATCGATCTATCGCAACGATTTCCCCGGCACGGCGGCGTTTCGCGATGAAAACCAGACGCGGTTTCTGGTGACGTACAGCGTGCCGATTTGGTGATGAAAGGACATCGGGATGTGTGAAGGGCTGTTGTGGCGAGGGAGCTTGCTCCCGCTGGCTGCGTAGCAGCCCCAGGCTATTGACTGCGGAGCTTCGGGTAAAACGAGTCGGACTGTCCTGGGGTCGCTGCGCAACCCAGCGGGAGCAAGCTCCCTCGCCACGGGGGAGCGGTGTCTTCTATTGATAAACCTTCTTCAACAACCGCAGCAGCTCCTCGCGCTCTGCTGCGGAAAGCGCGGCAGTGGAATCGAGATCACTCTCCGTGGCGATCTGCTTGAGTTCCTTGAGCAGTGTCTCGCCGGTCTTGCTCAGGAAAATTCCGTAGGAGCGCTTGTCCGGCTTGCAACGCACCCGCACGGCCAAGGCCCGGCTTTCCAGTTTGTTCAACAACGGCACCACCTGCGGCGGCTCGATGGCGAGCGCCTTGGCCAGGTCGGCCTGCATCAGGCCCGGGTTCTGGTCGATGATCGCCAGGGCTGAAAATTGCGCGGGCCGCAGATCGTGGACGGCGAGACGGCCGATCAGGTTCTGGAACAGCTTCAACTGGGCGCGACGCAAGGCGTAGCCGATCAGCTCGTCCAGGGCGGAATCCATCGACGCCTGCGTGTCGCTGGCGTCGAGCGGAGCCTCGGCGGCGGGGTCGGCGAGCTTGGAAGACTTGGCCATCGAAAAGTGCATCCTCAAATTCAGTGGTTAACAACGCTATCCAGTTTGCCGAGGTTGTCGGGCGATGGCTACGGTCGTTCACATATTTGTCGTTCAGTGCGCCAATCCAGCTACAGAAAAAACAAAGGTAAATCGGTTAATAGTTAATTGACATAACTAATATTCAGGGTTAGTTTTTGATCATCTTCAGCCAAGAACAAGAGAGCACGCGCCATGAGCAACTACGAAGGTCGCTGGACAACGGTCAAGGTCGAGATCGACGACGGCATCGCCTGGGTCATCCTCAATCGCCCGGAAAAACGCAACGCCATGAGCCCGACCCTCAACCGCGAGATGGTCGATGTGCTGGAAACCCTGGAACAGGATCCCGCCGCTGGCGTGCTGGTGCTCACTGGCGCCGGTGAAGCCTGGACCGCTGGCATGGATCTCAAGGAATACTTCCGCGAAGTCGACGCCGGGCCGGAAATCCTCCAGGAAAAAATTCGCCGCGAAGCCTCGCAATGGCAGTGGAAACTGCTGCGCATGTACACCAAGCCGACCATCGCCATGGTCAACGGCTGGTGTTTCGGTGGCGGATTCAGCCCGCTGGTGGCGTGCGACCTGGCAATCTGCGCCGACGAAGCCACCTTCGGCCTCTCGGAAATCAACTGGGGCATCCCACCCGGCAACCTGGTCAGCAAAGCCATGGCCGACACTGTGGGCCATCGCCAATCGCTGTACTACATCATGACCGGCAAGACCTTCGGCGGGCAAAAAGCCGCCGAGATGGGCCTGGTCAACGAAAGCGTGCCCCTGGCGCAACTGCGTGAAGTCACCGTCGAGCTGGCGCGCAACCTGCTGGAGAAAAACCCGGTGGTCCTGCGTGCGGCCAAGCATGGCTTCAAGCGTTGCCGCGAACTGACGTGGGAGCAGAACGAGGATTACCTCTACGCCAAGCTGGATCAGTCGCGCCTGCTCGACACCGAAGGCGGACGCGAGCAGGGGATGAAGCAATTCCTCGACGACAAGAGCATCAAGCCGGGCCTGCAAACCTATAAGCGTTGAGACAACAAGGCGCCTCGGAGCTGTTCGCCCACGGCTCCCGGCGCTACTGTGAATGCATTCCGATAAAGACAATAAAGAGGAATCACCATGCTGGACGTGCCCCTGTTGATCGGCGGCCAATCGTGCCCGGCCCGTGACGGTCGGACCTTCGAGCGCCGCAATCCGGTGACCGGTGATGTGGTGTCTCGCGTCGCTGCCGCCACATTGGAAGACGCCGACGCCGCCGTGGCTGCCGCACAAGCTGCTTTCCCTGCCTGGGCCGCGTTGGCGCCCAACGAACGTCGCACGCGCTTGCTGCGCGCGGCCGAGCAATTGCAGGCCCGCAGCGGCGAGTTCATCGCCGCCGCCGGCGAGACCGGTGCCATGGCCAACTGGTATGGCTTCAATGTGCACCTGGCCGCGAACATGCTGCGCGAAGCCGCCTCCATGACCACTCAAATCAATGGCGAAGTCATTCCCTCGGATGTGCCCGGCAGTTTCGCCATGGCCTTGCGTCAGCCGTGCGGCGTGGTGCTGGGAATCGCGCCATGGAACGCCCCGGTGATCCTCGCCACCCGCGCCATCGCCATGCCGCTGGCGTGCGGCAACACGGTGGTGCTCAAGGCCTCGGAAATCAGCCCGGCGGTGCACCGTTTGATCGGTCAGGTATTGCAGGACGCCGGCCTCGGTGATGGCGTCGTCAATGTCATCTGCAACGCGCCGGCGGATGCACCCGCCATCGTCGAACGCCTGATTGCCAACCCGGCGGTGCGACGGGTCAATTTCACCGGCTCGACCCACGTCGGTCGCATCGTCGGCGAATTGTCGGCCCGTCACCTCAAGCCGGCATTGCTGGAGCTGGGCGGCAAGGCGCCGCTGCTGGTGCTGGACGATGCCGATCTGGATGCGGCGGTGCAAGCCGCGGCTTTCGGGGCGTATTTCAACCAGGGCCAGATCTGCATGTCCACCGAGCGCTTGATCGTCGATGCGAGCATTGCCGACGCTTTTATCGAACGCCTCACGACGAAGATCGCCACCTTGCGCGCAGGGGATCCAGGGGCCAGTGATTCGGTGCTGGGTTCGCTGGTGGACGCCAGCGCCGGCCAGCGCATCAAGGGCCTGATCGACGATGCCCTGGCCAGAGGCGCGAAGTTGGTCGCGGGCGGCCAGTTGGACGGCAGCATCTTGCAGCCGACCTTGCTCGACGGGGTTACCCCGGACATGCGCCTGTATCGCGAAGAATCCTTCGGACCGGTGGCGGTGCTGCTGCGCGGCGAGGGTGACGAAGAGCTGCTGCGCCTGGCCAATGATTCGGAGTTCGGTTTGTCGGCGGCGATCTTCAGTCGCGACACCAGCCGCGCGCTGGCCCTGGCCCAACGAATCGAGTCCGGCATCTGCCACATCAACGGCCCGACCGTACACGACGAAGCGCAAATGCCCTTCGGCGGCGTCAAGTCCAGCGGTTACGGCAGCTTCGGCGGCAAGGCGTCCATCGAGCATTTCACCCAGTTGCGCTGGGTGACGTTGCAGAACGGTTCGCGGCATTACCCGATCTGAAAATCCGTCGCATTGCCGGCGGTGTGCCGCGAAAGCCATCGCCCGATGCAGGCCAGACATAACAATGACAAGGCCGCAGCCAGGTGCTGCCACGTTCCGCTCGCTTCGCGCGACCCGAGCGTGCCTTGATGGAGGAGATGCACCGTGAGTTCCGAGTTCAGATCATCCTCCCGGCCCGAGCCTGTGCGCTATCGCCAGGTGTCGATTGGTCACCCCGCCGTAGAAGTGAAGGAAGAGCAGGGCGTCCTGCACATGCGTTCCCTCGAACCCTTGGCGCCGTTGCCGCAGCGTTTGCTCGATCGCCTGGTGCACTGGGCCGAGGTACGGCCGAACCAGACTTTTATCGCTGCCCGGGAAAACAAGGGCGACTGGCGTCACGTCAGTTATGCCGAGATGCTCGACTGCGTGCGGGCCATCGCCCAAGGCTTGTTGGCCTATGGTTTATCGGCGGAAAAACCCTTGGCGCTGCTGTCGGGCAACGACATCGAGCATTTGCAGATGGCCTTGGGCGCGATGTACGCAGGGATTCCCTATTGCCCGGTGTCGCCGGCTTATTCGCTGCTGTCCCAGGATTTCGCCAAGCTGCGGCATGTCTGCGAGCTGTTGCAGCCGGGGCTGGTGTTCGTCAGCGATGCCGCGCCGTTCGAGCGCGCAATCAACGCCGTGTTACCGGCGGATGTTCCCCTGGTCACGGTGCGTGGAGACATACCCGGCCGGACCAGGACAAGCTTCGCCAGCCTGCTCGCGCAACCGCGTGGTGTCGAGGCTGAGCGTGCCTTTGCCGCCACGGGGCCGGACAGCATCGCCAAATTCCTCTTTACCTCCGGTTCCACCAAGCTGCCCAAAGCGGTGATCACCACCCAGCGCATGCTCTGCGCCAATCAACAGATGTTGCTGCAAACCTTCCCGGTGTTCGGCGAAGAACCGCCGGTGCTGGTGGACTGGTTGCCGTGGAACCATACCTTTGGCGGCAGCCACAACGTCGGCATCGTGCTGTACAACGGCGGCACGTTTTATCTGGACGATGGCAAGCCCACCGTCCAGGGGTTCGCTGAGACCTTGCGCAACCTCAAGGAAATTTCCCCGACGGCCTACCTGACTGTGCCCAAGGGCTGGGAAGAATTGGTAAGCGCCCTGGAACAGGACGCCGAGTTGCGCGAACGCTTTTTCAAGCGCATCAGCCTGTTCTTCTTCGCCGCGGCGGGCCTTTCCCAAAGCACCTGGGATCGACTCGACAAAGTCGCCGAGCAACATTGCGGCGAACGGATCCGCATGATGGCCGGCCTGGGCATGACTGAAGCATCGCCGTCCTGCACCTTCACCACGGGGCCGCTGTCCATGGCTGGCTACATCGGTCTGCCGGCGCCCGGTTGCGAAGTGCGGCTGGTGCCGGTGGATGGCAAGTTCGAAGGACGCTTTCGCGGACCGCACATCATGCCCGGCTACTGGCGTTCGCCGCAGCAGACCGCCGAAGTGTTCGACGACGCCGGCTTCTACTGCTCGGGCGATGCCATCAAGCTCGCCGATTCCGCCAACCCCCAACTGGGGCTGATGTTCGACGGGCGCATCGCCGAGGATTTCAAACTGTCCTCCGGCGTGTTCGTCAGCGTCGGGCCGTTGCGCAACCGCGCGGTGCTCGAAGGCACGCCGTATGTCCAGGACCTGGTGGTGACGGCGCCGGATCGCCCGCACCTCGGTGCGCTGGTGTTCCCGCGCCTGCACGACTGCCGTCGTCTCGCGGGCCTGGCCGCGGACGCCAGCGACGCCGAGGTCCTGGCAAGCCCGCCGGTGCGCCAATGGTTTGCCGATTGGTTGCAGCGCCTGAACCGCGATGCCAATGGCAACGCCAGTCGTGTGGAATGGATCGCATTGCTCGACGAGCCGGCCTCCATCGACCGAGGGGAAATCACCGACAAAGGCTCGATCAACCAGCGCGCCGTGTTGCAATGGCGCGCGGCCAAGGTCGAGGCGCTGTATCGGGGAGAAGACCCAACCGTCCTGCGCGCCGGCACCACCGGCTGAAAGCGCTTTTTGTGGGAGCGGGGGGGGGGGGGGGGGGGGGGGGGGGGGGGGGGGGGGGGGGGGGGGGGGGAGCGGGGGGGGGGGGCGGAGCGTCGCGCC
>NZ_JAESPG010000026.1:0-99623 GCF_016756915.1 Pseudomonas sp. HB05
CGCGCCGGCACCACCGGCTGAAAGCGCTTTTTGTGGGAGCGGTCTTGCTCGCGAATGCGGTGGTTCAGTCGTTTCCATGTTCACTGACACACCGTTTTCGCGAGCAAGCCCGCTCCCACAGGTGCCTCTGCTGATTCATATAGCGCCGTGACACCCCGTTCCAGGCCTTTTACTATGGCGGCTCTCTCTTCTCTGGATATCACCTGAATGAGTAAGCCCGGCCAAACGGTGCTGGTTGCATTGCGTCGAATGATCGCTTCAGGCGAACTGGCGGCGGGCGAGCGCTTGATGGAAATCCCCACGGCGCAATTGTTCGGCGTCTCGCGCATGCCGGTGCGCATGGCGTTTCGTACCTTGGAGCAGGAAGGGCTGCTGGTGCGTTTTGGCGGGCGTGGTTTCCAGGTGCGCTCTGTCAGCGCCGAGGAGATTGCCGGAGCGGTGGAGGTGCGTGGGGTGCTTGAAGGGTTAGCCGCCCGCCAGACGGCCGAACGCGGTTTATCCGACGAGGCTCGGCGCGCGCTCGAACTGTGCCTTGTGCAAGGCGACGAACTGTTCGCCAAAGGCCATGTGACCGAAGAGGACCTGGAGGTCTATCACGACCTCAATATGCGCTTTCACCAAGTGATCGTCGAAGGCAGCCACAACCCGGCCATCGCCGACGCCCTGGCGCGCAACGACCACCTGCCATTCGCCTCCGTCACCGCCCTGGCGGTCGATCGCCAGAACATGGCCGGCGAGTACCGTCGTTTCAACTACGCCCACATGCAGCATCACTCGGTGTTCGACGCGCTGGTCAATCGCCAGGGCGCCCGTGCCGAGGCGATCATGCGCGAGCATGCCAACGCCACCCTGCGTTATGCCGAGGTGTTTGGCTCGACGCTGGCGGATGAGCGGATGAAGGTGATCCTGCGGCCTGACTAGAGGCGCAAATATCTGTGGGAGCGAGCTTGCTCGCGATGGCCGGAGGTTCAGCAATAAAGACGTTGCTGACACACCGCTATCGCGAGCAAGCTCGCTCCCACAGGGTTTTGTAGAGGGCTGCGGACTCAGAGATCCAACACCAACAACGGCGTCCGGGACCTTGAACAACACGGCGTGAACTGGTCGTTGCAAGCTTGCTCGGCTTCAGTGAGGAACATGTCCCGATGCTCCGGCACGCCTTCCAGCACTCGGGTCAGGCAGGTGCCGCAGACGCCTTGCTCGCACGAGATCGGGATTTCGACGCCATGACTTTCCAACACCTGGACCACGCTCCTGTCCGGCGGTATCTCGAAAACCTGGCCGCTGCGTGCAAGTTTCACCGAAAATCGGCCATCGGCGCTGGTGTCGGTCGGGGCTGCGGCGAAGTATTCCCGGTGCAGGTTGGGTTCCCGCCAGCCTTGGGCCTTGGCGGTGTCGAGAATGTGCTGCATGAAACCGCCGGGGCCACACACGTAGAGGTGCAGGTCGTCACTGGGCGACGCCAGGACCCGAGCGGCATCCAGCGCCGTGGCGGGGTCTTCATCGAAGTGCAGGAAAACCCGGTCGGCATAAGGCGATTGCTGCAAGCGTTCGACGAAAGCGGCGCGATCCCTGGACCGGGCGCAATAATGCAGGGCGAACGCGGCACCGCTCTGGGCCAGGTGCTCGGCCATGCACAGGATCGGCGTGATGCCGATCCCGCCGGCGAACAACAGGCTGCGCCGCGCCTCGGCGGCGAGGGTGAACAGGTTGCGCGGTTCGCTGATGAGCAGCCGCATGCCCGGCCGGATCTGCTCATGCAGGCTGCGCGAGCCGCCCCGTGAGGCGGGATCCTTGAGCACGCCGATGAGGTAGCGATGCCGTTCTTCAGGATGATTACACAGCGAATATTGGCGGATCAGCCCATCGGGCAAATGCACATCGATATGGGCGCCGGCGGTAAAGGCCGGGAGTGCCTGGCCGTCGACAGGTGTCAGCTCGTAGCTGCAGATGTCCAGGGCTTCGTCGTGCCGCGCCGCAACTTGGACTTCGATCATGGCCGTTGCTCCGCGTGTTGCGGCTGGCGCGTGCTGGCGATCAGGGCCGCTTCTTGCTCCCGCTCCCGGGCGATCCAGCGTTCCAGCACCCGGCGCGACTGCACGCCACCGGCGTCAATGTTGAGCTTGAGCAGGTTGCGTTGCGGATGGTCCAGCAGGTTGCGCTGCTGGCGTTCGAGCATCTCCAGGTCTTCGCTGAAAATCTTGCCCTGGCCTTCGCGAATGCTGGCGGTCAGCGCTTCGTCCTGGGGCTGGAAATGCCGCGCCATGCCCCAGAAGTACCAGATGGACGTCTCGGTTTCCGGGGTGATGAAGTCGACCACGATGCTCGACGCCTTGAACTGCGGCGCCGCGTGATAACCGCCTTTGCCGGCATGGGCCACACCGACTTCGATCAGCACGTGGCTGGGCGGGGTGAAGCGGCAGATCTGCCAGCGGTCCACCGGCACATCATCGGCGAGGTTGTTGCCGCGCAACGCCATGCGCCAGAACGGCGGGGCCATGATGTTTTCCATGTGCCGGGCAGTGACCACTTCGTCGCCTTCGACGGTGGTCACTGGCGGCGCCTCATCGATTTCCTTTTGCCCGATGCTTGACGCGTGCACGTAGGTTTCGTGGGTCAGGTCCATCAGGTTGTCGATCATCAGGCGATAGTCGCAGTGAATGTGGAACAGGCCGCCGCCGTACGCCCATTCGTCACTTTCCGCCCATTCCAGATGCGGGATCAGCGCCGGGTCGGCCAGTGCCTGCTCACCCGGCCAGACCCAGATAAACCCATGGCGCTCCTGCACCGCAAAGGTCTTGTTGCAGGGAAAACCGCGTACCCGCTGGCCGGGCATCTCGACAGTCCTGCCGTCACCCCCCATCACCAGGCCATGATAGCCACACACCAAATTGCCGTTTTCGACATAGCCCAGCGAGAGCGGGGCGCCACGGTGCGGGCAGAAGTCCTCGACCGCCGCGACCTTGCCTTCGTACCCTCGGTAGAAAACCATTTTCTCGCCACAGATCTGCCGCCCCAGCGGCTTCTCGGCAATTTCATCAGGCATGCAGGCGACGTACCAGGTGTTCTTGGGGTACATGAGCGGATCTCCAGGCTGGTTTTGTTTTTATCTGTGGATCCATTAACTCTCTTAACTAATTTACTTGTCAACGGTTTTGGCGGATCGTCTGATGATTGGCTGCGATCAATGGATCCATTGGTCCACCTAAAAGCGATAGGCCGCCGGCACCTGCACATCGATGAATCGCTGCATATGCGCCAAGAAGCTCGCCTGCAATTTCGACAGCGGTCCCTGGATCGGCAACAGCATGCTGAAGTCCATTTCAATCGCCGGTTCGAAGGCGCGGAAGACGATGCCATTGCCCCGGTATTCAACCGCGCTGATCGCGTCCACCAAAGCAACGCCGAGGCCTTGTTCGACGAAGGTGCACATGGGCTGGGAGAGCTGCGTTTCCAGCCGCAGCTCGCGTTCCACGCCATGGGCGGCAAAGATTGCGTCGATGTGCTGGCGAGAGCCAATGGATTGCGGGTAGGAAATGAATGGCTCGCCTTGCAGGTCTTCCGGGACGATCGTCGCGCGCTCCGCCAGGCGATGGCCGGCGGGCAGGGCGCAGAGCATCCGCGTCGCAAGCAGTCTTTCGGCGCGGGGGCTCGGGTAGGTGTTGGGCAGGACGATCAAGCCCAGGTCACAGCGTTGGCCCACCACCAGGTCCACCACTTCTCGCGATGACTGCACCATCAGGGTGATCTGCACCTGGTCATGCTCGGCCATGAACGCGGCGATAGCCCGGGGCAGGAACGACAAGCCCATGGCCGGTGCGCAGGCGATGTGCAACGAACCACGCTTCAAATTGCGGATGTCCTGGGCGGTGCGCGCGATCCGCTCGACGCCCAGCAGCGAACGCTGCACTTCCTGATACAGCGTCATGGCTTCGGCGGTGGGTTGCAGGCGCCCCTTGATGCGGTCGAACAGGCTGAAACCGATGTCTTCCTCCAAGCTGGCGATCAGCCGGGTCGCGGCGGGCTGGGAGATGTGCAGCATTTCGGCGGCGCGGGTCACCGTCTGCCCCAGGATCACTGCACGAAAGGCTTCCAGCTGGCGAAGGTTCATAGGTTTACCTATCCATAACAAAAAGACATGAGCTATCCAAAATAAAGCATTTTTCATGAGCTTGGCAGCGTCCTAGGATTTCCCTCGACGATTCACAAGGCCGAAAAATCAGCGTTTCTAATGAAACGCAGCGGCTAAATACAGCGCAGGGCAGCCATGCAAAAAACTGATGTGATCATCGTAGGCGGTGGCCTGGTGGGTATGTCCATCGCTTATGGCCTGGCCTTGCTCGGACGCCAGGTAAGCGTGCTCGACGAGGGCGACGACGCCATCCGCGCCGCCCGGGGCAACTTCGGCCTGCTTTGGGTTCAGGGCAAGGGCTACGGCATGAGCCCTTATGCGCAATGGACCCGCGAATCGGTGGCGTTGTGGCCACGCTTCGCGGCAGCGTTGCAAGCCGATACCGGGATCGATATCCATCTGCGCCAGCAGGGCGGTTTCCAGCTGTGCCTGAGCGATGCGGAAATGGCCGAGGAAGCCGCGCGCCTGGGCTGGCTGCGCGAGGCCCTTGACGGTGACTACCCCTACGAGCTGCTGGACTCGGCGCAACTGCTCAGCCGTCTGCCGGGCATCGGGCCCGATGTGGTGGGCGGTTGCTTCTCGCCCATGGACGGTCATGTGAACCCGCTGAAACTGTTGCGTTCGCTCTACGCGGCGTGCAAGTCGCGTGGTGTCAGATTGATCAACGGCTACCACGTCGACGCCATCGAACCGAATGACACGGGTTTTCAATTAAGGACAGGCGATCAGCGTTGGTCGGCCTGCCAGGTGGTCCTGGCCGCTGGCCTTGGCAATCGCGCGTTGGGTGAGCAGGTTGGATTGGATGTGCCTGTGCAGCCTAATCGCGGACAGATCCTGGTGACCGAACGCCTCAAGCCCTTCCTGCATTACCCCACCACCTATGTTCGCCAGACCGACGAAGGCACGGTGCAGTTAGGCGATTCCCATGAATCGGCCGGTTTCGACGATGGCACCGGTAGCCAGGTCATGGCCGCTATCGCCAGGCGCGCCGTGCAGTGTTTTCCGCTGCTGGGTGACGTGCATTTGGTGCGGGCCTGGGGCGCATTGCGGGTGATGAGCGCCGACGGGTTTCCGATCTACGAAATGTCCCAGGGCTGCCCGGGGCTGTCGGTGGTCAGTTGCCACAGCGGCGTGACGTTGGCCGCCGTTCATGCCCTGCGCCTGGCCCCTTGGATGGCCGGTGAATTCGATGACCCCGCCGTGAAGCCGTTCGGCCTGCACCGCTTCAATTCATCCATGGAGATGCACCATGTCGGCTGACAGCCTTTTCCGGTCTTTGGCCGTCGCGCAGCAGAACGTATCGATCGAATTCGAAGGCCAGCCGTTGAGCGTGCCGGACAAGGTGTCCCTGGCGGCGGCCTTGCTCGCCAGCGGTATCCGTCACACCCGCGAAAGCGCTATCAGCGGCAGGCCCGCCGCACCGTATTGCATGATGGGCGTGTGCTTCGAATGCCTGGTGCAGGTGGACGGCCAGGCCAACGTCCAATCCTGCCTGGTGCCCGTGCGTGCGGGCATGCGCGTGCGTCGGCAATGCGGCGCCGCAGCCTTGGTGCCGGCTGGGGAGGTGAGCGATGAGTAATGTCGCGATCGACCTGATCATCATCGGTGCCGGACCGGCCGGCATGAGCGCGGCGCTCGAGGCGCGGGCCCATGGATTGTCGGTGGCGGTGCTGGATGAGCAGGCCAGCCCCGGCGGGCAGATCTATCGCCAGGTACTTCAAGCCGATGCCGGCAGCCGTGCGGTGCTGGGCGCCGATTACAGCGCCGGAGCGAAGTTGGCGGCCGAGTTCAGCCAATGCGGAGCCCGCTACGTGCCCAACGCGGCGATCTGGCAAGTCACGCCGCAGCGTGAGGTTCACTACTTGGTCGAAGGCCGTGCGCGAATCCTGCAAGGGCGCCATCTGCTGATCGCCACGGGCGCCTTCGAACGTCCCATGCCGATCCCCGGCTGGACCTTGCCCGGCGTCATGACCGCTGGCGCGGGGCAAATTTTGCTCAAGAGCGCGGCCATGGTCCCGGCGGGACCTGTGGTCCTGGCGGGCTGCGGTCCGTTGTTGTATTTGCTGGCGGTGCAGTACTTGCGGGCGGGAATTGCTGTCGAGGCGCTCGTCGATACCAGCCAGGGACGTGATCTGCTCAAGGCCTGGCGCACCATTCCAGGTGCGATGCGAGGTTGGCGCGACTTGCTCAAGGGCGCGGGGCTGCTGGTTGAACTGAAGCGTGCCGGCATCCGCCATTTTCGCGGTGCCGGTAACCTGCGCATCGAGGGTAATGATCGCGCCAACGCCTTGAGCTTCGTCAGTGGCGGGCAGCATCACCAAGTGTCCGCCGAACTGATTTTATTGCACCAGGGCGTGGTCCCTCATACGCAGATCAGCCGGTCACTGCGCCTGGAGCATGACTGGAGCGAGTCGCAGCTGTGCTGGGCCCCGCGCCGTAATGGCGTCGGCGAAACCAGCGCCGCGGGCATTTATATCGCCGGTGACGGCGGCGCCATCGGTGGTGCGCAGGTTGCGCAGCTCGAAGGGCGTCTCGTCGCCTCTGCCATTGCCGGGCAGCGCAACCGAACGCTCCTGATTCAAAAAGCCTTGGGTCGCGCCCGCGCCGCGCGCCCTTTGATCGACGCACTTTATCGTCCCCCGGCACGGAGCTGCGTGCCGGCCGATGACGTGATGGTGTGTCGCTGTGAAGAAGTCAGCGCCGGCGATATCCGCCGTTATGTCGACCTCGGCTGTTTGGGACCCAACCAGACCAAGGCCTTCGGCCGTTGCGGCATGGGCCCGTGCCAGGGCCGCCAGTGCGGCTTGAGTGTCACCCAGATCATCGCCGCTCATCGTCGCGTGCCGCCCGCCGAGGTGGGCTACTACCGCATTCGTCCGCCCCTCAAACCGATCACGCTGGCTCAACTGGCCGGCGAAAGCCACTCACTGGAGGAACTGTCATGACCATCCAACGTATCGAAAGCAACCCGCGCCTGAGCCGCAGCGTCGTGCACAACGGCGTGGCCTGGCTCAGCGGCATCGTCGCTGCTGACTGCAGCCAGGACATTCAGGGCCAGACCCGCCAAGTGCTGCAACGGGTCGATGAATTGCTCGCCGCGTCGGGCACGGACAAACGTCGCCTGCTCAGCGTGCAGATCTGGATGAAGGACATGGGCGGCGATTTCGCCGCGATGAACGCGCTGTGGAGCGACTGGGTCGACGCTGCGAACACCCCCGCGCGGGCCACCGCGCAAGTGGCCTTCGATGACCCGCAGATCCTGCTCGAACTCATCGTCACCGCAGCGGTGTAGCACGCCGGACCGCTGTTATGCCGTTACCGGGCAAGACGACCACCAGAGCCGTCGCCCGCGCTTGTTCACGTTGCTGCTGCCATAACGGACGACTTTTCGCCGAGCGTCCGAACTCAATAACACCGCATCCGGAGCTAATGAATGAACATCAAACGCATTGCACTCAAGCTGGGCCTCGTCTCGTTGCTGGCGTTCGGCGCCAACCTGAACGCCGCGGAAAACTCGTTGCGCATCGGCATCGAAGCGGCCTATCCACCGTTCGCCTCGAAAACCCCGGACAACACCATCGTCGGTTTTGACTACGACATCGGCCAGGCCCTGTGCGCCGAAATGAAGGTACGCTGCGACTGGATAGAACAGGAGTTCGACGGCTTGATCCCGGCACTCAAGGTGAAGAAGGTCGACGCGGTGATTTCTTCCATGTCGATCACGCCGGAGCGCATGAAATCGGTCGACTTCACCAACCGTTACTACCGCATCCCGGCCCGCCTGGTGTTTCGCAAGGGCAGCGGCATCAGCGAGATTCCCTCGCAGCTCAAGGGCAAGCGGATCGGCGTGCAGCGGGCGACCAACTTTGATCGTTACGTCACCGAAAAATTTGCCCCGGCGGGCGCCGAAGTAATCCGCTATGGTTCGCAGAACGAAATCTTCCTCGACCTGCTGGGCGGCCGCCTGGACGCGACGATGGCCAGCTCGGTGGTGATCGACGAAAGCTTGCTCAAGCGCCCGGAAGGCAAGGATTTTGAATTTGTTGGCCCGAATTTCGTCGAAGAACAATACTTCGGCACGGGCATTGGCATTGCGGTGCGCAAGAACGATCCGCTGGCGAGCCGTTTCAACCAGGCCCTGGCAACCATCCGCGCCAATGGCACCTATGACCGGATTCGCCAGAAATATTTCGATTTCGATATCTACGGCGAATAATCATCGCAATGACCTGGATCCCGCGGGCGTTAGTCGGCGGGACTCATCGCACAGCACGGAGTGATTCATGAAAACCAAAGCGGTACTCACCGAGCAGGATGTTGCTCAGTTGCTGGTGGCGGCGAAGGAGCTGGCTCACCAGCGCCAATGGGCCGTATCGGTCTGCGTGGTAGACGATGGCGGGCATCCCTTGGGGCTGCTGCGCCTGGACGGTGCCTCGCCCTTATCGGCCTACATCGCCACCGAAAAAGCCCGCACCGCCGCCATGGGCCGGCGTGACAGCAAGGCCTTCGAAGACATGATCAACGGCGGCCGCCTGGCTTTCCTGAGCGCCCCGCACTTGCAAGGCATGCTCGAAGGTGGCGTGACCATCCGCCACGATGGCGAGTGCATTGGTGCCATCGGGGTTTCCGGGGTGAAGGCCGAAGAGGATGCGGAACTGGCACGGTTGGCCGTGGAGACCGTGTTGCCGGTAATTACGCCGGATGCTTGAAGGCTAGGAGGGGCTGCACCTCAATCCATTGTGGGAGCGAACACAATGCCGGAGTGAAACTGCACAAATCTTCCAGACCAGCCCATCCAAGTCGTTTAATCTCAGCCAGCCGATACATAAACGAGACAGCCCATGACCGCGCGCAACTGGATCGATCTCAAGCAGGACGCCACGTCCGGCATCGAGACCGTGCGCGCGCATTTCGAGGGGCATGCCTACGATCCGCATTGGCACGATGCCTACCTGGTGGGCGTGACGGAGCAGGGCGTGCAACAGTTCCATTGCCGAAGGCAGCAACACAACAGCACACCGGGCAAAGTGTTCCTGCTCGAACCCGGCGAACTGCATGACGGAAACGCACCCCACGAACACGGTTTCACCTACCGCACGTTGTACCTCGAACCCCACTGGCTCGAGCGCGAGCTGCGCTCCTTGTTCGATGAAGCGCCGGACAATGCCCAGCTGGGCTTTGCCGCCACCCTGAATGATGACGCGCGTCTGGCGAGCGCCACCGCCACGGCCTTCCAGAGCCTGCACGAGCAAGACATCCTGATCGTCCGCCAGACCGCCCTCGACACGCTGCTGGCGAACCTTACCCAACACTTGCACTGGCGCGCACGGATCAATCCCGACCCGCGCCTGCCGTTGGTTGCGCAGCAGGCCCGCGACTATCTGCATAGCCACCTGAGCGAAGACATCGGCCTCGACGACCTGGCGCGGGCCACCGGTGTCGATCGTTTTCGCCTGAGCCGCGCATTCAAGGCCGCTTTCGGCCTGGCGCCCCATGCTTACCTTATCCAACTGCGCCTGGCGCGGGCGCGGCGGTTGCTGGCCCGTGGTGAAAGCGCCGTGGCGGTGGCGGCCATGCTCGGCTTCGCCGACCAGAGTCACTTGGGCCGCTGGTTCCAGCGCGCCTATCGCATGAGCCCGGCGGACTACCGCAAGCGCTGCTCAATTGTTCCAGACTGACCACGCCGGCATCGGGATGATCAGCCCTACGATCATCCACCGAGAAATTGCTCCATGGACCAGTTGCTGCCGTTTGCCTTGTTTGCCTTTGTCGCCTCCATCACCCCGGGCCCGACCAATATCCTGGTGTTGAGCCACAGTTCTCGCTTTGGCCTGACGACCACCTGGCCGATCATCCTCGGTGCCTGTGCTGCCGCCGCGTTGCTGGTATTGGTGGTCGGCACCGGCTTGGGGGACGTGCTGGCCCGGCACGCGACGATCCAGACAGTGTTGTCCTGGGCCGGCATCGCCTGGCTGAGCTGGATGGCCTGGCAGATTTTCAGCGCGCCCGCCGAGGCCATTGACCCCGACAAACCGGTGGAAGGCCCCCGGCTGGGCCTGGCGGGTGCCGCCGGGTTGCAACTGGTGAACCCGAAGACCTGGATGATGGCGTTGGCGGTGGTCAGCGTATTCGCCGGCGCCGAGGCGGACCGTACCGTACGCGTGCTCTGGCTGTCCCTGGCGTTCTTCGCGATATCCATTCCTTGCATGACGGCCTGGGCCTACCTGGGGCGCGGCGCCGCGAGGTTCTGCCGTTCCGCCGTGGCGATGGGGCGGTTCAACCGCGTCATGGCGGTGTTGCTGCTGGTGTCGGCGTGGTTGACGCTGGTGATCTGATTGCCGGACGCAGGATGAACGGCAGGCGCCGGTCCAGCTGACGAAAATGTAATTTTTCTTTTGAAACCCCCGGTTCACGGGCCGAGTCGCACGCTTATACCTGCCTTGAACAGGCGGTATGCATTTTTTGAATCGACCTTCAAAAGAGGAGAGTGCCATGAACAGCCGTTATCAAGCCTGCATCGACGAATGCCTCGCCTGCGCCATGACCTGCGAGGCGTGCGCCAGCGCTTGCCTGCAAGAAGAAAACGTTCAGATGATGGCCCGTTGCATCGAGCTGGACCGTGACTGCGCCGACCTGTGCCGCCTCGCCGCAACGCTGATGCAGCGTGACAGTCGGGTGGCGACGGATCTTTGTATCGTCTGCGCGAGCATCTGTCGGGCTTGTGGTGAAGAATGCGCGAAACATGAGGCGGGCCACTGTCAGGATTGCGCCAAGGCCTGCCAGTCCTGCGCCGAAGCGTGTGAGCGGATGGCCGCCTGAGACTCGACTGGACCGGCAGCAACGACAGGCATCACTTGATGCCCGCCGTTGCCGCCCGCTGCCGTCAAGGGGCAGGGTGGGCTGCGGAGTCGACCTTCGCCTGCTGTCCCGTCGTGGTGCTTCGCAGCAGCAGGCCCGCCAGTACGGCTGCGGTCAGCGCGAACGCTGCGCCGATCAAAAACGCCATCTGATACCCGTCGTTGAGCGCAACCAGCGGCGCGAGATCGGACGCGGCCGTCTTGGTCCGGTACGCGGCAATGCTTGCCAGCACCGCCAGGCCCACGGAGCCGCCCATCATGAACGATGTATTGACGACGCCTGATGCCAGGCCGGAATCCTTGGGTTCCACGTCGCTCATCGCCGCTAGCAACATCGGATTGAACGCCATCCCCGCGCCCAACCCCAGCAGCAACATGCCCGGCAGGACATCGCCGACGAACTGGCCGTCCAGCGGCGCCCGTGCAAACAGTGCCAGGCCGATGGCGGCGAGCAGCAGGCCTGCCGCCAACGGCGTTCGTGTGCCGTAGCGCATCACCAGCCGCGCGGACAGACCCAGGGAAAAAATCGCCATGATCACGTTGGCTGGCAGGAACGCCAATCCCACTTGCATCGGCGTATAGCCCAGCACCAATTGCATGTAGAGCGCCGACAGGAAAAACCAGGCGAACATCGACGCGGCCCAGAGCACCGCTAGCAGATTGGCGGTGCGCAGGTTATGCAGGTGAAACAGGCTCATCGGGATCAAGGGATGCGCAATCCGGCGTTCAAGCAGGATGAAGCCCAGCATCAACAAGGCCGAGGCTGCCAACAGGCCCAGCGTGTGGAGGGAGGTCCAACCCCGCTCATTGCCGTTGACCACGGCGTACACGGCGATCATCAACGACAGGGTGGCGGTCACCGCGCCGGCAACATCCAATTGTCCGCTGCCTCCGGCGCGCACGGCGGGCAACAACTTGAGGGACAGCGCCAGGACGATCAGGCCGACAGGCAGGTTGACCAGGAAGATCCAATGCCAACTCAGCAGATCGGTCAGCAAACCACCCAACAGCACACCAATACTGCCGCCCGCAGCACAGACGAAACTGTACACGCCCATCGCCCGCGCGCGTTCACCGGGCTCGGTGAACAAGTCCATGATCAACGACAAGGCCACCGCCGTGACCACCGCACCGCCGAGGCCTTGAACCGCACGGGCAGTGATCAACCATGACTGCGATGGCGCCAGTCCGCAGGCCAGCGACGCGAGGGTGAACGCCGCCAATCCCAGGGTAAACAGCCGGCGGTGGCCATAGAGGTCGCCGAGGCGACCGCCGAGCAGCAGGAAGCCGCCAAAGGTCAGTAAGTAAGCATTGACGACCCAGGCCAGGTTGGTGTCGTTGAATTGCAGGTTGTCCTTGATCGAGGGCAGGGCGACGTTCACCACCGTACCGTCGAGCACGATCATCAGCACGCCCAGGCACAAGACGATCAATGCGCGCCAGCGCTGGCGCGGGTCAGAGGAATGTGAATGCGACATGGTTCTTCAATCCTTGAACAGTCCGGGTTCGAGGTTGCCGCAGGTGCAACCGGACCGGTTCACGCTGCAGACAACGTGAAACAGTCTAGTCGCGAGCAAGATCCATCAAATAGTGGAAATGTGTAATCCCGGCACGCAGTTTTCAGACGATGGCCGGGTCCTTACGCTTGAACACCATGGCCTTCAAGCCACAGGCGGGGTCTGTATCTGGAAATTCCGGAGGATTTGGCAGTCGCTCTTCGAATATCAGGCCGGGCGCTTCACGCATGACGCCGTCGATGAGGAAGTCAGGACCGGTCGCCGGGTCATTGCTACACGCCAGGACCGTACCTGCAGCGGTCAGCAGCTCCGGCAGGCGGCGCAGCACCCGCTGATAATCCTTGGTCAGCAGGAAGCTGCCTTTCTGGAACGTGGGCGGGTCGATGATGACCAGGTCATAGGGCCCACTGTTGATCACCTTGCCCCAGGATTTGAACAGATCGTGCCCTAGAAAGCTCACTTGGCCCAGGTCATGGCCGTTCAGGCGATGATTGTCGCGACCACGGCTCAGGGCTGCGCGGGACATGTCCAGGTTGACCACGTGGCGGGCACCGCCGGCGATGGCCGCCACCGAGAAGCCGCAGGTATAGGCGAACAGGTTGAGCACGCGCTTGCCTTGGGCGTGGGCGCGCACCCAGTCGCGGCCATGGCGCATATCGAGAAAGAGGCCGTTGTTCTGCTTCTTGCCCAGGTCGATCCGATAACGCAGGCCGCCTTCGGCCAGGGTCCATTCATCGATCGGTTCGCCCACCAACCATTGGGTCAGGCTGTCGGGCAGGTACCGATGTTGCACCGCGAGGGTGTGGGCACCACTGTGTTGCCAGGCGGGCGAGGCGGCGAGGGCGCGCAGCGTGGCGAACAGGTCCTCCAGTTGCGCTGGATCGGGTTCCTTGAACAGCGAGACCAACACGACGCCTTGCAGCCAGTCGACGGTGATCTGTTCCAGCCCCGGCCAGCAGCGTCCTCGGCCATGGAACAGGCGACGGGTTTCGTCGGGCGCCGATTCCAGCGCCGTCAGCAAATGGCTCTGCAATGTTTGAAGGGCTTGAGGGTTCATCAGATAAAAACGCCAGCGACTCGAAAGGCCGGCATTTTAACCACGAACCCATGCACTGCAATCCCTGTGGCGAGGGAGCTTGCTCACTCGCCACAAAGGGCTGCTAGCCCCCGCTGGTCGCGAGGATGCTCGCCACCTGCTGCGGCTGGCAATTGAGATAGGGCGAGCGCTTGAGCCACGCCGGGTCCGGGTACCAGGAAAACATGAATTGCCCGCCCTTGAGCTTGTCTATCACTTGCCGCGCCACTTGCGGACGCACGGCGGGACAGCCCTGGCTGCGGCCGATGCGCCCCTGGCGCACGCTCCAGAGCGGGTTCACGTAGTCAGCGGCGTGGATGACGATCGCCCGGTCGCGCGCCTGGTCATTGAATCCGGGTTCCAGGCCATCCATGCGCAGCGAGTAGCCGTGGGTGCCCTGGTAGCTTTCCTGGGTGCGGAACAGCCCCAGGCTCGATTGATAGCTGCCCAGTCGGTTGGAAAACTGGGTGGCGAAGTTTTCCCCGGATTTCTGCCCGTGGGCCACGAGATCACGCAGGACCAGCTTTTTCTGGCGCAGGTCGAAGATCCACAAGCGCCGGGCCGTCGAAGGTTGCGAATAGTCGATCACCGCCAGATGGCGAGCCTGTCGAGCACCGTTGGCAACTGCGCACTGCATCGCACTCAGGGCACTTTTCAGCGCTTGGGGATTGAGTTCCGGCGCGGCGTGGGCGAGGCTGTTGTAAAGCGGCTGGGCGTTGAGTTTTTCGGCCAGCACCGGGCTGCACAGGATGCCAAGGCCGGTCACGACCAGGCAGAATCGGCGCAAGAAGGCCGATACAGGTGAAGGCAGCTTGCGGTGGCGTTCGTTTGCGGCATCCCGTCCGGTTTTGTTTGTCTGCATGATGGCGGGTCGTACCTGTCGCAAAATTCACCGTCAACGAGACGGCCATGGATTGGAGTAAAGCAGTTGTTCAAAAAGTCCGCATGTTACCTGAGCCTTTTATTGCTCGTTGCGCCATTGGTCGCTACGGCCGAGGACGGCGATCCGGCCCAGGCGCAAACCACACTGGCGCAACTGTCGGTCAATTGCCCCGAATTGGCCGGTGGCGTCGACTTTCCGACGGTGATGAACCTGCAGGCGCTTTACCAGCAAAACGCAGGCCAGGCGATCTGGACGGACGACGGGCGGTTGCAGGCGTTGCAAACCCAGCTACAGCAACTGGCCGATGACGGACTCGATCCGGCCCGTTACGACCTGCCGGACGAGGGCCGTTACGCCAACGCGGCCTGTACCGACATCGCCATCAGCCAACGCTACCTGCAAGCCCTGCATGAATTGCGTTTCGGCCATCTGCCACAGAATCGCCTGGAGCCGATCTGGAAAGCCAATCCCCAGTTGCCGGACCGGCAGGCCATGGTGTTGCATTTCGCCGTGGCGGGCCTGCAAGACCCGGCAGAGGCTTTCGAGTTGGCGCGGCCGAGCCTGGCGCTTTATCGCGACCTGCGCGAACTCTACGCGAGACAACGACAGCAGCCCCTGGCGAACTGGCAATCGGTGCCCAGCGGCCCCTTGTTGCAACCGGACAAGCGCGACGCCCGCGTACCGGCCCTGGCCCGGCGCCTGTTCAACGAAGGCTACCTCAGCGTGCCGCCACTCGACGCCGATGAGCATTACAGCGCGAGCCTCGTGGAGGCGATGAAAAGCTTCCAGCTTCATCATTCACTGCAAGCCGATGGGGTCGTCGGGCCCTGGACCGTCACCGAACTGAATATCAGCCCAGCCATGCGCCGCGAGCAGTTGCGCATCAACCTGGAGCGCATGCGTTGGCTGGCCCAGGACCTGGAGCCCGATAGCGTGCTGGTCAACGTGGCGGCGGCGCAACTGACGGTCTACCAGGGCGGCGCGCCCGTGTGGCAAACCCGCACCCAGGTGGGGCGTGCCGAACGCCAGACACCCTTGATCAAATCGCGCATCACTCGCCTGACGCTCAACCCCACGTGGACCATCCCGCCGACGATCATGCGTGAAGACAAACTGCCCGAGATTCGCCGCGACCCGGAGTTTCTCGCCCGGCATAACCTCAAGGTGCTCGATCGGGATGGCTTGCCGCTGGCGGTGGAAAATATCGATTGGGAACATCCTGGCGACCTGATGCTGCGCCAGGATGCCGGTGCGAAAAACCCGCTCGGAAAATTGGTGGTCCGCTTTCCCAATCCGTTCTCAGTGTACCTGCATGACACACCCAGCCAGGCACTGTTCAGCAAGGGCCCGCGGGCGTTCAGTTCGGGCTGCGTGCGCATCGAACAAGTCATGCACCTGCGGGACCTGTTGGTGACCCCTGCCGAGCGCACCCGGACCGATACGTTGCTGGCCAGCGAGCTGACTCATGAATTCAGGCTGGCCAAGCCCCTGCCGATCCTGCTGGGTTACTGGACGGTGCAGGCGGACAGCCAGGGGCAGGCCGTGTACATCCCGGATATCTATCAACGGGATGTCGCGTTGTCCACGGCTGGCCAGCGTGCACTCTGATCAGGCGCACTCAGCGTCGACCTGCGCGTGCGAGATTTCTTCGACCCTCGGAAACAGCCGCTGGCCGAGGGCAAGCGCGGCTTGCAAATGGGCTTTCGGATCGAGGGATTCCGATTCCAGCAAGCGTTCGGAACTCATCACCCGCGCACCGCAGTAATCGAAGATGCCGTGGTCGATCTGCGTGATCATCGCCTGGTCGTAGCCATGACGTTGGAAACTGTCGGCATCGGCCCCTCCGAGCGCCACGAGATGGACCTGCAATCGCTGGAGCTTCTGGGTAAACGACTCGGCGAGCTTGTAATCAAATGCCCAACCATTGGAAAACACTCGATCAATCCAACCCTTGAGCAGCGCTGGCATCGACCACCAGTAGATCGGGTAAACCAGCACGAGCGCGTCGGCCCGGTCGATTCTCGCTTGTTCAGCCAGCACATCCGCGGGTGGCATGGCCTCGCGGCGGTGGACGGCATGGTCGGCGAGGCCAAAGCGTGGATCGAAACCTTCGGCGGCCAGGTCGGCAATCTCGAAGGTATTGGCGCGGTTGGCCTGGACGATCCCGTCGCCGATGGCCTGGGCCAGCGCATGGGTCAGGGAGCGGGGGTCATGGTGGGCAACAACGATAAGCGCGTGCATAGCGAATCTCCTTCTGGCATCACACAACGTCAAGCGAGTATGCTTGGTTAAGTTACGAACAGTAAGTTACGGTTGGTAAAGTTAGCATGTCAAGCACCGAAGAAAATTCATCGTCTTCCCCGGCGCCCCGTCGACGCCTGGCCCGCGCGGATCGCCAACGGCAATTGTTGGATGTCGCCTGGCGGCTGGTGCGCGAGGAGGGCAGCGAAGCACTGACGCTCGCCCGGCTCGCGGAACAGGCTGGCGTGACCAAGCCGATCGTCTACGATCATTTCGTCACTCGATCAGGGCTTTTAGCTGCGCTGTACCAGGATTTCGATGCGCGCCAGACGGCGCTGATGGACGCAGCGCTCGAGGCCAGCGAGCCCATTCTGGAAAGTCGTTCGCAGGTGATTGCCGATGCCTTCGTCGAGTGCGTGCTGCTTCAGGGCAGGGAAATTCCCGGCGTCAGCGCAGCCCTGAGCAGTTCACCGGAGCTGGAGCTCATCAAGCGGGAATACGAAAGGATCTTCCTGGATAAATGCCGGTCGGTACTGGAGCCGTTCGCCGGGAACGGGCGTCTTTCCCAAGCGAGCCTGCGGGCGATGCTGGGGGCGGCGGAGGCGTTGTCCGATGCGGCGGCCAATGGGGACATCAGCGCGGACGAGGCCAAGCAGGAGTTGTTCGTGACCATCGTTGCGATGGTCGAGCGGGCTGCTGGAACCTCCTCAAGCTGACCCACCGTCTTCGCGAGCAAGCTCGCTCCCACAAGGGTTCGTGTCGTTTGCACGACCTGTGGGAGCGAGCTTGCTCCGGGCGGCGATCCGACGAAGGCGGCGGCACATCCAACCAATCTCCCGCTGACTCACCCCCCATCAAAAAAAACGAACCCCAGGCGCTTTTTCCGGTTCTTAACTGATGTCCCCTGATAACAGGGGCATCAGGCGGGGCCGCGGTCTTGCCCACCAAACACTGCGATCAGAGGAGGCGACATGCCCAACTCCTTCCATTCGCCCTGGTGGAAGAACGCTGTGATCTACCAGGTTTATCCTCGCTCTTTTGCCGATGCCAACGGCGATGGCATTGGCGATCTCCCCGGATTGACTGCACGCCTGGACCATCTGCAACGGCTGCGCATCGATGCGTTGTGGTTGTCGCCTGTCTACCGCTCGCCGATGTGCGACGCGGGCTACGATATCTGCGACTACATCGACGTCGACCCGCTGTTCGGCAACCTGGCGGACCTGGATGCATTGATTGCCCAGGCCCACGAACGCGGCTTGAAGGTGCTGCTCGACTTCGTGCCCAACCACACCTCCGACCAACATCCATGGTTCATCGAATCGCGTTCCCGCCGCGACAACCCCAAGCGCGACTGGTACATCTGGCGGGACCAGCCCAACAATTGGCGGGCCTCGATCGACGGCGGCAGCGCCTGGACCTGGGACGAGATCAGCCAGCAGTACTACCTGCATTTCTTCCTGCCGCAACAACCGGATCTCAACTGGCACAACCCCGAAGTCGTCGCCGCCATGCACCAGGTGTTGCGCTTCTGGCTCGAGCGCGGCGTCGATGGGTTTCGCGTCGACGTGGTGCATTGCGTCGGCAAGGACCAGAGCTTCGCCGACGACCCGCGCTGCATGGCCGGCGAAACCATGGTCAAGATCAATGACCAGCCCTACAGCCATGAAGTGCTGCGCGGGCTGCGGCGCCTGGTGGACAGCTACCCCGGCGAGCGGGTGCTGATCGGCGAAGTGAACATCCGCTCCACGGCGCAGGTGGCGGCCTACTACGGCGCCAGTGACGAGCTGCACATGTCCTTCAACTTCCCGCCGCTGGACGCGCCCTGGGATCCGGTGGTGTTTCGCATGTGCATCCGCGAAGTGGAAAACGACCTCGGCCCCTTGCAGGCCTGGCCCACCTGGGTGCTGTCCAATCATGACAACAGTCGTCATCGCAGTCGCTACGGCGGCTCATTGCGCCGGGCCCGGGCGGCGGCGGTGATGTTGCTGACGCTGCGCGGCACGCCATTCATCTATCAGGGCGAAGAACTGGGATTGGAAGATACCCAAGTGACCGCCCAGACCCGCGTCGATCCCGGTGGACGCGATGGCAGCCGAGCACCGCTGCCTTGGACCCAGCAAGCGCCTCACGGCTGGTCGGGACAGGCGCCTTGGCTGCCTTTTGCACCCGATGCAGGCGCACTGTCCGTTGAGGCGCAAGAACGTGCCGACGATTCGGTGCTGGCGCTCTACCGCCGCTTGCTGGCCTGCCGACGCAACAGCCTGGCGCTGCGCCTGGGCGGCTGGGAAGAACTGCCGTCGCATCCGCAAGTGCTGGCTTATCGTCGCCGTTGCGAGGGCGACGAGCGCCTGGTCTGCATCAACTTTGCCGACCATGAGCAGACGTTTCCCCTGGCCGACCCCTGGCGCGTGGAAGTCGCCAGCGACGGGGTGGATGAAGGCCAGCCGTTCAGCGGTCGACTGGCCGCCGAGCAGGCATTGGTCCTGTGTCGATAAGGAGTGACCGATGAAAGCCAACTGGCACCGCAATACCTTGATCTATCAAATCGATCCTTCCTTGTTCTACGACAGCAACGGCGACGGCCGTGGCGACTTGAAGGGCATCATCCGGCAACTCGATTACCTGCAAGCGTTGGGCGTCGGTGCGCTCTGGCTGATGCCGTTGTATCGGTCACCGTTCAAGGACGCCGGCTATGACGTCAGCGATTTCATGGCGCTGGACCCGCGCTTTGGCAGCGAAGAGGATTTGCGCCAGTTGATCGTGCAGGCCGGTGAACGTGGCATCCGCGTGATCCTTGAACTGGTCGTGCAGCACACCAGCGACCAGCATCCCTGGTTCCTCCGGGCACGACGGGACAAGGGCAGCGTCTACCGGGATTACTACCTGTGGTCCGACACGCCGGTGGACGACGGCAACCAGCCAATCTTTCCCTCGGTGGAAGACAGCATCTGGCAGTGGGACGAGCAGGCAGGGCAGTACTATCGGCATCTGTTCTATCGCCACGAACCGGACCTGAACCTGGCGAACCCGCGGGTCGTCGAAGAGGTCGAGCGGGTCATGGTCCACTGGCTCGAACTCGGTATCGCCGGCTTTCGCCTCGATGCCGCTTCCCACCTGGTGGAACAGGCCGGAGGTGGCGATGAAGAGCAGGGTGTCTGGGTGCTGGATCGGTTGTTCAAGTGCATGACCGAGATCAATCCCGAAGGGGTGCTAATGGGCGAAGTGGACGTCGAGCCGGAGCGCTACAGCCATTATTTCGGCAGCGGGGAGCGCCTGGGCCTGGTGCTGGATTTCTGGGTCAACAATCACCTGTTCCTGGCCCTGGCCCGCGGCGAAGCCGAACCCCTGCAACGGGCGATCACCCGGCGGCCCGCACCACCGGACGGCGCGAATTACGCGGTGTGGCTGCGCAACCATGACGAGCTCGACCTGGAGCGCCTGAGCGAGCAGGAGCGCGAAGAGGTGATGCAGGCCTTCGCTCCGGAGCCGGACATGCGCTTGTATGGCCGAGGTATTCGCCGACGCCTGGCGCCAATGCTCGACGGTGACGTGCGTCGCCAGGCATTGGCCCAGGCGTTGTTGCTGTCGCTGCCCGGCACGCCGATCGTGCGCTACGGCGAAGAAATTGGCATGGGCGACGACCTGTCCCGCCCGGAGCGTCTGTCGGTGCGCACGCCCATGCAATGGAATGACCAGGCCAACGGCGGATTTTCCTCGGCCCGACGGCCGATCGTCCCGGTGATCGATGAAGGGCGGTTTGCCTACACGCATTTGAACGTTGCAGGCCAACTGAAAGACCCCGAATCGTTGTTGAGCCGGGCACGTCAATTGTTGCGGGCCCGCGCGGACCTGAAGGAAGTTGGCGACGGCAAGGCGCAACTGCTGACGGTCGACCATCCGGCGGTATTCGCCATCGCCCATGCCTGCGAGGCCACCTCGATCATGCTGGCGAACCTCGGCAAGGACGCGGTCACGGTACGGTTGCGGGAAATGGACCTGGAGGGTTTCGAGGAAGTGTTGTCCGACAGTCCGTATCCGGCCACGAAGCAATCGGGCCTGACCTTGCACGGATACGGTTATCGGTGGTTCCGCCGCGTCGGCTCAAAACAATAGCAGCACGACTGACAGCAAACCGCCGGTGGCGAGCAGCAGCGCCGATACCTGGGTCGAACTCAGGGCCAACGCGGAATCCCGTGAGCGGCCGCTGAACCGCCCACGGGTACGATGCAAAGGCTCCTGCGGTTCGAACAGGTTATCCGGGCGCTGAGGGTCGTCATCCTCGTTGGTCATCTGTCCTGAATAGGCGTTACGGGCCAGCAAGCGATCAAGCAGTCCCGGCATCAGGCAAGTGCCGATGATGGCCTTGAGCGAGGCCGCACCCAGCCACAATTCCCTGGGCGTACGCTTGACCACGCTGAATATTGCCCGGGCGGCCACGTCCGGGTCATGAATCGGCGGCACCGGTTGCACACGCTTGCCCAACTTGTTGCGCGCCCAATCGAACTGCGGTGTGTTGATCGCAGGCAGTTGCACCATGCAGACCTTGATATCGCTGTGCTCGTGAAGCAGTTCGCAGCGCAAGGAATCAGTGAAGCCTCGCACCGCGAACTTGGCCCCGCAATAGGCCGCCTGCAACGGAATGGCGCGATAGGCCAGCGCCGAACCGACCTGGATAATCACCCCACGATTGCGCGGTCCCATCAGGTCCAGCGCCGCGAGGGTGCCGTGGACGGTACCCAAGTAAGTCACCTCGGTCACCCTGCGGATTTCCTCGGCATTCAACTGGCGGATGGGCGAAAACACCGTGACCATCGCGCAGTTGACCCACACACCGACCGGTCCCAGTTCCCGCTCCATTCGTTGAGCCGCATCGAATAGCGCTTCGGCGTCAGCGACATCGACGCTGATCCCCAGGCACGTCGCACCCAATTGATCCAGTTCTTCCGCCGTGGCCGCCAATGCTTGTTCGCCCCGGGCCAACAAGCCGACCCGGTAGCCCGCGACAGCGAATCGGTGTGCGGTGGCACGCCCGACGCCGGCGGTGGAACCACAGATCACCACGACAGGTGGGTTTCGCTCATCCATTGTGCTTGCTCCGCAGCTCCTTCGAAGGGTTAGTGGGGTTGCGCGACGCCGCGCAGCAGGTTGGCGCTGACTTTATCGGCGTTGCAACTGGCGACGTTGGCCAGCGAGACCATGCCCACCAGGCGCTTGTCACGGTTCACCACCGGCAGGCGGCGTTTTTCGATCTGGGCCATGTTCTTGGCGACGTGATCGATCTCTTCGTCATCGAAGCAATAGCGCACCTCATCGCTCATGATCCGGCTGACCGGGGTGTCCATGTTCATGCCTTCGGCCATGGCTCGAACCACCAGGTCGCGGTCGGTCACCATCCCGGCCATGCGGTCGTCCTGGTTGATTACCAGCGCGCCGATATCGGCCTGGCGCATGATCTGCGCGACTTCGCGCAGTGGGGTATCAGGCGAGATCGTGCGGACTTCCCGACTCATGATTTCATTGATTTTCATCGTTGAATCTCCTTCGTTTCGGGGTGGACAACAAGCCACTGCCAGGCGTCGCGAGTTGCTTGTGCGGCGACCGGACGGGCTCCTCACTTATTGTGAAAATCGGGGTTGGCGATGGTTCAGGATTTTTGCCGGCGGGTTTGAAGGGGTGCACTTTTATGAAGCCGCAGGTGGGTTGCCGCACCATCGCAAGGCAGAGGGTGGTGCTAGTGAAACGGTAGCTGGCGCCGGTCAGCTTGAGGTGACAGGGCGGGCCTCTTCGCGGGCAAGCCCGCTCCCACAGGGGATTGTGGGATGCCCATGAGGTTGTCGCGGCAGGTCAAGCAAGGTTTGGCACGCTCGCTGCAAGACGTTGTCCAGGCCCACCGTGAACACAATCGAGTGGGCAGCCCCGTCGGTCAACGAAGATCGAGTGCCAGCAGGCCGGGGGATAACGGTAGATCAGGGCGCAGTCGCCGGATCGATACCGCACAGAACAGGCAAAGACGCCTGGAACCGCAAGGTTTCAGGCGTCTTTTTTTTGCTTTCAAAAAACCGTGATGGGCTTTTGTCGGGTGCTTTTATGAATTCCAACGTTGCTTCCCTGAACAAGCTGCAAACGCTGATCGTGATCGGCAATGGCATGGTCGGCCACCACTGCGTCGAGCAACTGATCGAGCGCGGTGCCCTCAACCATTACCGCGTGCATGTCTTCAGCGAAGAGCCGATGCGTGCCTACGACCGCGTGCACCTGTCCGAGTATTTTTCCGGCCGGGACGCCGAATCGCTGGCCTTGGGCGAAGCCTCGTTGTACCAGACCCCCGGCGTCACGCTGCACCTGGGCGTGCCGGTACTGGAAATCGACCGTCAGGCGCACGAAGTGGTCACCGCCGGGGAACGCATCCGCTACGACAAGCTGGTGCTCGCCACCGGTTCTTATCCGTTCGTGCCGCCGATCCAAGGCGCTGAAGGTGATTCGTGCCTGGTCTACCGCACCCTCGAAGACCTCGATGCCATTCGTGCCGCCGCGAGCAATGCCCGTCGTGGCGTGGTGGTCGGTGGCGGCCTGCTGGGCCTGGAGGCGGCCAACGCCTTGAAAACCCTTGGCCTGGAAGCCCACGTCGTCGAATTCGCCCCACGGCTGATGCCGGTGCAACTGGACGAGCAGGGCGGGCTGGCCCTCAAGGCGCGCATCGAGAAACTCGGCGTCGGCGTGCATTTGTCCAAGGGCACCCAATCCATCAGCACGGGTGAGCAATACCGCTATCGGATGAACTTCGGCAGCGACGATTTCCTCGAAACCGACCTGATCGTGTTTTCCGCCGGTATCCGCGCCCAGGACGCCCTGGCCCGCCAATGCGAGCTGCAAATCGGCCCGCGCGGTGGCGTGGTGATCGACGATCATTGCCAGAGCAGCGACCCGGACATCTACGCCATCGGTGAATGCGCGGCGTGGAATGGCAGCATCTTCGGGCTGGTCGCGCCGGGCTACCAGATGGCCCGCAACGTCGCCGCGCGCCTTTGTGGCGAAGCCGGCGAGGCCTTCACCGGCGCGGACATGTCCACCAAGCTCAAGCTGCTGGGCGTCGATGTCGGCTCCATCGGCGACGCGCACGGCCATACGCCGGGTTCGCGCAGCTTCCAGTTCATCGACGGAACCAGCGCCAGCTACCGGCGCCTGGTGGTCGATGCTGACGGCAAGCGCGTGATTGGCGCCGTACTGGTCGGCGACAACAGCTACTACGACACGCTCTTGCAGTACATGCAGAACGGCATCGCCTTGCCCAAGGATGCCGCCAGCCTGATCCTGCCGTCCTCCGAAGGCGCCCCGACACTCGGCCCGGCGGCGTTGCCTGAAGCCGCGACCATCTGCTCGTGCCACAACGTCACCAAGGGCTCGATCTGCTCGGCCATCGACGGCGGCTGCACCGATCTCGGCCAGCTCAAGTGCGACACCAAGGCCGGCACCGGCTGCGGCGGTTGTGCGGCCCTCGTCAAGCAAGTCTTTGAGCACGAACTGATCGCCCGTGGCGTCAGCGTCGATAAGAGCCTGTGTGAACATTTCGCCTACACCCGCCAGGAGCTGTATGCGCTGGTGCGAGTGGAAGGGATCATCAGTTTCGAAGAGCTGTTGGCCAAACACGGTCGCGGCCACACCGGTTGCGACCTGTGCAAGCCGGCGGTGGGTTCGATCCTGGCGTCGTGCTGGAACCAGCCGATCATGGATCCGCACCTGGTGCCATTGCAGGACACCAACGACACCTTCATGGCGAACATGCAGAAGAACGGTACCTACTCGGTGGTACCACGCATTGCCGGTGGGGAAATCACCGCTGACAAACTGATCGCCATCGGCGTCGTCGCGAAGAAATACGACCTCTACACCAAGATCACCGGCGGCCAGCGCATCGACTTGTTCGGCGCGCAGTTGCACCAGTTGCCGGACATCTGGGCCGAACTGATCGAAGCCGGCTTCGAAACCGGCCACGCCTACGGCAAGTCGACGCGCACGGTGAAGTCCTGCGTGGGCAGCACCTGGTGCCGCTACGGCGTGCAGGATAGCGTGCAAATGGCCCTGACCATCGAGGACCGCTACAAAGGCCTGCGCTCGCCGCACAAGCTCAAGTTCGCCGTGTCCGGTTGCACCCGTGAATGCGCCGAAGCCCAGAGCAAGGACGTCGGCGTGATTGCCACCGAAAAGGGTTGGAACCTCTACGTCGCCGGCAACGGCGGCATGCGTCCGCGCCACGCCGAGCTGTTCGCCACCGACCTGGACGACGCGACGCTGATCCGCTACATCGACCGCTTCCTGATGTTCTACATCCGCACCGCCGACAAGCTGCAACGCACCTCGGTCTGGCGTGAAAGCCTGGAAGGTGGCCTGGACTACCTCAAGGACGTGATCATCCACGACAGCCTGGGCCTGGGTGCCGAGCTCGAAGCGCAGATGCAGCTGGTGGTCGACCGCTACGAATGCGAGTGGGCCAACGCCTTGAAGGACCCGGAAAAACTCAAGCGCTTCCGGACCTTCGTCAACGACAAGCGCGGCGATCCGGACGTTCATTTCGTCCGCGAGCGCGGCCAGCGCCGGCCGGTGCATGCCGGCGAACTTCACCTGATTCCCGTCACCGAGGAGGTGCTCTGATGAGCCAGTCAAACGTCGTTCGTATCGCTCAAGAACCCCAGCAATGGCGCGCCCTGTGCAGCCGCGAGGACCTGGTACCGAACTCCGGCGTGGTCGCCTGGCATGACGGCAACCAAGTGGCGCTGCTGTACCTGCCGGAACATGCGGACAAGCCGTTGTACGCCGTCGACAACCGCGACCCGAAGTCCGGCGCCAACGTCATCGGTCGTGGATTGCTGGGCAACATCAAGGGCGAACTGGTGATTGCCTCGCCGATGTACAAACAGCATTTCCGCCTGGAAGACGGCCATTGCCTGGAATACCCCGAGCAGCGCCTGCGGGTGTGGCCGGTGCGGCTCAACGGTGATGTGGTGGAGATTGGCGAAGACTGATTGGCTTACCCATTTGTGGCGAGGGGATTTATCCCCGCTGGGCTGCGCAGCGGCCCCAAATTCTTACGGTCGCTACGCAACCGAGCAGGGATCAATCCCCTCGCCATAGGAATGGTTTCGCTTGAATTATTGTTTTATTCGCAACCTGGGGATTAACAATGAAAACCGCCGCCCAACTGGTAAGACTCAAGAGCGTGCAGAACCAGCAGGTCCACAGCATCGCGCCGGACCGGACCGTGCTCGAAGCGTTGCAGATCATGGCCGAGAAAAACGTCGGCGCATTGCCGGTCATCGAAGGCGGGCAAGTGGTGGGGGTATTCAGCGAGCGGGATTACGCGCGCAAGATGGTGCTCAAGGGCCGCTCATCCGTGGGCACTACGGTGCGCACCATCATGAGCACACCGGTGATCACCGCCGACAGTCAGCAGAGCATCGACCGCTGCATGGCAGTCATGACCGACAGCCACTTGCGACACCTGCCGGTGCTGGATAACGGCGAGTTGATCGGACTGCTGTCCATTGGCGATCTGGTGAAGGAATCACTCGTCGAGCAAGCGGACCTGATCCGGCAGTTGGAGCATTACATTCGCGGGCATTGAGTCTGCATAGGCTCCAACAGTGCTCTTGTGGCGAGGGAGCTTGCTCCCGCTCGGCTGCGTAGCGGCCGCAGGATCTCGGGCTTGCTGCACCCGAGGTGTCGGACCGGTCCAGCGGGAGCAAGCTTCCTCGCCACAGACACCCATCGCCCCCAGAGGGTCGCCTGCTCCTATCCCAGCGCCAGCAACTGCCGGATCAACTTCGGCGTGCTGCCGGTCCAGCGCTTGAACGAGCGGCGGAAATTCGCCGTGTCGTTGAAGCTCAGGTACTGCGCCACTTCCTCGTTGCTGAACCCCTTGACCTGATACAGGTACAGCGCCACGTGCGTGTGCACCCGATCCACCTGTTGCTGGAACCCGGTGTGGTGCTTGTGCAACTTGCGCTTGAGCGTCGCCGGGCTCATGGCGAAGGCCTGTGCGGTCTGTTCCAGGCTTGGCGTTTGCTGTACGTGGGCATGCAGATAGTCGTAGAGGCAGTCGAGGAAGCTCGACGCGAAACCCAATTGGTCGACCTGCTCCCGGGCTTCGATCCGCGCGACTTGGCCTGCGGTCGCCGAGGTGTTGGGCCAGGGTTGGGCCAGGCAATGACGGGGCAGGCGCATCATATCCAGCGGTCGATTGAACTGGCTGTTCTCGCCCAGGTGCACCCAATATTGTTCGACGTAACGCGGTTCGTCGTGGCGAAAATTGCATTGCCAGGGCAGGCGTTCACCGCTGAGCCAGGCACTCATCGCGACCATCGACGTCATGCTGGCTTCAAGCACGAAGCGCCACTGCTCATCGGCGCCGCAGCTGTCCAGCCAGTGGATGTAAGCGTACTGCTCGTCCAGCAACAAACGAGGTGCGGCCAACGGGCTGAGCAGCAGTTGATAGTCGAGCAGTGTGTCCAGCGCCTGATGCAGATTCTGGGCGTGACGCAGGGCATGGCTGGCCGGTCCGTAGTGGCCGGGCAAGAGTCGCTGGCCGAACAGGAAGCTGCTGTCGTTGGCATCCAGCAGCCGTCGGCTGTTATCGATCAGGCCGAGAAACTGTTGCGGGCTGATGCGGCTTCGGCCTGCGAGGATATCGTCGTGGAACAGGCCGGTGCCGCGCAGCAGGCGATGACTGTCGATGTCCCGCGACAGCGCCAGGTCGATCAGCGCCGCCGGTTGATAGTGCCCCGCAATGAAGCGGCTGTCGGATTCGTACCAATGGGTCTTGAGTGTCATCAGCCAGCCTCAGGCGCTTTTCGCCAGCGTGTGCCGGGTTTGGGCCAGCGTCAGGTTCAGGCGTTTGAGCAAGGCTTCAGGGGATTCGTCGAACGCCATCACCACCGCCGTGCTGGCCGCCAGTTGCAAGCGTTCGCCGTGCTGCCGGGTCTTGTGGGCGAGGCTGCGAACCGCCTGTTCCAGCTCCTTGGCCTGGCGCAGGCCCTGACTTTCACCCGTGTCGGGCAGCAGCACGACGAAGCGGTCACCGGCTAGGCGGCATACCAGGTCCTGGCGCCGCAGGTTCATCACCAGCAGTTGGCTGACGGCTTGCAACACGGCGTCGCCTTCGCTGTGACCGAAACGCTGGTTGATCGCGGAGAAGTTGTCGAGGTCCAGGGCCAACAGCGACAGGGGCTGCTGCCGGCGCCGGCTGTCCTCCAGGCTGGCGGTCAGTTCATGCTTGAGAAAGTCCGCGCCGCCCAAAGGCGTGAGTTTGTCGAACAGACGGTGCTCGCGAAACAGCCGCTCGCGCTTCTCCATCTGCCCGTTGATCGCCAGTTGCTCGCGGTGCCAATGGTAAATGCCCAGCGTCAGCAGGATCATGCCCACCGGCATCGGTCCTGATTCGAGCCAATGGTCCCAGGTGATGGTGTCGGGCAGATGGATGAACTCGTCGAGGCTGTCGATCCACCAGGAAAAGAAAATGCAGCCCAGGCCCAGGACCAGGTAGTTGGTCACCCGCCCGGCGGGGCGGCTTTTCAGGACCAGGCCCAGCCACACCAGCGCCAGCAGCGCCGAGCCACCCTCGCCGAGAATGTCCAGCCAGATCCATTGCTCCACGGGTTTGATCGAACCGTTGGCCAGATGCAGGATCAGCCCGAGGTTCGCCGCCAGCAGTAGCAGGGCGAGTTTGAGGCGATGCGGGCGTAGCGTGGAAAACATGGGCTGGAATCCTTTGCCAGAAGCGGAATGCGGCCCAGCACAGCAGATGAATGTGACAGGGCGGTGACGGTGGGTGATGGGGTGGGGGAGGTCGAATCAGCTCATCGGTTATTCGGATTTTTTGCGGCAACACCGCCCCGTGGCGAGGGAGCTTGCTCCCGCTCGACTGCGCAGCAGGCGCAGATGGTCTGCCAGGACCGTGGTGCTTGGTTTTGGGGGCGCTGCGCACCCCAGCGGGAGCAAGCTCCCTCGCCACGGAGTTTCCGAGCGCGGTTCCAGTAGGTCATTTCAGCTCATTCAGGCTCGCCAGCCCCCCTAAATAAGCTGATTGCAGCCCCTCCAGCCAAGCCCTGTCACAGAACCGTCATTCCCCACCCCTAGCGTGCCCTCCCAGTTGCCGGGCCGTTGCCTGGCGGATATTCGGATTCCTGGGGGAGGACCACCATGCAGCACCGCACCAGCACCGCCGGGCTCGTCGGTTTTACGTTTACCGCCTTGGCCATGGCCGTGGCCAGCGAGCGATTGAGCGCTGCCGAGCCATCGGCCACCGAGCACGTCGAGGTGGTCGGCCAGGCCGCCAGTATCGACCAGGCCCTCAAGGAGCAACGCAGCGCCGACAGCATCAAGAGCGTGGTGCACGCCGACGGCGTGGCGCAGTTGCCGGATGAGAACGTCGCCGAAGCGGTGCAGCGCCTGCCGGGCATCAGCGTCGAGCGCGACCAGGGCGAAGGTCGCTTCGTCAGCGTGCGGGGGCTGGGGCCGGACCTCAACAGCGTGACCATCAATGGCACGCTGGTGCCGGCCCCGGAGAGCGAGCGTCGCGCGGTCGCCCTCGACGTGCTGCCCTCGGAGCTGGTGCAGTCGCTGTCGGTGATCAAGACCCTGACGCCGGACATGGACGCCAACTCACTGGGCGGTACGGTGGACGTCAAGAGCCTCTCGGCTTTCGATCATGAAGGCCTGTTCTACACCGGCAGCAGCGAAGCCAGTTATGACAAGAACACCGCCCAGACCAGCCCGAAATTCTCCGGCGCCATCAGCGATCGTTTCAGCCTGGGCGACGGCATCGACAACTTCGGCGTCGCTGCCGCGCTGAGCTGGCAGAAGCGTGACTTCGGTTCGGACAACGTCGAAACCGGCGGTGCCTGGGATTTCGAGCAAGGCTCACGGCTCGAAGAATTCGAGCAGCGCGACTACGACATCCGCCGCGAGCGCGCCGGCGGCGGGCTGAATTTCGACTACAAGCCTGACGATTTCAGCAGCTATTACCTGCGCACGCTGTACAGCCGCTACAAGGACACCGAAACCCGCAACGCCGCCAGCATTGCCTTCGACAACCCGCAGGCACCAGGCGAAATCGGGCCTGCCGAGGGCGAACGCAAGCTCAAGCAGCGTGAAGAGACCCAGGAAATCCAATCCTATGTCCTCGGCGGCGAGCGCCTGTTCGGTCTCTGGACCTTGAGTGGCCAGGCCGGCTACAGCGAGTCCAGCGAGGACAGCCCCGGCCATATTGCCGGCGCAACGTTCAAGGGCATCGATGGCTTTGACGGCGGTTTCTACGACAGCGACAAGCCGCGGCCGATCGTTGGCCCAGGCTTCTACGATCCCAACAACTTCAGCCTCGACAAGGTGGAGTGGGAGCAACAGAAAACCACCGACACCGAGAAGAACCTGCGCCTGGATCTGGCCCGCGATTACGACTTGAAAGGCTACGCCTCCCAGGTGAAGTTCGGCGGCAAGGTCAGCCGGCGCGACAAGGACAACGATCTCGACGCCTGGGTCTACGAGGATTTCGACAACCTGGGCTTCACCGACGAGCAACTCAATCTTGGCCAGTTCCAAAAGGGCACCGTGGACTACCGCCTCGGCCGGTTCGGTCCGGGTATCAGCGCCGACGCGATCAAGCAACTGCTGGGAGGCCTCGACCGCGATGCTTTCTTCGATGAGCAGGAGTCGCGGGTCAACGACTTCAAGATGAGCGAAGACATCAACGCCGCCTACCTGATGAACACCGTCGATGTCGACGATTGGCGCTTCATCGCCGGCATGCGCTACGAGGGCACCGAGTTCGAGGCCAAGGGCACAGGCGTCACCGACGGGGTCTTCACCGACACCGATACCCGCCGCCGATATCACCATTGGCTGCCGGGTCTGCACGCCCGTTATCAGCTGGACAAGAACACCCAGGTGCGCGCTGCCTGGACCAAGTCCGTGGTACGGCCAACCTTCGGCCAATTGGCGCCGGGCTTTGTCATCGACGATGACGAGGCCACCTTCGGCAACCCGGACCTCAAGCCGCTGGAATCGAGCAACCTGGACCTGGGCATCGAACACTTCATGGGCCGCGCCGGCACCGTCTCGGCGTTCGTGTTCTACAAGGACATCCAGAACTTCGTCTACAACACCGACCTGGCCGGCACTGGCGCCTGGACCGATTTCGCCGAAGCCCACAGTTTCGCCAACGGCGACAGCGCCAAGCTCTATGGCCTGGAACTGGCTTACTCGCAAAAATTCGATTGGCTGCCAGCGCCATGGAACGGCCTGCTGCTGGGCGGCAACGCGACGTTCAGTCGATCCGATGCGCAAATCGAAGGGTTCGACCAGGCCAGCGGCACCCAGCGCAAGCGCAGCATCGACCTGCCAAACCAGTCGGACACGGTCGGCAACCTGATGCTGGGTTGGGAAAACGACAAACTCAGCCTGCGCCTCTCTGCCAACTACAAATCGGCCTACCTGTATGAGCTGGCCTCCATCAGCGACCGCGACCATGACCTGTATGTCGATGCCCAGACCTTCGTCGATTTCAGTGCCCGCTATTCGCTGACCAAGAATCTTCAAGTCAGCCTGGAAGCCCAGAACCTCACTGACGAGCCGTATTTCGTCTACACCGGCCACCGTTCCTACAACGGCCAGTACGAGGAATACGGACCGACCTACAAGCTGGGGCTGACGTTTACCCATTTTTGAATAGACCCCCATCCGCTGTGGCGAGGGAGCCGTTCAAGTTTGGCTCCATGACAAGGATTTTTCCGTTGAATACAAAGCTGTCTTTACCCAAGCATTACCTGCTGGCGTTGATCGCCTGCCTGATGACCAGCCACGCACAGGCCGCTCCGAGCCTGAAGCTGCAACCCTGGGCCCAGGACCTGTCGGCGAACGCGGTGGCGTTCCTGCCTGGCGAGGCCGCCACCGGGCGGTTGTTGGCCGGACGCGATGGGTTGTTGCTGCTCGATGACCAAGGGCGTGAACTGAGCCGCTTCAACGGCGCGTTCGATAGCCTGGATACCCGCGCCCTTGGCGCAAACGTGCTGGTGACCAGCCTCGACAGCGACCGCCAGCAAGCGCTGCTGGTCAGCCTTGATCCGCAGAAGCGCCAGTGGGGCACACCGCTTTATCTGCCAGCGCGGGATTTTCCGGTGAACGGCCTGTGCCTGTACCGCGACGAGGCGAGCAATCTGTTCGTGTTCCTGGTGGGTGAAGAAGGCCGGGGCGAGCAGTGGCTGGTGGGCCATGGCGAGCAGCTCAGCGAGCCCGCGCAACGGGTGCGTGGCCTGCCGTTGCCGCCGGATGCCACGACGTGCCAGGTACAGGACGACGCCAACCAATTGTTCGTCAATGAAGAGCGGGTGGGATGGTGGGCTTATCCGGCGTCCTCCGAGGCCGAGTCCGTGCGGGCGCCCGTGGCGATGCGGGCACCGTTCGGTGATATCCGCCAAGTGGCCGGTGCCATGGCCGCGCTGCCCGGGGGCATGCTCGGGTTGGACCCGCAAGCGGCGCAACTGCACCTGTATCAACAGCAGGACCAAGCGTGGGTCGCCCAGGCCAGGGTGCCGCTAACGGGCCTGAAGGAGCCGGAAAGCCTCGCCGTGCGCCTGACGAAAACCGGCGCCCAACTGTTGCTGCGTGACGATGACAACGGTCGTCTCTACCAAGGTGAGATCAATTGGCTGCCCGCACCGGTGCCGTCGACGCCGAAATTGCCCAACGTGGCCGCCATCGCCCAGAGCGAGCCGGTCGCCCGCCAAGGTGATGCGGCGGATGACCCGGCGATCTGGGTCCACCCGACCACACCCGCCCTGAGTCGAGTGCTGGGCACCAACAAGAAGCAAGGTCTGCTGGCTTACGACCTGCAAGGCAAGTTGTTGCAAGAGCTGCCGGTGGGTCGCCTCAACAATGTCGATGTGCGCAGCGGCTTCAAGTTGGGCTCGCAGACTGTCGACCTGGCCGTCGCCAGCAACCGTGACCGCAACAGCCTGAGCCTGTTCAGCATCGATCGCGCCAGCGGTGAGTTGCGTGAAGCTGGCGAAGTCCCGACGCCGCTCAAGGAAATCTACGGGATCTGCCTGTTCCAGCCCGAAAGCGGCGAGCTGTATGCCTTCGCCAATGGCAAGGATGGGCAATACCTGCAATACCGCTTGCACGCTGCGGATGGCTCGATCAAGGGCGAGTTGGTGCGCCAGTTCAGCGTCGACAGCCAACCCGAAGGCTGCGTGGCCGACGACCTGCGCCAACGGTTGTTTCTCGGCGAGGAAGACGTCGGCGTCTGGACAATGGATGCCCGTGCCGACCAACCGGCAACCCTGGGCAGCGTGATCAAGGTCGGCGCGCAACTGCACGCTGACGTCGAAGGCATCGCCTTGTACCAAAGCGCCGGCCACGACTACCTGGTGATCTCCAGCCAGGGCAACGACAGCTACGTGGTGCTCGATGCCCAGCCGCCCTATGCCGTGCGTGGAACCTTCAGGGTCGGGTTGAACGCCGCGGCGCGAATCGACGGTGCTTCGGAAACCGACGGCCTGGAGGTGGTTTCGGCCAACCTCGGGGGGGCTTGGAGCCGAGGCCTGCTGGTGGTCCAGGACGGGCGCAAGCGCATGCCTGAGCAAGCCCAGAACTTCAAGTTCGTGCCTTGGGCCGACGTGGCGAAAGCGCTAGGCCTGCCTTGAGCGGCGCCGTCATCAACCGGTCACGAACATTTCATGCAATAGCAGCCCGATAGGAGTTCAACCCATGCAAGCCACACTGGAACACATGACGATCTGGGGCTTGATCAGCGACGCGAGCCTGCTGGTCAAGGCGGTCATGCTCACACTGTTATTGGCTTCGTTGCTGAGCTGGTACCTGATCATCCAGCGCAGCAGCGTGCTGCAGCGCAGCGAGCGCCAATTCAACGGTTTCCTCCAGCGCTTTCGCAGCAGTGCCGATCTGCTGCCGCTGTACCGCGAAACGGCCCAGGCCCGAGCGGAGGACGGCGGCGTGTTGCCGGTTTTCCACGCTGGTTACCAAGCGTTCACCCAGTTGAGCCTGCCTTCGGGCAGCCCTGCCGTGGTGCTCGAAGGCGTCGAACGCTCGCTGCACGTGGCGATCAGCGAACAGGAGATCCAGCTGGAAAAGGGCCTGCAGTTTCTCGCCACCGTCGGCTCGGTCAGCCCTTACATCGGCCTGTTCGGTACCGTCTGGGGAATCATGAATGCCTTCCTGGGATTGTCCCAGGTGCAACAGGCCAGCCTTTCCACCGTGGCGCCGGGCATCGCCGAAGCCTTGATCGCCACGGCCATCGGCCTGTTTGCCGCGATTCCGGCGGTGGTTGCGTATAACCGACTGGCTGCGCGCGGGCAGACGCTGCTGACCCGTTATTACGCCTTCGGCAACGAATTGCAGGCGCGCTTGCACCATAAGTTGCACGGCGCCTCGGTAAACCTGGCGACGGCCGCGTGAAGGGAGAGGGCAGATGTTAGTCAAGCCGCAACGCAAGCACGGGCCCAAGGCCGAAATGAATGTGGTGCCTTACATCGATGTCATGCTGGTGTTGCTGGTGATCTTCATGGTCACCGCGCCGATGCTGACCCAAGGTGTGAAGATCGAGCTGCCCAAGGTTGCCAGCGAAGCCTTGGCCAACGACAGCCGCCAGCGGATCCTGACGTTGTCGGTGAAAGCCGAGGGCGGTTACTACTGGAACCTCGGCGGTGAGCTGGACACCCACCAGCAGACCGACAGCGCGGTGGACCTGGAGCAACTGCGCATGAAGGTGGCGCAGGTCGTCGCCGAGCACAGCGATACCCAGGTCTATATCCGGGCCGATGGCCACGCCGATTATGCCCGGGTCGTCGCCGCCATGGCAGCCCTGCAGCAAGGCGGGGTAAGCAACCTGGGACTGGTGACCGAGGCTGAACGATGACGGCGATGATCATGCACGGTTCGTCCACGGGTTGGCCCGCGCTGGAGCGTGACGGTTTTTGGAGAAACGGCTTGGCGGCAGGCGGTGCCGTGGCGTTGCACGCCGCCGTTGTCGTCATGCTGGCGGCGGGTTGGACAGTGGAGAAACCGCTAGTGGAGGCGCCTCGGGTGTTGCGTACGCAACTGGTTATCCTGCCACCGGCGCCGATTCCCGAGGCGCCCGCGCCCGTGGCAGTTGCCGCGCCGCCATCAATCGAAGCGCCTGCGCCACCGGTCGAAGCGCCACGTCCCAAGCCGGTCGAGACAACGCCTGATCCGCAGCTCCAGGCAAAGAAGCTGGAGCAGGCAGCTGTAGCTCGCAAGCGGGTCGAGGAACGCAAGCGCGAGCAACAGGCCGATGAGCAACGGCAGCGCCAGGAAAGCGAACGTCGTCGGCACGAAGCCGAGCAGCAGACTGCCCGGCAACAGGCTGTCGAGCAACAACGCCAGGCCCAACAGGCCGAAGCGCTCGCCCAGCAACGTCGTGCCGAACAGGCGCGCCTGGCCGCCGACAGCCGCAGCTATCTGCCCCTGAGCAAAGAGGCCCCGGACTATCCGCAACGGGCACTGGACAAAGGGTTGGAAGGTGATTGCACCGTGGAATACAGCGTGACGCCGGAAGGGAAGATCGAAAACCCGAGGGTGCTCGATGGCTGTCACCCATTGTTCATCCGACCGTCCCTGGCGGCCGCCCAGACATTCCGCTACCAGCCGCGGATCGTTGATGGCAGGGCGGTCCCGGTGCCGGCGGTCAGGAATACGTTTCACTACCGAATCAAATAGTCTGGTGGGCCTCGGTGGTGGGCCGGTGCTGACGCAGCAATTCGATTTGTTGGGCGGGGACCAAGGTGCGCAACGATTTATAAAGCGCCCGGGTTTCCAGCAGGTTCCACACGCGCAGCATGGTTTCCAGCGCATCGAGGGGTTTGCTGATGAAGTCCCGCGCGCCCAGCGCCAACGCGCGCAAGCGAGTGTCGCGGGTGGCGTCGGCGGTCAGTACCAGGATCGGCAAGTAGTCATTGGCCGGGATCCGCCGGTTGAGTTGCTCCAGCACGGCGAAGCCGTCGAATGCGGGCATATGCAAGTCGAGGATAACCAGGTCCGGCTCGAAACTGTTGAACAGGTCGAGGGTGCGCAACGGCTCGGTGCTGCTCAGCACATTGTGCAGCCCCTCACGGGCCAGCAACTGCTCCATCAGGTCCAGGTTGGGGCGCTGATCGTCAATGATCAGGATGCGCAAATCGCGATTCATGCGGACTCCGGTAGATAGCGTTCGAGATGGCCGAGGAAGGCCTGGATATGAATGGGTTTGGTCAGGATCGCCGTCGCCCCCGCATCGTGCAAGGCGCGGTGGGTCAGGTCGCTGGCGTCGGCGGTGATCATCAGCACCGGCGTCGACGCGGTGGTCGAGGATTGGCGCAGGCGGCGCAGGACTTCCAGGCCATCCAGGTCAGGCAATGTCACGTCCAGCAAGATCAACTGCGGCGTGTGCTGGCGAGCCAGGTCGAGGCCCATCTGGCCTTGCATGCTCGACAACAACTGGATCCCCGGACGGCGCTGCATCAAGGTTTCGATCAGGGCCAGGCTCGACAGGTTGTCTTCGATGCACAACACCTTGCCATCGAATTCGGTGCACGGTCGCGCCACTTCCAGCGCAACCATGGGTGGCAGTTGAGAGCCGGACACATGGGCGCAGGGCAGTTGCAAGGTGAAGCAGCAGCCTTGTCCCGGATCGCTGCGCACTTGCAGGCTGCCTTGCATCATCTCCAGCAGGCTCTTGCTCAGGGAAAGGCCGAGGCCGGTGCCTTCGACCTGGGGATCGGCGCCGAGGCGTTCGAATGGCTTGAACAGCTGGTCCAACAGCTCGGGGGCGATGCCTTGCCCGGTGTCGCTGATGGCGATGCTGACCTGGGGGGCTTCGATGAGGACCTCGATGCGCACCTCGCCGCCCGGTTGGTTGTACTTGATGGCGTTGGACAATAAGTTCAGCAGCACTTGGACCAGGCGCTGGCGGTCGGCAAGCACGCCGCTGCCGTCGGGCAGCAAGGGGAGCTCGGCCAGGTGGATGCCGGCGTCGGCGGCCATTGGCGACACCAGGGTCAACGCCTCGTGCAGCACCGCCGGCAATCCGATCGGCTCGATGTTCAGCGGCAAGCGACCCGCTTCGATCCGGGCGATGTCGAGCACTTCGTTGATCAACGCCAGCAAATGCTGGCCGGCCCGCAGGATATGACTGACGTGGGGACGCTGGCCGGCAACGGAATCCATGTCCAGCAGTTGCGCGAAACCCAGGATGGAATTCAACGGCGTGCGCAGTTCATGGCTCATGCGCGACAGGAATTCACTCTTGGCGCGACTGGCGCTCTCGGCTTCTTCACGGGCCGTGCGCAGGGCGATCTCGGCGGCACGCCGGTCGGTAATGTCGCGGGTGATTTTCGAGAAGCCGCGCAGGGCGCCGGTGCTGTCGTATTGCGCGGTGATCACCACGCTGGCCCAGAAGCGACTGCCGTCCTTGCGGCATCGCCAGCCTTCTTCCATGTAATGGCCGTCGCGGGTGGCCTCGAGTAACGCCATGTCCGGGTGCGCCGGGCATTCTTCGGCCAGGTAGAACAGCGAGAAATGCCGGCCGAGCACTTCCTGCTCGGTATAGCCCTTGATCCGTTCGGCGCCGACATTCCACGTGATGACGTGGCCCTGGGCGTCCAGGGCGAAAATTCCATAGTCCTTCACACCGTCGATGATCAGCCGCAGGCGTTCTTCGTTATCGCGCAAGGCGCGCTCGCGCTCGGCGAGCAACTGCCCGGCCTCCACCAGGCGGGTGCCCAATTGGCCGATTTCATCCCGCTCCGGCGGCTGTGGCAACAGTGGTTGGCCGAGCGCCAGGCGTTGGGCGTTGCCTTGCACCTTCTGGACCCGGGCAACGATGCCCTTGGACAGGAACAGCACCGCGACGATGGCGCCAAACAGTCCGCACACCGCCGCCAGCAGGGTGGCGAACAACAGGCGCATGCGCGTGGCCGAGGCGGCGGCGCTGCGTTCGGCGAGCAGGGCGTCTTCGCGTATGCGCATGGCGCTGATCTGTTCGCGCAACACGTCGAGGACCTGTTTGTTTTCGATCAGGATCGCGGTGATGGTTGCGGTGTCATCACCCTTGCCCGTGCGCAGGGCAACCAGCCCCTTGAGTTTCTCGGCGATCAGCGGCGTGATGGTCTTGAGGTGCTCGCGCATCCTGGCGTCGCGGATATTGTGATCCAGGCGTTGCAGCGCGGCCTGGATCTTGGGCGTGGCCTGTTCATAGCCGGGCAGGAAATCTTCGCGGCGGGTCAGCAGATAGCCACGCACGCTGGCGGCCGCTTCGGCCAGCAAGGTGTGCACTGCCTGGATGTCGCCCTGTACCAGCAGCACCCGTCGTACATCTTCTTCGGCGCGGGCGGTCTGGCGCTCGGTGATGTAGATCAGCACCAGGGACAGCAGCAAGACCACCAGCGGCAGGGAGATCACCACCAAGGCCTTGCCGCGCAAGGGCAGGTTGGCCCAACGGCGGGCGGCGAGAAACCTCATGGCCATTGTCCGGAAGGCTGCGCGACCAGCCCCAGGGCGACACCGCGCACCGCGGCCTGGGTCCGGTCGGCGGCGCCAAGCTTGCCGATGACCCGCTCCACGTGGGCTTTCGCAGTGCCGGGGGCGATGCCGAGTTTTTCACCAATCTCACGGTTGCTGAACCCACTGGCGACCAGGCCGAGCACTTGTCGCTCCCGTGTCGTCAGGGCCTGGACCTGTGGCGCACCGCTGGCGCCACGCTCGGCCATGCGCCGCAAGAGGCGGGCGCTGACCGCGCTGTTCAGGGCCTCCTCGCCCTGGGCGACCCGTTTCAGCGCATCGAGCATCTCGGCACGGCTGGCATCCTTGAGCAAATAGCCGACGGCACCCGCTGCGATGGCGGCTTCGAGGTGGTCGGGGCTGTCGTCCATGGTGAAGACGATCACTTTGATCTGTGGCTGGCGTTGCTTGAGGATGCGCGCCGCACCGAGGCCGTTGAGCACCGGCATGCGGATATCGAGGATGGCGATGTCCGGTTGCAACCGCTCGCACAGGTCGAGTGCCTCCTGGCCGTCGCAGGCCTGGCCGACCACTTCGAACCCCTCGATGCCGGCCAGCATGGAAATGAAACCGGTGCGGGTGACTTCGTGATCATCGGCCAATAGCAGGCGCAGGGGACGGTTCATGAATGTGCTCCTTGGGTGGGCAGCGGCACGCTGGCCGACAAACGAGTGCCGCCATCGGGTTCGCTGCGACAGTCCAGATGGCCACCGAGCAGGCTGGCGCGTTCCTGCATCGCCGCCAGGCCCAGGTGGCTGGAGCCACGGCTTTCGATGGGCAGTTCGAGGGCAAAGCCACGGCCGTCGTCCTCGACCCGCAACGTGGCCCGCCTGTCATGCACCGCCAAGCCCAGGCATACCTGCCGGGCTCGGGCATGCTTGAGAATGTTGTTGATGCCTTCCTGGGCGATGCGGAACAGGGCGATCTCGATGTTTGCCGGCAGTCGCACGGCACTGTGCTCGGCCCAGTCCACCATCAGCCCGGCCTCGCGCAGGCGATCGGCTTCCTTGTCGATGGCGCTGTACAGGCCGAAATCGTCCAGCACATGGGGGCGAAGGCCGCCAATCAATTGCCGACTCTCGCCGACGCAGCGCTGGGCCAGGTCGAGGATGGCCTGGAGTTCGTTGTCCAGCGCCGACGGCATTGGCGGGCAGCGCCCGGCGAAGCCTTGCAGACGCTGGTGCAGCCCGGCGAGGTTCTGCGCCAGGCCGTCATGAAGGTCATACGCCACGCGCTTGCGTTCGTCTTCCTGGGCGCTGAACAGTCGATGGACCAGCTCGGACATCGTCCGCTCCCGGGCTTGCAGCGCCTGGAGCAGGCGGCTGTTCTCCAGGTGTGCCGCCAGCAGCGTCGCGAGCAATTGCAGGGATTCGATGTCTTCGTTGTCGGGGGCGCCCAAGGGCACGCTGTTGCCCAGCAGCAGGGCACCAAACACGATGCCGTCGGCCCCTCGCAACGGCACGCGCAAGACCTGCGCCAGGGCTTTGCCGGGGCAGTCCAACCATTGCGGTTCGGGCGCCGAGGGCTGCGCCAGGTTCGCGAGCAGGCCGAGCCCCTCGGCACTACCGTGGCTGGCAACGGTTTGCAGCGTGGATTCCGGCGTCCACTCCAGCAACAGGCCATGGTCCATGGCGACGAATGCGCACGCTCGCTGCACCGCCCGCTGGCGCATCTGCACCAATGGCAGGCGGGTCAACTCATGGCCGGTGCCCAACAACAGGCCCAGGCGTGCCGCGCGGCTTTGCGACTGGCGGTATTGGCTACGGATCGCCAGGGCACTGCCGGGGTCGTGGGGTGGGCTTTGCATGAGAAACTCCAGCATGGACGGGAAGTGGCCTGGTTCGGATGGCGTCATTAGACCTTGCGATCGGCACTCAGCCTATCTGCCGAATGGCATAGGCGATCAGCACCGGTTGGCCGATGGCGAGCGCCGGGTGAATCGGCAAAGTGGGGCCATTGAAACCCAAAGGACCACAACGATGAAAATGAAAACCTGTGCCATCGCCGCTTTTTTCCTGCTGGCCGCGCCATTTGTCCAGGCCGTGGAAACAGTGCCGTTCGTATACCGCACCGTCGCCGAGCAACCGCAGAAGCAAACCGACCGGGAGATTGCCGGGTTGTTCGACCGTTGGAACGCGGCACTGCAAACCGGCAGCGCCAGTGCCGTGACAGCGCTCTACGCGCCGGACGCGATATTGCAACCGACTGTGTCCAACAAGGTGCGCAGCACACCTGAGCAGATCCAGGATTACTTTGCGCACTTCCTGACCGGCAAGCCGGTGGGCGTGATCAATTACCGGGAAATCCGTCACCTTGGGCCGGACGCTGCGATGGACAGCGGAGTCTATACCTTCACCCTGACCCAGGCGGACGGTACCAAGCGCGAAGTCCAGGCGCGCTACACCTTCCTCTACGAGCGACTCGACGGGCAATGGAAGATCATCAACCATCACTCGTCGGCCATGCCTGAAGTGCCGAAGACACTCCACGCCAGCCATTGAGATCGGCGGCGCCCTGGTGATCCAGGGCGCCGGTTTCATACATTCCCGTATTAAAGCCTTGGAATAGCCCGCGGATATTAATTAGAATCAGTCTCATTCACGACATTCTAGTCCAGGGCTTCCTCACATGCTTGATGCAGCAAAGCCGGCGGAGCACGCCCTGCATGCGTTATACCGCGATCACGGCGGATGGCTCGAAGGTTGGCTGCGGCGTCGCATGGGAAACGCCTGGGATGCCGCCGACCTGCGCCAGGATACGTTCCTGCGTGTGTTGTCCAGTGCCCAGCCATTGGCCGACCTGCAAGAGCCGCGCGCGTACCTGCTGACGGTGGGGAAGCGGCTGTTGAGCAACTTCTATACCCGCCGCAACCTGGAACAAGCCTATCTCGACGCGTTGGCGAACCTGCCTGAAGCCTGTGCACCGTCGCCGGAACAACGTTGGCTGCTGCTCGAAACCCTGCACGCCCTGGATGAACTGCTCGACGGCCTGCCGCCGCTGGTGCGCAGGGCATTCCTGTGGAGCCAGCTCGAAGGGCTGGGCTACCGGGACATCGCCGAGCGCCTGCAGGTGTCCGAGCGCACCGTCAAGCGCTACATGGCCCAGGCTTATGAGCATTGCCTGCTGGTGGACCTTTGACTCGCCAGGCGCCGACGCCCGAGGCCCGCGAAGTGGCCCGTGCGGCAGCCCGGTGGCTGGCGATGATCGAATCCGGCGAGGAGGGCGTCGACCACGTCGCGCTGCAACGCTGGCGCGACAGCAACGCGGAGCACGAGGCCGCGTGGCAGAAAGCCCAGCAACTGCGCCAGCGATTCGCCGGGGTGCCGCCTTCGTTGGGCATGGCCACCCTTGATCGTCCGGCGCTGGCCCGCCGCGCCGTGCTCAAGCGCGCACTGGGCGTCGCCGCCCTGGTGCCAACGGCCTGGCTGTTGGGCCGCGAATTGCCACTGGACGTCTGGCGCGCCGACCTGCACACCGCCACCGGTGAGCAACGCCGTTGGACCTTGGCCGATGGCAGCAGCTTGCAGTTGAACACCGACAGCGCCGTGGACCTGGACCTCAAGGCCCGTCGCCTGGTGCTGGTGCGCGGAGAGATTTCCCTCAGGGTCAGCGGAACCACGCCTTTGGCGGTGCAAGGGCCGTACGGCGTCATCACGATCGATCGAAGCGAAGCGTGTATCCGCCTGGATGAGCGCAGCTGTCATGCCTCGGTGCTCAGCGGCTCGGTATTGCTACAACCGTTACGCGGCCCAGCGGTGACGCTGGAAGCGGGGCAGCAAATCGACCTGCAAGCCTCTGGCGCGGGGCCAGTCGACAGGTTCGACGTCGCACAGTTGGGTTGGCGTGAGGGTTTGCTCGTGGCGCAAGACCAGCCCCTTGGGGATTTCCTCCGTGAACTGGACCGTTATCGTCCGGGCGTGTTGCGCTGGGACGAAACCCTGGAATCGCTTCGTGTCACCGGCAGCTTCCGCCTGGACAACACCGATCGCATTCTCGCGTTGCTTTCGGCCAGCCTGCCCCTGGAGGTGCAGATGCGCACCCGCTACTGGGTCACCTTGATGCGGCGAAAAAACATCGCCTGAAGCCTGTCCCCTTTTTTTGTCTCGCTTGTCATTCCTGGCAACTGAACAGAAAACGAGAGCGTTCTCCCATGTCCGCAGTCACACCTTTGCACTTGCGCCCGGCCGTTGCTGGCTGGCGTCCGCTGTTGGGCCATCCCTTGTTGAAGCTGGGCTTGCTGCTGAGCCTGAGTACCAGTCCGTTATTCATCTCGCCCAGCCAGGCAGAAGAAAGCGCCCGGCGCAGCTATCAGGTGCCGGCCGGCAGCCTCGGTGCTGCTTTGACTCGTTTCGCCGGGTTGGCGGGGGTCAACCTGTCGGTGGATCCAGCCCTGGTCAGCGGTCGCGACAGCGCCGGGCTTGCTGGCGATTTTGCCGTGCAGGAGGGCTTTGCGCGGTTGCTGCAAGGTTCTGGCCTGCAATTGCAGGCCGTCGGGGAGCAGGCCTACATCCTGGTCCCGGCGCCCGAAGGCAGCAGCCTGCAACTGGCTCCTACCTCGATTCTCGGCACCAGCGGTTCGGCGAGCGACGAACCCTACGCCGGCGGTCAGGTCGCCCGTCGTGGTTCACAGGGGTTGCTCGGTTCGCGGGACTTCATGGAAACGCCGTTCAGCATGACCACCTACACCGGCGAGACGGTGAAGAACTTGCAGGCCCGGACCTTGGGCGACTTGGTCGCCAGCGACCCTTCGGTGCGCGCCACCAACCCGGCGGGTGGCCGCTATGAACAATTCACCATCCGTGGGTTGAGCCTGTTCAACAGCGACGTCGCCTACAACGGCCTCTACGGCATCTTGCCGACCTACACGATCGACATGGAAATGGCCGATCGCGTCGACATCCTCAAGGGGCCGACCCAGCTCATCAACGGAATCTCGCCGCGTGGCAGCGTCGGCGGTGGGATCAACGTGGTGCCCAAGCGCGCCACCGACCAGCCGATCACCTCTATCACGGGCAGCTACGCCTCCGACAGCCAACCCGGCGCTGCCGTGGACGTTGGTCGTCGTTTCGGCGAGGACAACCAGTTCGGTGTCCGTTTCAACGGGGTGAAACAGTCCGGCGATACCGACTGGGATCATCAAAGCGTCGATCGCGAGATGGCGGTGCTGGGCCTGGATTTCCGTGGTGAGCGCTTGCGCCTTTCGACCGACATCGGCCACACCGAACGTGATACCGATGCGCCCCAGGAGCGCGTCCAAGTGGCGGCCGCGGCGCCGATTCCTCACGCCAGCGACGTGCGTCGCAACTACGCCCAGCACTGGACCAAGGCGCGTACCGAAGACACCTTCGGCGCGGTGAATGCCGAGTTCGACGTCAACGATTCCGTCATGCTCTACGGCGGCGCGGGAGCCCGAAAAAGCAATCATGATTTCCTGCGGCACAACGTGTTGGTCAGCAACGCCGCTGGCGACTTCACCGTGTCGCCTCGCGACTTTACCCGCGATGAGAATGTCCGCACCGCCAACGCTGGCGTGCGCAACTGGTTCCACACCGGGCCGGTGAGCCATGAGCTCAACCTGGCCGCCAGCTATTTCTACATGGATTTCGAAAACGGCGGCGCCCGTTACGCCAATGGCCGAAGCAACCTGTACAACCCGGTGCAGACACCGACGCCAAACGTCCCCACACGTCCCGATCCGAAGGTCTATACCGAGAACCACTTCAGCGGCGTCGCGCTGTCCGACACTCTGGGTTTCTTCGATGACCGCCTGCTGCTGACCCTCGGCGCCCGCTGGCAGCGCGTGGAGGTGGACGACTGGTCCGATGGCATCAAAGGCCGCACGGCCTACGACGAAGAAAAAATCTCGCCATCGGGTGGGATCCTGTTCAAGGCGACCGACAGATTGTCCCTTTATGCCAATTACATGGAAGGCCTGAGCCAGGGCAAGATCGCGCCGACGTCAGCCGATAACCGTGACGAGATCTTCCCGCCGTTCATCAGCCGCCAGGTCGAACTCGGCGCCAAGTACGATGCCGGCGCGCTCGCCGTCACCGCCGCGGTGTTTCGCATCAAACAGCCGGCCTATGCCACGGACGCCACGACCAATGACTTCGGCCCGAACGGCAAGCGTGAGAACACCGGCGTGGAACTGAGCGTGTTCGGCGAACCGCTCAAAGGCGTGCGCCTGCTTGGCGGCGTGATGTATATCGACAGCGAACTGACCGACACCACCAACCCCGCCTTCGACGGCAACCGGGCGCCGGCGACGCCGGAGTACAACGTCAACCTCGGCGCGGAGTGGGATGTGCCGACGGTGCAGGGGTTGACCCTGACCAGCCGAGGGATCTATTCCAGTTCGCAGTACCTGGACCCATCCAATACCAAGGAGATCGATTCCTGGGAGCGTTTCGACGTTGGGGCGCGGTATGCCTTCAAGGTGGATGAGAAGAAGATCACCTTGCGGGCGAATATCGAGAACGTTGCGGACAAGCGATATTGGAGTTCGGCGGGGGCTTCGGATGACAGTGAACCGGGGCTGACCTTGGCGACGCCTCGGACTTATCTGGTTTCGGCTACCGTGGATTTTTAGTTGCACGCACTGGTCTCTTCGCGAGCAAGCCCGCTCCCACAAAGGGCTGTTGTGTACATCTCTGCTTTGGCTACAAAAAATCCAAATGTGGGAGCGAGCTTGCTCGCGATGGCGGTTTTACAGCCGATAGAGATGTTGGATGTGCCGGCCTCTTCGCGAGCAAGCTCGCTCCCACAAAGGCAGGTCCTCACGCCAACCCTTGCATCACCGATTCAATACAAGCCATCAACTCCCCACAATCGAACGGCTTCGGAAACACCGCCACCGGACCGCAGGAACCCGGCCTGGCCAGCGGCGGCACAGCGGGCAAGCCCGTGATGAAGATAAGCGGAATCTCGATGCCGCGGGCACAGAGTTCATCGCACAGTTGGATTCCGGTCATCCCCGGCATTTGAATGTCCGACAGCAAGCACGCCGTATTTTCAAATCCAGCCGAAGACAAGAAATCCACGGCGCTGGGGTAAGTCTTGACGTGATAACCGTGGGAGCGCAGCAAACCATCCAATGCAACTCGAACCGATTCATCGTCATCGATAACTGAAACAATTGCGGTGTCGGACATTTCGAAACCTGGCAGTAATGTCAGGTGGCCATGAAGGCGACCTAGTCACTGCACGATACGCTGTCCAAAAGCCGCGGCTAGTATACGTGGGTATGAACGTTCAACGGTCGCCGACAGGTTCCAGGGCCTGGGCCATGCGCACCAGGTCGGCAAATGAACGCGCGCCCATTTTGCGCATGGCCTGGCCACGGTGGATCTTGACGGTGATCTCGCTCAAGCCGATCTGCCCGGCGATCTGCTTGTTCATCAGCCCCGACGCGGCCAGTTGCATCACCTGGCGTTCCCGGACGGTGAGGGTGGCGTGGCGTTCATGGAGCGCTTGCTGGTTGCGCTCGGTTTCCCGGCGCAGCCGGTCACGCTGGTGGGCGAGGGACACCGCATCGATCAGGTCCTGTTCGCGAAACGGCTTGGTCAGGAAATCCACCGCGCCGGCCTTCATCGCCCGTACCGTCATGGCGATGTCGCCATAGCCGGTCATGAATACGATCGGCAAATGAATGTCGGCGCTCGCCAACTGTTGCTGGAAATCCAGCCCGCTGGTGCCGCGCAGGCGCACGTCGAGCAACAGGCAACTGGGCGTGTCGAGACGCGGATGGCCCATGAACTCCGCCACCGAGTCGAACAGCTCGACACGCAGGCCAATGGAACGCAGCAGGCTGCGAAGGGCGTCGCGCAGCGAGGCATCGTCATCGACCACGTAGACGATGGGGTCCTGCGCGGGGGCAGGGTGAGTGGCGTGGCTTGGGTTCATGGGCGGCTTCCGTGACAAGTCAGGCGTTGGAAATCAATGGCAGCGAAAACCTGAAGGAAGTGCCTCGGCCTGCCTCGCTGGTGGCCCAGATCCTGCCGTCATGGAAGTCGATGATGGAGCGGCAGATGGACAGGCCGATGCCCAAGCCGTTTGCCTTGGTGGTGAAAAAGGGATTGAACAATGACGGCAGCGCCTCGGCGGGAATGCCGATGCCTTGGTCCGCCACCTCCAGCAGCACCTCTTGGCCCTGGGTCCAGGTGCGCACAAAAAGGATCCGCTCCCGCACCTGGACCGTCTCCATGGCGTGGCACGCATTGCTGATCAGGTTGATGATCACCTGCTGCAACTGCACCCGGTCGACGCTGACCTGGCTGGGCGTCGTCGCGAGTTCCAGCTTCACGCTGACTTTGTGCTGGGCCAGCTGGTGGCGCACCAGGTCCAGCGATTCCCTGACGATCGGCTCCAGGCACTCGGGCCGGCGCAGAGGGTCGCATTTGCGGGCCATCGCCCGGGTACGATTGATGACCTCGCTGGCACGGCGGGCGTTGGCGACGATCCGGTCCAGCGAGTCGAGGGCTTCCTTGAGGTCGGGAACCGGGCGTTCCAGCCAGCGGCGACAGGCCTCGCCGCTGCTGGTGATGGCCGTCAGCGGCTGGTTCACTTCATGGGCGATGGAGGCGGCCATTTCGCCCAAGGAGGTCAATCGGGTGGCGTGGGCCAGTTGGGCCTGGGCCTCGATCAGGTACGCCTGGTGATGCCGCAGGCTGTCCGAGGCCTGCTTGCTGCGCAGTGCCAGGAACGCGATGGCCGACAGGGCCGTCAGGCAGCGAAAGAAACCCGTGGTTGAGTCCCAGCGGTGATAGCCGCCGTTGTACAGGAACATCGCCGTCAGCAGGAACATGCACATCAGGGCTACAGTGATCACCAGGTTGATGGAAAAAAGATTCGCCGCCATCAGCAGCAAGGTGATGTAGAGCAGCGTCGGCGCCAGGTCGGAATGGGTTTCGGAGTTGATGATGACAATCCCACAGGCCACCACCAAGCCGACTGCCCAGCCCAGGGCATTGACCAGCGGGTGGGTGCTGATGCCCCTCGAGGGCGTCGACGCCTTCGGACAAGGGTTGTGCCGCAGGCTTTGGTAGACGTTCTTGAACATCATGGCGGGTGTGGGCACGCTGCAGGCCTTTTTTTGGCTGATCCAACCCCCGGCGACGGAGGAAACAGGGCATCGGTCCTGATCTTAAAAGTTGCCCTCGGCCTGGGGTAGGACATAAAACCCTGAAATCCTGCCAACCCTGGCAGTCATCCCCACATACCCAGGTATCGATGACTCGACCCAAAGCGTGGGTGGGGCGTCCTCCGGTACAACAGACGCGCGCTGGGCCCTGGCGTAACCTTCAAGCACTCTGCCGCCGTCGGCCCTGCAAGACGTTCCGGGTGCGACTTTCCTTGAATCATTGGCCTTGTGCCTGGAATGGCTACCATGATGAACAGAAATGACCTGCGTCGTGCTGACATCAATCTGCTGGTTGTCTTCGAAACCATGATGCACGAGCGAAACGTCACCCGAGTCAGCGAGAAACTGTTCCTCGGTCAACCGACCATCAGTGCCGCCCTGGCGCGTTTGCGCCTGATGTTCGATGACCCCCTGTTCATCCGCGCGGGCCGGGTCATGGAGCCGACCTCGCGGGCAGAGGAAATCTTTTCCAACCTGTCCCCGGCGCTGGACGGAATCGCCGCCGCGTTGAGTCGCTGCCAGGCGTTCGACCCGGCCACCAGCGACGCCACGTTCCACATCGGCCTTTCCGATGACGTCGAATACGCCTTGCTCCCAGACCTGTTGCACCGCCTGCGTGTCGAAGCGCCCGGCACGACGCTGGTGGTGCGCCGCGCCGATCAATGGCAGATGTGCCAGTTGCTGGCGTGCGGCGAGATCACCGTCGGGATCAGTCACACCCTGGAATTGCCGGCCAACGCCCGGCGCAAGGCTTTGCGACCGATCCGGCCCATGCTGTTGCGGGCCGATTCGCTTCCCGGCGAATTGTCCTTGGATGAGTTCTGCCGCCGGCCCCACGCGGTGGTTTCGTCCATGGGGCACGTGATCGATGATTCGGACCGGGCGTTGAGCCTGGCGGGTCGGCATCGGCGGGTGGTACTGACGGTGCCACAGTTCAGCGCATTGCCGAGGTTGCTGGCCGGCAGCGACATGATCGCCATCGTGCCGGACTATGTCGCCCGGGCCATGGCGATGGCGACGGGCTTGCGGGCGGAGGCGGCGCCATTTCAGCTGCCAGAACGTGAACTGACGATGGTCTGGCGCGGCGCTTCCCATAATGATCCGGGGGAGCGTTGGTTGCGCTCCCGGTGCTGCGCGTTTCTTGCCGAGGTGTCCGACTCACGCCTTCAAGCACGACGCGTGGCGTGAAGGGATGGCGCCATCCGCCTCAACGGGAAAAACGGTTGCGGTACTCGCGGGGTGAAATCGACAGGTGGCGCTGGAACGTATGGCGCATCCGTTCTTCATCACCAAAGCCGCAGGTACGGGCGATCTGGTCGATGTTGCGCTCGGAGTCCTCCAGCATTCTTCGCGCGGCTTCCAGGCGGAACATCTCGACGGCCTTGGCTGGGGTTCTTCCGGTCTGGCGCTTGTAGACCCGGGCAAAGTTGCGCGGACTCATGCGCGCCTGGCGAGCCAGTCGCTCGATGGTCAGGTCGGCCTCGTCCAGGTGATCGGCGAGCCACCCGTGCAATTCATCGAACCCGGCGCTGTCCTGGGTCTGCGCCAACAACAACTGGCTGAACTGCGCTTGCCCACCAGGTCGCTTGAGAAACACCACCAGTTCCCGCGCCACTTGCAGCGCAACGTCGCGGCCGCAGTCGGCTTCGACCAACGCCAGGGCCATGTCGATGCCAGCGCTGACGCCCGCCGAGGTCCAGACTTTGTCCTGCTGGATGAAAATGGCGTCGAGATCGACTTCGATCAACGGGAAGCCGCTCTTGAGCATCTCGCACATCGCCCAGTGCGTGGCGGCGCGGCGACCATCCAGCAAACCGGCCTGGGCCATGAGGAAAGTCCCGCTGCACACCGACGCCGTGCGCCGGGCCTTGGTCGAGGCGGCGCGCAGCCAGTCCACCAGCTCGACACAATCAATCATTGCCTGACGGATGTCCGGGGCGCCCGGCACGATCAGCGTGTCGACGCTGACGTCGTCGAACTCGCGCAGGGAAGAGGTGGCAACGACCAGGCCTTCGGCGGTGGGCATCAGCCCGCCGTCCAGGCTCGCGGTGTGCATTCGATAACCAGGCAGGCCGCGTTCAGCCATGGCTTTGGTGGCCGCCCAGAAAACCGTCTGGGCGCCAGTCAGGTCGAGCAGTCCCATCTGCGGATAAGCGAGGAAGACCAGCGCGCGAGGTTGGGACATCGGCTCGGCGGCGATGCGAATGTCATGGGTCATTTCGTTCATGGTCGCGTCGGCTCGGTTCTGGCGCAATAGAAGGGAGGCGGTGCGCATCGCAGCGCCGGGTGCCTCTGGCTGATTAATCCTCTGCCTGCCTATTGTCAAGTTGGTCGCAGTGCATCTGCGGGTGATATGCATATGCTATATAGGTATTTAAATTTTGTTTTTTATAGCCTTACAGTCGGCGCCTGACTTCATTCTCAAGAGGCCCCGGTCATGGTGTTCAAGCGTCCCGTATTACTTGTTTCCTTGGCGGCAAGCTTGCTGACGGGGCCCTTGGCCCACGCGGAAGGCAAGATCAGCATCGCCCAGCAATTCGGCATCGGTTATTTGATCCTCGACGTCGTGCGCGACCAGCAGCTCATCGAGAAACACGGCAAGGCCCAGGGCATAGAGATCAAGGTGGACTGGAACAGCATTTCCGGTGCGACCGCCATGAACGAGGCCCTGCTCACCGGCGCCCTCGACGTGGTGTCGGCGGGGGTGCCGCCGATGCTGACGATCTGGGATCGGACCCGGGGCAAGCAGAACGTCAAGGCCATCGCCTCGCTGGGCTCGATGCCCAACTACCTGCTGACCAACAACCCGGCGATCAAGACGCTCAAGGACTTCACCGACAAGGACCGGATCGCGGTGCCGGCAGCCGGGGTCGGGTTCCAGTCGCGCACGTTGCAGATCGAGACGGCCAAGGCATTCGGCAACGACCACTACAAGAAATTCGACGACATCTCGGTCAGCCTCCCGCACCCGGACGCCACGGCCGCGCTGATCGCGGGCCAGTCGGAAATCAATTCGCACTTTTCCAGCCCGCCGTTCCAGTACCAGGCGCTGCAGAGCCCCAACGTGCACAAAGTCCTCAGTTCCTATGACGTGCTCGGCGGACCGGCGACGTTCAACGTGCTCTACACCACGGAAAAATTCCACGACGAAAATCCGAAGACCTACAAGGCGTTCTATGACGCGCTTGTCGAAGCACAAGCCCTCATCAAGGCTGACAAGGCCGCTGCCGCCCAGACCTACATCCGGGTCGAGCAATCCAAGTTGCCGCTGCCCCTGGTGGAGAGCATCGTCAACGACCCGGAAATCGACTTTACCGTCGTGCCGCAACGCACCTACATCTATGCCGAGAAGCTGCAGGAATTGGGTGTGCTGAAAAACAAGGCCGGCAGTTGGAAGGACTATTTCTTCGAAGAGGCCCACGGCGGTGCCGGCAGTTGATTAGCCGTTTTCGGCACAATCGAGCAAGCGGCCTGCCGGGCGGAATGGAACTTGCCTGATCTTCGATCATGAACCCTGGAAATCTCGAAGGTCGGGTTAATGAACGACGATATGGCGGATGCACTGCCGACGCAGCCGATCAATCGGTTTCGCACCGGTGACATCGACGAACACGCGCGGAACATGGGCGGATGGCAAGTCAGCTACGACCAGTTGACGCCGGGACACTTCGAGGGCGAACTGATCGAGTTTCGCTCGGAGTGGATGCAGTTGGTGCGCGACCGCTCTAACCAGGCCATGACCAAGCGTGGCATGGCGTGGGAGGGTGCGATCACTTTCAGCGTGCCGCTGAGCGCCGACGGCCCGGTGTTCTGTTCCGGACACCCGATTGTCGAGCCCAGCCTGATGGTCGCGTGCGGCCGGAACCTGCCGGACCTGCGTACGCCGCAGCATCTGGACCTGCTCGGTGTCGCGGTCGAAGAGCAGGCGTTGGAGCACCTGCTGGAACGCCAGGGCAGCGCCTTTCGAATTACCGATCTTCCCAAGTGTTACCGTCTCGGCGATTCAACCTTGCCGGCTGAACTGGCCGCCTTGTTCGATGAGCTGGAAGGGGGCGGGCAGGGACGCGCGTCATTGTTGGGCCACGAGTCGATCCGTCGTGGCCTGCGCGACACGGTGATGCTGCATTTCCTCGAACTGGTGGCGCCGGACGAGGCACCGCCGCTGCCCCCGACGGCCCGCAAGCGCATGGTCGACCGGGCTCGGGAATATGCCCTGGCCCATGTCGACGAGCCGCTGTCGATCCTGGACCTGTGCAACCACATCGGTGCCAGCCGCCGCAAATTGCAGTATTGCTTCCAGGAAACCCTCGGCATCAACCCAGTGGCCTATTTGCGTGCCCTGCGCCTCAATGCCGTGCGCCGCGAACTGCGCCTCGGCACCCAAGGCGTGCAAGAAGTGGCGGCGCGCTGGGGCTTCTGGCACCTGAGCCGATTCGCCAGTGACTATCGCACCCTGTTTGGCGAAACCCCTTCGCAAACCCTGCGTCGCACGCATCTGTGCTGAAAACGGATAACGGCTGGCGCACCCGCTCCCTAGGATGACCCCAACACCACACAGATGGGATGGGGCATTCGATGAATCAGAAAAAAAACAACAATCAGCAGCGCCTTGCGTGGTTCGCCTTGGGACTGATCGGCGCCAGCGCCGTGGCCAACGGCACCGAAAACGGCGCGCCGACCACCGCGATCGGGGTCTACGATTTCGGCGCCGGCATGATGCCGCCCGCCACACCCTTCGGGACAGTCGGGCTGCGCACGGCGTTCTATTCAGCCAACGTGCAAAAGGATCGCCACGGCCGCGCGCAGGACAACAACCTCTCCCTCGATGTGCTGTCCATCGCCGCCGCCTACCTGCACATGACCGATTACACCGTGCTTGGCGCCAAGTACGGCTATGGCGCGGTGGTGCCGTTCTTCAAGATCGACGCGTCGATGCGGGTGCAGACCCCGGGCGGTCCGCTGGACCTGGAGGCCGATCCGTTTCGCCTGGCGGACATTCAAGTATTGCCGATGATCCTGCAATGGACGCTGTCGCCGAACCTGTTCGTCAACGCCCAGTTGCAGATCCAGGCGCCGACCGGTGATTACGACGAGGATCGGCTGATCTCGCCGGGTCTCAATCATTGGACGTTTTCACCGATTCTCAACGCGACCTATCTCTCTGACACGGGGTTCGAGGTGTCTTCCAGCTTCGAGGTCGACGTCAACACGCGCAACCACGCGACCGACTACAAGAACGGCGTCGAGTACCGCCACGAATTTGCCGTGGGCCAGCATGTCGGCCCCTGGACGCTGGGTGTGGGCGGCTACTACTACCGCCAGTTCACCGACGACGATGCCCCGGGCCTGGAAGCGGGCAATCGCGCACGGGTGATGGCGGCAGGTCCTGCGGTGGGCTATTTCAAGCCGGGCATGCCACCGGTCTGGCTGCATGTGTACAAGGAGTTCGATGCGCGAAACCGCGCCGAAGGCTACACCACCGCGTTGCGCATTTCCCACAGTTTCTAAGGGGCTCGCCATGAAGCAATCAAGTTCCGTTTCAACGGCTGCGCCGCGCCAGGCGGTTGGCCGGCGTGAAGGGTGGGTGCTGATGCTGGGCAGCAGCCTGACGATCATGGGTTCGGTGATGGTCACGCCCATTCTTCCCCGCTTGGGCGCCGAGTTCGGACCCCTTGAGCCTCGCGCCGATCTGCTGGTGCCGTTGGCGATCACCGGGCCGGCGTTGGCGATTGCCCTTTGCGCGCCGCTTGCCGGCTGGTTGGCCGACCGGATCGGGCGCAAGGCGCTGCTGGTGATCGCCACGTTGCTCTACGCCCTGCTCGGCGCGTTGCCCGCGCTGCTCGACAACCTGCACGGCATTGTCATCGCGCGGTTGCTGTTTGGCTGTGCCGAGGCGGCGGTGATGACCTGTTGCGCCACGTTGATTGCCGACTATTGGCACGGCGAGGAACGCTTGCGCTACGTCAACCGGCAGGTGGTGACGATCGGTCTGGTCGGGGCGCTGTTTTTTGTCGTCGGCGGGGCACTGGGGGAACACTCCTGGCGCTCGCCGTTTCTCCTGTATCTGCTGCCGTTGCTGTTGGTGCCCGCCATGCTGAAAATTCTCTGGGAACCGCCCGTGACGAGGCGGCAGGTCACTGAGCCGCAGGCTGACGATTCAGCGCCGACCAAGGTCGCGGTTCGGCAATTGCTGGTGGGCTACCTGATGATCGTGTGGGGCATGGTCCTGACGTTTGTGATGCCGATCCAGGCGCCGACGCTGCTGGTCGGCCTGGGCGTGACGTCCAGCACAATGATCGGACTGTCGGCGGGCTTGAGCCTGCTGGCAACCCTCGGCGGTTCCTTGAGCTGGCCGTTGTTGCGTCGGCGCTTCGGGATCGCCGGTTGCAATGCGCTGTTGTTGGCACTGATGGGGCTCGGTCTCTGCCTGTTGGTGCGAGCGCAAAGCTACAACGCCGTGCTGCTGGCGGTGTTCATCCAAGGCTTGGGAGCCGGGCTGCTGGTGCCCAACGTGATGGCGCCCGTCATGAATGCCCTGACCGCCCGCACCCGTGGGCGTGGCCTGGGTGGGTTCACCTCGTTCCTCTATATCGGCCAGTTCATCAGTCCGTTGGTGGTGGCGTTCGTCGGTGCCTATGCCGGTGATTTGCGTCAATCGATCCAATGGCTGGCCTTCGCCGGCCTTGCCGCTGCACTGCTGTGGGTGGCTGTCGGCTTGCGCGCACGGGGTAATGGCCAGGCGCGCATCGCCCAATCTCGTCAATCGTCCTGAAGCAAGGAAACTGAAACATGAGCCTGCAAGACATTCACTCATTGATGGACATAGAAGATGCGACCGGGCTGGCCGAGTGGGTCAGGCGCGGTGAGGTCCAGCCTGGCGAACTGCTGGAGACCGCCATCGAACGCCTGGAACGGGTCGAACCACAACTCAATGCAGTGGCGGAGCGGCTGTACGATTCGGCACGGGAGGCGGCGCGTTCGCCTGAGGCCGGGCAAGGGTTGTTCGCTGGCGTGCCAACGTTGATCAAGGATCTGTTTTCGCCGGTCCAGGGCGCGGCGATGACCAATGGTTCCCGTTCGCTGGGGGACTGTCGCGCGGATTTTGAATCGGAATTGGTCACGCGGTTGAGGCGGGCCGGCTGTCAGGTGATGGGCACCAGCACGTCGCCGGAGTTCGGCACCTCCTATTCCACCGAGTCCGTGCGTTTTGGCGCTACGCGCAACCCGTGGAATACCGAGCGCAGCGCCGGCGGTTCCAGCGGTGGCGCGGCCGCGCTGGTGGCGGCCAGGGTGGTGCCGTTCGCCCATGGCAACGATGGCGGCGGTTCGTTGCGGGTGCCAGCGTCGTGTTGTGGCGTGTTCGGGTTCAAGCCCAGCCGTGGACTGCTGCCGTCGGGCCCGATGATTGGCGAGGGTTGGGCCGGTATGGGCACGCCCCACGCCATCACCCTGTCGGTGCGCGACAGCGCCGCGCTGCTGGACGCTACCGCCGGGATCGACTTGGGCGCGCCCTATGCCGCGCCGGTCCAGGCGCTGGCGTATGTGACGGCCGTGCAGCGTGATCCTAAGCCGCTGCGCATCGCCCTGGTCGAGCACGTCAGCCCCTGGGCCACGTCGGCGCCAAGCTTGCAGGCAGTGGGCGAGGCCGCCCGCTTGTGTGAAAGCCTGGGGCACCGCGTCGAGCCGGTGAACCTGCCGGTGGCGTTGCCGGAATTTCTCGACCAGGTCTTCACCATCATTGGCGCCAGCACGCGGCATTACGTCGATGTGCTGGGCCAGATGCGTGGGGCTGCGGTGCAGGCGGAGGAACTGGAAGTGCGCACCCGGATCATCCTGCGGGACAAGGGCAACGTCAGTGGCGCGCAGTATGCCGGCGCCGTGGAATGGATCCATGCCTTGGGTCGCCGGTTCGCGATGTTCATGCAGGACTACGATGTAATCCTCAGCCCGGTCCTGACTCGGGAGCCAGTGCTAATTGGTGAGTTGGAGGTGCACGACGTTTGCATGAGCCTCGAACAGCTCATCGAGCGCGTCCACAGTTATTCGCCATTCACCGCGCTGTTCAATGCCAGCGGGCAACCGGCGATGTCCGTACCGCTGGCCTGGAGCGCCAACGGCCTGCCGGTGGGGGCGCATTTCGCTGGCCGGTTCGGCGAGGAAAGCACCTTGCTCGCCCTGGCCGCCCAACTGGAAAGGGCCCAGCCTTGGCGGGAGTGGGTACCTGCGGTCAATGCCCGCCGCAGCTAAAGCGCGCAGCTCACCTCCTGTGGGAGCGAGCTTGCTCGCGAAGGCGTCATTAGGTTCAGCATCGTTTTTGACTGACCGTCCGCTTTCGCGAGCAAGCCCGCTCCCACAAATCTGCTGCTGTGAGCCCACTAAAGAAGGTCAGTTCTTGAGCGGAATCAACACCGCTTCATCCTCGCCCATCACCATGAACACCAGCAGCTTGGCCGGTTGGGTGGCGCTGGCGTTCTTCGACACCAGGTGCTCGGAACCGGCGGCTTCGTACCAGAACTCGCCAGCCTTGTAGGTGATCGCGGGTTCGCCCTTGACCTGGGATGTGATAGCGCCTTCGAGCACGTAGGCCATTGCGGTGCCGTCGTGCTTGTGGGCGATGGACGACTGGCCCGGCGCATAATCGACGGTCAGCATCATGGCCTTTTTGCCGGGCAGGTTTTTCAGCAGCTTCTCTTGCAGCACCTGGACCTTCTCCGACGGCCCGGTTTCGTGGGCGTAGAGCGGGGCAATGGGAAGCAGGCTCAGGGCGGCGATCAGGTAGAGGGTTTTCATGGGGGGGGGACCTTTGTGGCGTGGAGTGAGTTCGCCTTCACCCTAAGCCCCAAGGTACTGGGGACAAACGTCCAATTTTTTGAAAGATGGGTAGACCACCGTGGCGAGGGAGCAAGCTCCCTCGCCACGCAAAAGAAGAGCTCACTCACATCACCGGAAAGCTGTTGAAGTCCACGCTTCGGGCCAGGCGGCTTTCCAGCAAGCTGATGAAGCCCTGCACTTCGGGGCAGTTGAAGTGGGCCTGCATGTCCGCTTCCGATCGCCAGCGGGCGCTGACGTTCCAGCGCTCATTGTCTTCAGGGCAGCGGTCGACCATGTAGGCGTCGCAGCCTGGCAAGGCTCGCAGGGTTTCGACGATTTGCTGCAACTGCCGGCCCAGCTCTTCCGAGCGCCCGGCGGCGGCCTGCACTTGAACGGTGTTGATCACTTGGCGAGACATTGTCCTGGCTCCTGAATCAAGTCGAACGGGATCTGATCACACCCAAGCAGGATAGGCCCGACGGGACAAGGCTAAAACAGCCAATGGGCGGATAAACGCCCAGTCCAATCGGTCAGGCAACCTGCTGCAGGATGTCTCGCAGACGGTCCAGGGCGATATCGATGTCGAGCAGTTCAATGGCGCCAAAACCCAGGATCAGGCCTGGACGCACCGGCGCCTCGTTAAAGAAGCCGTCGAGGCTGTAGAGCCCGACTTCGGCTTTCTTCGCCAATTCGATCACCAAAGACAGGTCGAACGGTACCTTGCACAGCACAGCCATATGGAAACCCGCCGTGGTGGGCACGGCCTCGAACCAGGGTGACAGGTCATCGCCCATGCGCGCCAGGATTCGCTCGCGCCGGCCGGCATACAGCGCGTGGCAGCGGCGGATGTGCTTGAGCAGGCAGCCCTCGGCAATGAATTTCGCCAGCGCCCATTGGGGCAGGGTGGAGGTGTGCTGGTCGGTAAGGCGCTTGGCCAGGATCACCGCCTCGAGAATCGCCGGTGGCAGGATCGCGTAGCCGAGGCGCAGTTCCGGCAGCAAGGTCTTGGAAAAGGTCCCTACGTACGCCACGATCCCGCGCTCGTCCATGCTCTGCAACGAGTCGGCGGGTCGGCCTTCATAGCGGAACTCACTGTCATAGTCGTCTTCGATAATGATCGCCCCGAGTTCATAGGCTCGCGCCAGCAGGGCCTCGCGCCGGGGCTGGCTCATGGGCATGCCCAAGGGGAATTGATGTGACGGCGTCACGTAGATCAGCCGTGTGCCGTCCGGAATCAAGTCGACGCACATGCCTTGCTCATCCACCGGCACTCCGGCCACCGTCGCGCCATGGGAACCGAACAGCAGGCGTGCCGGCGGATAGCCGGGGTCTTCCATGGCGACCAGGCTGCCGGGGCGGGTCAGTACCCGGGAAATCAGATCAAGGGCCTGTTGCGCCCCGTTGCACACCACCACGTCGTCGTCCTGGCAGTTGACCCCGCGGGAAAACGCGATGTGCCGGGCGATGGCGTTGCGCAGCGCCGGCAAGCCCTCGGGCTGGCTGTAGAAACCCTTGGCATTGGCGATCTGGCGCAGGGCATGGGCGGTGCAGCGACGCCAGTCATCCAGCGGAAACTGGCCCTTGCCGGTCGCGCCGCCGATGAAGTCATAGCGCAGCGCGCTCTCGGGTGGCGGATGGCGCAGCAAGTCCGGCATGTTGCGCCAGGTCTCGACCACATCGGCGCCGGCGAGCTCGCGATGGCTTTGCTTGCGCACGATGCTGGCCGGGCGCGCATTGACATAGGTGCCCTTGCCGATGACGCCGGTGAGGAGGTTTTCGTAGGTCAGTTGCGCGTAGGTGTCGGAAACGGTCTTGCGCGATATGCCCAACTGCTCGGCCAGCAGGCGACTGGGCGGCAGTTGCGTGCCGGCGGCCAGTCGACCGCTTTCGATGGCGCTGCGCAATTGTCGATACAACTGGCCCGTCAGGTCCTTGCGGCCGTTGATGACGACATGAAGTTCCATACCTGCGGGCTCCTGGGATGATCGATTGCGGCAAGGGCCGAGGCCGCAAGATTACCCGCAATGCGCCGGAGCAGAGAAGTTGCGTGGGCGTTTATCGACGGATTGGATCTGTCGCGGGTGGCCTCAAGGTTTTACCGTGGATTTATCAACCACTACGGAGCCCGCCATGAGCCCGCGTCTCGATTACTACAGCGCATCCCCGGGGGCGATGCGGGCGATGATCGGTCTGGAGGCGCTGACCAGTCGCCTGAGCATCGAGCCGGCATTGCTGAACCTGATCAGGATCCGCGCCTCGCAACTCAACGGCTGCGCCTTTTGTACCGACATGCACTCGGTGGATGCGCGCCGCCAGGGCGAGACGGAGCGGCGTCTGTTTGCGGTGGCGGTGTGGCGCGACAGTGGCTTTTTCAGCGAGCGCGAACGGGCCGCGCTGGCCTGGACTGAAGCCGTCACGCTGTTGGCTGAGAGCCAGGTGCCGGATGACGTCTATACGTTGGCCTGTGGCAGTTTTAGTGAAGAGGAACTGGTGGACCTGACTATGGCGATCAGCACTATCAATAGCTGGAATCGGTTGGCGGTGAGTTTTCGACAGAGTCCGGGGGGCTAGGTTGTTCTTGCGCGGCGGTCTGGGAGCCGACTTGATGATCGCATTTCCCCTGTGGGAGCGAGCAAGCTCGCTCCCACAAAAAGCTTTCTGAAGGCTAAAGCCACCGCGGCGTGGTAAAGAACGAAGCCATTTCCGAGCGAGCCAACGCCGCGCCGAAGTACGGCCCTTGCACCTGATCACACGCCACACTGCGCAATTGACTGAACTGCAGCGCATTCTCGATACCCTCGGCCGTTACCATCAGCCCGACGCTGCGGCTCAACCGAATCATCGCCAGCACACCCTCCTGATCATGCTCCAGGCCCAACTGTGCAAGGATATTGCGATCAAAGCGAATGCCATCGAACGGCTGGTCAAGGACTTCCCGTAGAGACGCAATATTGGTGCCGAACTTGTCGATATTGATCCGCACACCCAGGGCCTTGAGCGCATGCAACGTATTGGCAAGGGTCTTGTGATCGGTCAGCAGCACCCCTTCGGCCACTTCCAGCGTCAGGCGCTGGGCAGGCAGGCCGCTCGTTTCCAGGGCTTTGTGCACCTGGTTGAAGAGGAAACTGCTGCTGAACCAGCGCGGCGATACCGCGACGGACACGTTCAGGGCGTTGGGCCAGGTCGTTGCCTCTTCGCAGGCGTGGATCAACATCCAACTGCCAAGTTCTTCCAGTTGACCGGACGCTTCGGCGACCGGAATGAAATCGATGCCACCCAGCTCACCTCGCTCGGGATGGTGCCAGAAGGCCTGGGCTTCGAAGCCATGCAACTGTTCGGCATTCACGTCGAAACGCGGCAGGTAGCGCAATTCAAGCTGGTCTTGTTGCATTGCATCGCGCAATTGCTGCTCATAGCGTCGGCGGTCGCGGGCCACGTTGCCCATGGCTTCTTCGTAGACGCGCCAGGTATTGCGACCGGCGGCCTTGGCCGCGTACAAGGCGATGTCTGCCTGGCGCAACAGCTCTTCGGCACGCTGTTCAGCGGGGTGCGACCAGGCGACGCCGATACTCATGCCCAGGTACAGCGTATTGCCGTCCAGGTGCATCGGGCGCTGCATGCATTCGATCAGGCGCCCGCACAGTTGGTCGAGATCGCTCGCGCCACCCGGGTTGGGCATGACGATGACAAATTCATCGCCACCGAGGCGGGCCACCAGGTCAGTGCCGCGCACGTTCTGCTGGAGGATATGGGCAACTTCCTTCAGCACCTTGTCGCCCACGGCATGGCCGAGGGAGTCGTTGACCGGCTTGAATCTATCCATGTCCAGGTTCAGGACCGCCAGCGGCGTTCCGTGCGCTTGGTCCAGGTGCTCGCTGAGGCAATCGAACAAGCGGTTGCGGTTGGCCAGGCCGGTGAGGGGGTCGTGCAGGGAGAGGTGCTTGATCTGCGCCAGCGCCCGCAGCTCTTCGGTGATATCGGTGGCGGTGCCGCGAAAGCCCTGCGCGCCGGCCTCGATGGCCCGTACCGACAGCTTGCAGGTGCGTATGCGTTGGTTGCGCGCGGTGTATTCGCACAGGAGCGGCGTAGCGCATGCACTGTTGGCGCCGCCGAGCAGCCAATGGGCAATCGAGATCGAGCCGTTGTGAGGGTGCAACAGCCTGTGCAGCGGTTTGCCCAGCCACTCGGAGGGGCTGAACCCGGTGACCTGTTCGAAGCGCTCGGACAAATAGGTCAATGTTCCGTTCGAGTCGACTTCCCACAGCCAGTCGGACGATACCTCGGCAATGTCCCGGAAACGTTCTTCGCTGCGTTCCAGCGCTTTGCGATGGGCCAGGAGACTGACGTACTGGCGCTCCTGGGCGCGGAGCATGATCAGCGCATGGCGCAACACCGCCAGGGCCATGATCGCGAGGACCAACAACGCCAATCCGAGCAAGGGCAGCAGGACCTTGCGCAAATCCTTGCCGGGGGTAGCAGGGTGCCAGGCCAAGGCTTCGCGTGTCAGGCTGTCGAGCAATACCTGGGCGGTGTCTTTCGGGCCGGGCGTGTGGGCGATATGCGCACCGGGCAGGGCGAAGTCCCGGGACAGGTTCTGCAGCGCACCGGCGTCGAGGACTTTGACAAACAGCATCAGGCTGGACGGGCCGGGAATCTCGCGCACGCTATTGTCGGTGCCGGTGGTAATCGCCGAGACGGCGACGAAGGCCGGCGCGTCCTCGTGATGCAGCAGTTCGACGATCACCTCGTCACGATTTTCCGCGGCCCTGGCCTTCTTGGCGATTGCCCGCAAGTCGCCGGTGAGCCAGGTGTCGGCGGCCACTTCGCTCATTTCGCCATTGATCACCGAGTAAACCGTCTTGCCAGCAGGGGAAATGACGAACACCGCCTGGTAGCCATAAAGCGAGAACACGCTGCTGCCGACGTTTTCCTGGTCATAGGCCCAGTCTTTATCGACTTCCAAGTGCAGGTGGCGGTAGGCGTCGCTCCATTTCGAGTAATCGCTCAGGTCGCGGCCGATGCCGGTACGCATGCCGTCGATGGCCCGCTGGGCAAAGAACAGGCTCTGTTCACGGGCCTGTTCGTCCTGGGTCTGGGTGATGTTGAGCAGCACCGCGATGGCCAGCGCAGACATGATGAACAGCAACAGCATGATGGCCGGAAAGGTGCGGCGGGTGAAACTTCGGGTTGGTCGCTCGCCGGAAGCCACCGTGGAGCCATTGCCAGCATCTTCAATCATAAAAACAAGCCATCAGCTAAACGCGAGATACCCCGCACTCACCTTGTATCGGCTGACTGTCTGATTAGCTTAATAAAAGTAGAAATTTGCTGACCAGTTGCACCATTTTTTTGCCGGCGATCACCCTCATGTGCTGGCTTTGCCGCGCCGGGCCCATTCCAAGGCAAAGTCCCGCTGTTGGAAATAATTGACCCCGGCGGCTGCAACCAACGCCACGCCCGCTGCCAATGCCGCCAGGGCCATGTCCTTTTGCGAATCCCACGGGTCTTGTTGTGCGCCGACGAATGCCTTGGCGGTATCGCCGCCCATGTAGGCGCCGCCGATCCATTCGATCAGCTCATAAATGGCCGAGGACGACAGGATCAGGTTCCAAGCCAGGAAGTAACCGGTGAATCCCCGGGCGGGGATGACCCGCAACAGCGCCTCGCGCACCGGGTAGGCCAGCAGCAGGCCATAGCTGAAGTGCACCAGCCGGTCGAACTGGTTGCGCTGGAAACCCAGGAGTTGGTCCAGCGCCGGGCCGCCGGTCAGGGCCTGCCACCATTCGTTGTAAGGGACTTTGGCGTAGGTGTAGTGGGCACCGACCTCGTGGATGCAGAGGAACACGAACACCAGCGAGGCGGACAGCCGGGAGAAGCTGAACCGGCGATGGACCGCCACCAGAACCACCAGCAGCGCGACGACCAGCAGGTTCTCCGCCAGCCAGTCGCTGCGTTTCATCGGGGCGATGGCCAGCCACGCCCACAGGGCGATGAAGCTTCCCAGCAATATCAGCTCATAACGGCTCGCTCGGGTCTGCATGATCACTCTTTGTCCTTGCGATGGCCCGGCAGCAACGCGCCGAGCACCTGCTTGGCCGTCTCGACGACAATGCCACCCTCGTTCGGATCGCCATGGAGCAGGGTGGAGGCAAATTTCTTCGCCTGTTCCAACTTGATATGCGGCGGCAAGGGTGGCACGTCGGGGTCGGTGCGGAACTCGATCAGCACCGGGCGTTCGGCGGCGAAGGCCTGTTCCCAGGCGCCAGCCACGTCGCTTTCCTGATCGACGAGGATGCCCTTCAAGCCAATGGACTCGGCGAAGAGATGATACGGCACGTCGGGAATGTCCTGGGACGCCTCGAATTTCGGGTCGCCTTCCATGACCCGCTGTTCCCAGGTCACCTGGTTCAGGTCCTGGTTGTTGAATACCGCGCAGATCCAGGTGGTGTTGGTCCAGGTGCGCCAATACTTGGCGACGGTGATCAGCTCGGCCATGTTGTTCATTTGCATCGCGCCATCGCCCACCAGCGCGATGACCGGACGATCCGGGTGGCAGAACTTGGCGGCGATGGCGTAGGGCACGGCGGCGCCCATGGAGGCGAGTCCGCCGGAAAGCGAGCACATCATGCCGCGACGGATCTGGACGTCCCGCGCATACCAGTTGGCGCACGAACCGGAGTCGCTGGTGATGATGGCGCGGTCCGGCAGTCGGGGGGACAGCTCGTAGGTGACGCGTTGCGGATTGATCGGCTTGGCCGACACCAGGGCGCGTTTTTCCAGGGTCTTGTCCCAGTCCGCCCGCCAGCCTTCGATTTTCTTGCGCCAGGCGCGGTCGGTCTTTTCTTCGATCAACGGCAGCAAGGCCCGCAGGGTGTCGGCGCTGTCGCCTTGCAGATTGACCTCCATGGGGTAGCGCAGGCTGAGCATGTCGGACTGTAGGTCGATCTGCACACCACGTGCCTGGCCCTCGCCGGGCAGGAATTCGGCATAGGGGAAGCCGGAGCCGATCATCAGCAGGGTGTCGCAACCGGCCATGAGGTTGTCGCTGGGCTCGGTGCCCAGCAGGCCGATGGAGCCGGTGACCCATGGCAATTCGTCAGGCACCACCGCTTTGCCGAGCAGGGCCTTGGCGACGCCGGCACCGAGTTTGTCGGCGATGGCAATCACTTCGTCCGTTGCGTGCAGGGCCCCGGCACCCACCAGGATGGCGACTTTCTTGCCGGCATTGAGCACGTCGGCGGCCCGGCGCAGGTCTTCCTCGTAGGGCACGACCTTGGGTTTGCGGTAGCCGACGCCTGAGTGCAGCGTGCCGTGCTTGTGGGGCGGCGGCGTGTATTCCAGGTCCTGGAGATCGTTGGGCAGGATCAGCGCAGTGACTCGGCGCTCGCCCACCGCCGTGCGTACCGCACGGTCAAGCAGATGGCGGACCTGGGCTGGGGCGCTGGCTTGCTCGACGAACGCGCCGGCAACGTCCTTGAACAGGCTCACCAGGTCCAATTCCTGCTGGTAATGCCCACCCAACGCGTTGCGCGCCTGCTGTCCGCTGATTGCGAGGACGGGCATGTGGTCCATGCGTGCGTCATACAGGCCAGTGATCAGGTGCGACGCCCCAGGGCCAGACGTTGCGATGCAGACTCCCAGTTCGCCGGTGAACTTGGCATGGGCGCAGGCCATGAACGCGGCCATTTCCTCATGACGAGCCTGGATGAAACGGATCTTGCCCTTGGCCCGGTTCAAGGCCCCGAATACACCGTTGATGCCGTCGCCCGGATAGCCGTAGATGCGACGTACGCCCCATTCATAAAGGCGCTCAACCAGAAAATCACCGACGGTCATGCTCATGTCTGTTCCTCGTCCTGATGGGCTGTCTTGATGCGCTGCGACCGCCATGACAGCGATACGCAGCGCGTTGGCTCATACAGGACTGGACCGACGCGAGTCCTTCAAGGTTTCGATTTTTTTGTCCAGAGCAGCGACTTGAGCAGCGCATCCACGCTCAACTGGCCGGCACCCTGCAACAGCAACGGCAGCAATGCGACCAGGTAAATCAACGGCAACTTGAAGTTGCCATAACCCTTGTTGGTGATCGCGTACCCTTGGGCCAGCTCGCTCAGGCTCGACCAGTCCGCCGGCCAATGCACGGCTGCGGTGGCGACCACGGTAACGACCATCAACACCAGCGCCGAGGCGCGCGTACCCAGGCCGATCAACAGGGCGATGGCGCAGATCAGTTCCGCCCACATCGACAGTTCCCAGTTCCAACTGGCCGGCACATGGTTGAACGGGAAGGGAAAGGCCGACTGGATCTCGGCGAACCAGTTCTCGCCGTTCCATTTTTCCAGGCCGGATTCGAAGAACTCCCAGGCCAGCAACAGGCGCAGCCCCAGCGGTGCGAGCCACGAGCCGGCGTGATCGAGGTTGAGGTGCAGGCTGTTCAAGGTTTTCGAGACAGTCGTGTACATGATCGTTCTCCTTCGCTCAGGCCGCGCGTTGCAGGGATTGGCGTTTGTTGGCCTGGGCCAGCTTGCCCATCAGGCGGATTGCGGTGGCGGCGCAGATCAGGCCGAACGGCAGCACGTACCAGTCACTCATTGGAATACGCTTGAAGTTCGAGTAGGCAAAGATCGCCGCCAATACCCACATGCCGGTCGTGTGCAGGCGCTTCCAGGCCGTGGCGCCGATCAGCCGCGTAGTGCTTTTGAACGAGGTCAGGGCCAGTAGCAGGACAAATACATAACCCACGGTGCCGGGCACGTTGCCCAGGGCAGTGCGCCCGGGCCAGAACTCGGTGTTGAGTTGGCCGTACCAGTAGATGAGCACCGCATGGATCAGATGGGAAAAGGCAAAGGCCAACCCGATGAAGCGCCGCTCGCGCACCAGGGATTTGCTCAGGGGCGAGGGCACCAGCACGGCAAACGCCGAGGCCGTGAAAGCCAGCAGGAACAGGGCGAAGGATGAACGGGCAGTGGCGCGGATGGCGCTGCGCACGCCTTCGGTCAGGTCGGGGTTGATGATCAGGATCATTACGGTCATCAGCAGCACCAGGGCGGCAAGCAGGCTGAACAGCGACCAGCCCTGGTAACGGAAAGCAGGCGGCGTTGCGGTGGCGTTAGGCATGGGAAAGCTCCTTGGATGGCCCGGCATCGTGGTGGCCGGGGATAGGAGGAGTCTTTCAAGTGGGTGTAAGCAGGGTGTGTCCGGAAGGGGGCGGTGTGCAAGTTTGTGTATGCGCTGTGGCGGTTGACACACTGATATACAAACCCGATACCGAGCCTTTGCACAAGACCCTGTGGGAGCGAGCTTGCTCGCGATAGCGTCAGGTCAGTCGATTGATGTTGTCTGACCCACCGCTATCGCGAGCAAGATCGGCAGAGCCTCGCTCCCACAAGGGATTCGGTGGGATTCAGGCGGACGTATCGCAACCCAAGCGCAACTCAGCGCACAACCCGCCACCCTCGCGATTGCTCAAGGTCAGCGACCCACCCATGGCGTTCACCAGTTGCTGGGCGATCGCCAGGCCCAGGCCCGTGCCGCCGGTTTCCCGGTTGCGCGAGCTCTCCACCCGGTAGAACGGCTTGAGCACTTCGGCCAGTTCCGGCTCGCTGATGCCGGGGCCTCGGTCCAATACCTGGATCGCCAATTGCCCGTTGGCGGCGGGCTGGACCTGGATCTGCGCTGCGCCACCAAACTTCAAGGCGTTGTCCACCAGGTTGACCAGCACCCGACGCAACGCATGGGGACGGGTGTCGATGACGGCGGCGTTCTTGCCAGACAATTGCACATCCTGCCCGGTGTCCTGATAGTCGAACACCAGGCTGTCAAGGAACGCATCCAAGCTGATCCGGCAACTGGCTTCGGTGGCACCGTGGATACTGCGGGCGTAGGCCACGCCTTCACGCACCAGATGCTCCATTTCGCCCAGGTCGCTGTAGAGCTTGTCTTTTTCTATTCCATCGTCCATGAACTCGGCCCGCAGCTTCATGCGGGTGATGGGCGTCTGTAAATCATGGGAAATCGCGGCCAACAGGTGCATGCGCTCCTTCAGATAGGCGGCGATGCGGTCCTGCATGGCATTGAAGGCCTTGGCCGCGTGCACCACTTCGGTCGGGCCTTTTTCGTCCAGGCGTACGCCATGTGCGTTGGGGTCGAGGGTTTCCACCGCCTGCGCCAGTCGGGTGAGGGGGCTGACGGCGATGCGCACGGCCAGCCAGGTGCAGCCGATCAACAGCGCCAGTTGCCCGAGCAAGACCATCGGCAGCCAAGGTGAAAGCGGCGCCATGGCAGGACGCACGTCGATGGTCAGCGGGTTGCCGTCCTTCAGGCGCAGGTGCGCCTGGTAGTGCATCTTTGGGCCTGGGATCTGGTTGAAGGTCAGCGCATAGGATTCGCCCAAGGCTTCCTGGAGCGAACTGACCGATATCGGCGCGTTGTCGGGAAGCATCGGCACGCCAGGCTGGCCTTCGTCGAGCACGTAGCCGTAGTTGCGCCGCGCAAGCTTTGGCAGCCACGCGGGGCGTTCCGCGGCAGGCAGGCGATCAAGGATCGCCACCGATGTCGAGACGTCGGTCTCCAGGTTGCCGAGCATGGTGTTCTTGGCGCTTTCGTAGCGTTCGTAGTACTGGACGCCGAACGACAAACCCTGGGCCAGGACCAGGCCGATCAGGAAGATCAGCGACAGGCGCGAGGCGAGGGTGCGCGGCCAACGCAGGGGCAAACTCATACCGAGGCCTCGAGGATCTCCACCGGCAGCGAGAACACATAACCTTCGCTGCGCACGGTCTTGATGTACGCCGGCTCGCGAGCATCGTCCAACAGGCGCTGGCGCAGGCGACTCACCAGCAAGTCGATGGAGCGGTCGAACAGGTCGGCGTCGCGGCCCTGGGTCAGGTTCAGCAACTGGTCGCGGTTGAGCACCCGCTGCGGATGGTCGAGGAATACCCGCAACAACCGGTACTCGGCGCCGCTCAAGGCCACCATGGTTCCATCGCTGTCCAGCAGGTGCCGGGCCGTGGTATCCAGCCGCCAGCGGCCAAACGCCAGCAGGCGCCCGCTCTCGGTAACCACCAGGTTGGGCGGCAACATGCGCGTGCGCCGCAGCACGGCGTTGATCCGGGCCAGCAATTCGCGGGCGGCGAAGGGCTTGACCAGGTAATCGTCGGCGCCCATTTCCAGGCCGATGATGCGGTCGGTCTCGTCGTTGCGAGCGGTCAGCATCAAGACCGGCGTGGCCTTGTGCTTGCCGGCGCGCAATTCGCGGCACAACACCAGGCCATCGTCGCCGGGCATCATGATGTCCAGCACGATCAGGTCCACCGGAGTGGTGTCCAGGAATGCACGCATTTGCCGGCCATCCGCCACGACGGTGGTGCGCAGGCCGTTCTTTTTCAGGTAGTTGCCTACCAGTTCCCTGATCTCGCGATCGTCATCCACGATTAACACATGATCGACATGATCCATGGTGTTCTGCCCCTTGGCGTTTTGTTGTGGGTGAGTCTACAGCCAGCAGCCGGCCTGGCCTGGGACGGTTTGTATTGCAGTGTATCTGGCGCGCGGCGGATACACAGCGATGCAAAAAGCCACTCGGTTCGATACAGGCGTGATACCTGGGCGGCATTCAATGGCATCCATCGAGGCAACACGACCTGCCTCTGAACAAACATCCATTGAATCGAGGACACCGCCATGAACACCAAAGCCATCTACGCCGCCTGCCTGTTCGCCGCACTGAACGTCTGCACCCTGTCGGCCCGGGCCGAAAGCACCGTCCAGCCGCACACCTACAGCTATGGCACCCACCTGGATGTACGCAAAGTGCTGTCCCTGAGCGAAGACCCGCAACCGGCCTGTGGCGTAGTGAATGCCCGCATGACCTACCTGGATTCGGCGGGGCATGAACAGGAGCTGGACTACCGCAAGTTTTCAGATAACTGCAGCAACCAGAATTGACCTTTTCTCGTGGCGAGGGAGCTTGCTCCCGCTAGGTCGCGGAGCGGCTCCAAGAAAGCACTGACCATTCGGTGTGTCAGGCAGATACGAAGGGGGCGCTCCGCGCCCAGCGGGAGCAAGCTCCCTCGCCACGGGTTCTCCGCCAGCCTTTAATTTGAGGTGTTGCCATGCTTCTGATCGCATTTCTCGGCGGGATCCTGACGATCCTCAGCCCTTGTATTCTTCCCGTGGTGCCGTTCCTGTTCGCCCGGGCCAATCAATCGCGCAGCTCGGTGTTGTTGACGCTGGGAGGCATGGTGTTGACCTTCGCCGCCGTGTCCAGCCTGGCTGTGGCCAGCAGCGAATGGGTTCTGCGTGCCAGCGTTGCCGGACGACAAGTCGCCCTGGTGGTGATGGTGCTGTTTGCCTTTTCGCTGATGTTCAGCCGGGTGGGCACTTGGTTGGCGCGGCCGCTGGTCAGCCTGGGCAATCGTCTTGATGCCGGCGCCGGGCGGATGAGTGGGCCTGTGGCGTCGGTGTTGATCGGCGTCGCCACCGGATTGCTCTGGGCGCCGTGCGCCGGCCCTGTCCTTGGCGTGATCCTGACCGGGGCGATGCTGCAAGGCGCCAGCGCCCAGACCAGCCTTTTGTTGCTCGCCTACGGCCTGGGCAGCGCCTTGTCACTGGGAACCTTGATCCTCGCCGGCCGCGGCTTGGTCGGTCGATTGAAACTCTCGCTGCCGATCACCGCCTGGCTGCGCCGCGCCACCGGGGCGCTGGTGTTGCTGGCCGCCGTGGCAATTGGCACCGGGGCGGATGACCGGTTACTGGCCGCGACATCGTCGCAACAGTCGGCCAGCCTGGAAAAAAGCCTGCTGGAGAACGTGCCCAAGGCCATCGACTATGTAGTGAGCAAGGCCGGCGCGAGCACTATGCCAACGCTCGAATCCCAAGGCGCCATGCCTGCGCTGGACGGCGCGGTGCAATGGCTCAACTCGCCGCCGCTGAGCAGCGAGTCGTTGCGGGGCAAGGTGGTGCTGGTGGATTTCTGGACCTACGACTGCATCAACTGCCAGCACACGCTGCCGTATGTGAACGAGTGGGCGAAGAAATACGCGAAGGACGGTCTGGTGGTCATCGGCGTCCACACCCCGGAATACGGCTACGAGAAGATCATCGACAACGTGCGCGAGCAGGTGCGCAAGTTGGACATCCAGTACCCGGTGGCCATCGACAACCAATATGCAATCTGGCGCGCCTTCAACAACCAGTACTGGCCGGCCCATTACTTCGTCGATGCCAAGGGGCAGGTGCGCTACAGCCATTTTGGCGAAGGGCGGTATGGCGAGCAGGAGCAGGTGATCCAGCAATTGCTGCAAGAAGCCAAGGCCAGCCAATGATCCGTGGCGAGGGAGCTTGCTCCCGCTGGGCTGCGAAGCGGCCCTAAAAGGCATTCGCAACTTGCTTTATCAGAAAAATGGGAAGGGGGCCGCTACGCGACCCAGCGGGAGCAAGCTCCCTCGCCACGGGTTTGCATGCGGATTGGCTTGCTCTTGCTGGGCTGATAGGAAAATAAAAATACATAAATATCAGTATCTTGAGATATGTTTCAAATGTACTTTATAGATAAGCGCGTGAGGTGATGAATGGCATGGAAATGCTGGCCCCTTGCTCATCAAACCAACGTCAAACTCCTTTCATTTCAGAAAGTTGGACGACAAACCTATGCGTGTTTCTATCTGGATCGCGGCGGCCATGCTCATGGCCGCCGTCTCGCTTGATGCCCAGGCCAGGGCGCTGACGGCAAACCAGCAGTCAGTATGTCGCTGGGGTTCGGACATTGCGGCGGGCGCCCAGGCGTCGAAGCTGTCCGGGGTCAGCCTGTACGGGGCACGCAAGAAGTTGCAGGTGCGCAAGTTTCCGCGGCCCTGGATGCGCATGACCGCCCTGGGCATTACCGAACAGACCTACAACAGCACTTCGCGGCTAAAGCCGGTGGCGGTCAAGCAGACCTACTACGAGCAATGCGTGCGCCATGAGCTGGCGCGACGATAAGCCTTCAGCCCGGACTCCGGCCGGGCATTTCGATGCCATGCTGATGCACCCGTCGATACAGCGTTGCCCGGGAAATGCCCAGGGCGCGCGCCGCCGGGGTGGGTTTCCAGCGATGGCGCACCAGGGCGTCCAGCAACGCCTGGCGTTCAGGACTGGCGCCGGGCTCCGGCCCATGATCGACGGTAGTCGCGCTGTGCAATGACTCGGGTAAGTGGCTGAGCTGGATCACGCTGGCCTCGCAGACCGCGCAGGCATAGCGCAGCACATGCCGCAACTGGCGGACATTGCCCGGCCAGTGATAACCCAGCAGGCATTCCAGCGCCGCGCCGCTCAGGTGCACCGCACCGCCGCACAGTGCTGACTCTTCTTCCAGAATGCGATTGATCAACGCCAATCGGTCGGTGCGTTCGCGCAGCGGGGGCAGTTGGAAACGGGCGCCGCCGAGACGGAAGTACAGGTCCTCGCGAAACTCGCCGGCGGCCACCAGGGTTTCCAGGTCGCGGTGGGTCGCGCAGATCACCTGGATGTCCACGGCCTTGCGCCGCGATGCCCCCAACGGCGCCACTTCGCCCTCGGCCAGCACCCGCAACAGGCGGGTTTGCAGGGCCAGCGGCATGTCACCGATTTCGTCGAGGAACAGCGTGCCGCCATCGGCCTGCTGCAACAGGCCCTGCATACCCTTGGCCGAGGCGCCGGTAAAGGCACCGGCCACATAACCGAACAACTCGCTCTCGATCAGGCTTTCCGGTATGGCCGCGCAGTTCAAGGCCACGAAAGGCCGGTCGCGGCGCTGGCTGCCCTGGTGCAACTGGCGGGCAAAGACCTCCTTGCCGGAACCGGTCTCGCCCTGGATCAGCACCGGCAGGTTGCGATCCTTGACCCGCACCGCCAGGGTCAGGCTGTCGGCGAGGCGTGGATCGAGCTCGGTCGGCGTCATGGCGCGCTGGCGAGGCGTGGCCCGGCGCCGTGGCGCGCTCAAGCGCCCATGCAAATCGACATCGAGCGGATAGAGGCTTTCGTCACGGGCGCGGTGCAGCAATTGGGCGTCGAAGATCTGGCTGATGTGCTGAGGCAACTGGCCGTAACGCTGCATCAAGAACTGGCGCGCCGCCGGGTTCAGGGCTTGCAGGCAGCCATCGTCGTCCCAGGCCAGCAGGAAATCCGGTTGGCTGTCGACGTACCCGGCGTTGCGATGGGCCCGTAGCACCCAGTAACCCTGGGCGCTGCTCATGAAAAATGCCTGTTCGATTTCCCGGGCGCTCTGCACCACCATTTGCCGGATCAGGTGCTGCGAGCGGCGATCATCCGGCGAACGCACCGCCGAGACGTCCAGCACCCCGAGCAATTCCCCTTGTGGATCGAAGACCGGCGCGGCGGAGCAGGTCAGGCCAATGAATGCCGCGCGGAAGTGGTCGCGCTTGTGCACCGTCACCGCCGTCTTGGCCGTGAGCACCGCCGCCACGCCGCAAGTGCCTTCTTCGCCTTCCGACCAGCACGTCCCCAGGTAGAGCCCGGCCTTGCGGCAGTCATTGCGAAGGGTGGTTTCCACCCGGTAGTCGATGGTCTGGCCCTGGGCATCGGTCAGCAGCACGCAATAGTCGGCATCGCGCACCCGGCCATGCAGGCGCGCCACTTCGTCGCTGGCGATATTGAGGAACAGTTCCGAGCGCTCGCGGCATTGCTTGAGCACGTCGTGGGACAGGATCCGCGGGCCCTGCAGCGAGCCGGGGTCCAGGTGATGTTGCTCCATGGAGCGGCGCCAGGAGTCGAGGATCAGGTCCGGCACCGGCAATTGCGGCAGTCGGGCGGCGTTCTTCAGCACGCGGCTGACGCAATCCACATGCGCCCGGGAGTGAGCGGAAAGCATAGGGGCCTCCGGTTCAGCTTCTTGTCGTTGTCGGCACATTAAGCGCTGATCGCCGGGCGCAGACAAGCCCGGCGGAGCGCAGGCCTGGAGGTGAGACGCGACGTCTCAGCGTCTCGCGGTTTCGTCGTGCAGGCTGGCATGTGGCGTCTCACCGGGCTCGTGGGCAAGGCTTCCAATGGACCGTGGCGAGCGCTCTGACTCGCGGCTTTGCGTCGACTTTCCGGTAATTGGCACCGGCCTTGCTCTAGGCCTTGGACCCATCCCGTTGGGCTTCCAATAATAAAAAGAGGTGCCTATGACTTGCCCGCCAAGCCCGTTGATCGTTCCCGCCACGGTGGCGCCATGAGCCGCCGTCCGCTCACCGTCGGCATCATTGCCAACCCTGCGTCGGGCCGTGACGTGCGGCGCCTGACCGCCAATGCCGGATTGTTTTCCAGCACCGACAAGGTCTCGGTGATCCAGCGCCTGTTGGCCGCGTTCGGCGCCACGGGCATCGAACAGGTGCTGATGCCCACCGACATGATCGGCATGGCCGCCGCCGTGCTGAAGAACAGCCACAGCCGGCAGGCCCGCAGCAGCCACTGGCCGGCCCTGGAGTTTCTCGACCTGACCCTGCGCCAGACCGTCGAAGACACCCGCCGCGCCGCCCGGCTGATGGCCGAGCGCGAGGTGGCGTTGATCGCCGTGCTCGGCGGCGACGGCACCCACAAGGCGGTCGCCGCCGAAGTCGGCGACATTCCTCTCTTGACCCTTTCCACCGGCACCAACAATGCCTTCCCCGAGCTACGCGAAGCCACCAGTGCCGGGCTGGCCGGCGGGTTGTACGCCTGCGGCCGCATCCCGGACGAAATCGGTTTGCGCCGCAACAAGCGCTTGCTGGTCTGCGATGCCGCACGTGGCTTGCGTGAAGTGGCCCTGGTGGACGTTGCCGTGTCGCCGCTGCGTTTCGTCGGTGCCCGGGCGATCAGTCGGGCCCAGGACCTCGCCGAAGTCTTCGTGACCTTCGCCGAACCGCAATCCATCGGTTTGTCGGCCCTGTGCGGCTTGTGGTTCCCGGTGTCACGCCAGGCGCCAGGCGGTGCCTGGATGCGCCTGGACCCGCACTCTCCCGAGGCGCTGCTGGTGCCGCTCGCACCAGGCTTGCTGCAAGGCTGCGGCGTGCTCGCCGCCGGTCCTTTGGAACCCGGCGTCGCCCACGGTCTGTCGCTGTCCGCCGGCACGTTGGCCCTGGACGGCGAGCGGGAAATCGAATTCAACGCCCATGACCGGCTCACGGTCACCCTCGATGCCGGCGGCCCGCTGAGCATCGACGTCAACGCGGTGCTCACCTACGCCGCGCAACAACGCTTGTTGGCCATTGGCCGCGAGCACCCGCAACACCCCTTGAACCTTCAAGAAGACACGCCTGGAGAATAAAAATGTCGACATCGCTCACCCATGATCAATTGCTGCACGCCTATCAGGTCATGCGCACCATCCGCGCCTTCGAAGAGCGCCTGCACGTGGAATTCGCCACCGGCGAGATCCCTGGTTTCGTCCACTTGTATGCCGGCGAAGAAGCCTCGGCCGCTGGCGTCATGGCGCACCTCGGGGACGACGATTGCATCGCCTCCAACCACCGTGGCCACGGTCATTGCATCGCCAAGGGCGTGGACGTCTACGGGATGATGGCCGAGATCTACGGCAAGAAAACCGGGGTCTGCCAAGGCAAGGGCGGCTCGATGCACATCGCCGATTTCGAGAAAGGCATGCTCGGCGCCAACGGCATCGTCGGCGCCGGTGCGCCACTGGTGGTCGGCGCAGCCCTCGCGGCGCGGCTCAAGGGCACCGACAGCGTCGCCGTGGTGTTTTTCGGCGACGGCGGCTCCAACGAGGGCGCGGTGTTCGAAGCCATGAACATGGCCTCGGTGTGGAACCTGCCGTGCCTGTTCATCGCCGAAAACAATGGTTACGCAGAGGCCACTGCCTCCAATTGGTCGGTGGCCTGCGACCACATCGCCGACCGCGCCGCCGGCTTCGGCATGCCCGGCGTGACTGTCGATGGCTTCGACTTCTTCGCCGTCCATGAAGCCGCCGGGGCTGCCGTCGAACGCGCCCGTGCCGGGGAAGGACCGTCACTGATCGAGGTCAAGCTGACCCGTTACTACGGCCATTTCGAGGGCGACGCCCAGACCTATCGCGCACCCGACGAGGTCAAGCATTTCCGCGAAAACCAGGACTGCCTGATGCAGTTCCGCGACCGTACCACCCGGGCCGGGCTGCTCACGGTCGAGCAGTTGGACCAGATCGACAAGGAAGTGGAGATGCTGATTGAAAACGCCGTGTACAAGGCCAAGTCCGATCCCAAGCCGGCGGCGTCCGACCTGCTGACCGATGTCTACGTCAGCTACCCCTGAACGCCCCTATAAAACAACAAGAGAGAATCCCATCATGGCGAGAAAAATCAGCTATCAGCAGGCAATCAACGAAGCCCTGGCCCAGGAAATGCGTCGCGACTCCAGCGTGTTCATCATGGGCGAAGACGTGGCCGGTGGCGCTGGCGCACCCGGTGAGAACGATGCCTGGGGCGGCGTGCTCGGCGTCACCAAGGGACTTTACGATCAATTCCCGGGGCGCGTGCTGGACACGCCGTTGTCGGAAATCGGTTATGTCGGCGCAGCGGTCGGCGCCGCCACCTGCGGCGTGCGGCCAGTGTGCGAACTGATGTTCGTCGACTTCGCCGGCTGCTGCCTGGACCAGATCCTCAACCAGGCGGCGAAATTCCGCTACATGTTCGGCGGCAAGGCCTCCACGCCCCTGGTCATCCGCACCATGGTCGGCGCCGGCCTGCGCGCCGCGGCCCAGCATTCACAAATGCTCACCTCGTTGTGGACGCATATCCCGGGCTTGAAAGTGGTCTGCCCGTCATCGCCCTACGACGCCAAGGGCCTGTTGATCCAGGCGATACGCGACAACGACCCGGTGATCTTCTGCGAGCACAAATTGCTCTACAGCATGCAGGGCGAGGTGCCGGAAGAGCTCTACACCGTGCCGTTCGGCGAGGCCAATTTCCTGCGCGACGGCAAGGACGTGACGCTGGTGTCCTACGGGCGACTGGTCAATACGGCGATGGATGCGGCGCGCAACCTGGCCGGACGTGGCATCGATTGTGAAGTCATCGACCTGCGCACCACCAGTCCGCTGGACGAGGACAGCATCCTGGAAAGTGTCGAGAAGACCGGACGCCTGGTGGTGATCGACGAGGCCAACCCGCGCTGTTCCATGGCCACCGACATCTCGGCGCTGGTGGCGCAAAAAGCCTTCGGCGCGCTCAAGGCACCGATCGAAATGGTGACCGCGCCGCACACGCCGGTGCCGTTCTCCGATTCCCTGGAAGACCTGTACATCCCTGACGCGGCCAAAATCGAACAAGCCGTGCTCAACGTGATCGAGTGGAGCAAGCGCTGATGAGCCAGATTTTTACCCTGACCATGCCCAAGTGGGGCCTGTCGATGACCGAGGGCCGGGTCGACGCCTGGCTCAAGGAGGAGGGCCAGGCCATCACCAAGGGTGATGAGGTGATGGACGTCGAGACCGACAAGATCTCCAGCAGCGTCGAGGCGCCGTTTTCCGGTGTGTTGCGCCGGCAAGTGGCTCGCCAGGATGAAACCCTGGCGGTTGGCGCCTTGCTCGGCATCGTCGTCGAAGGCGAGGCCAGCGATGCCGAGATCGACGCGGTCATCGAACAGTTCCAATCCAGCTTCGTGCCCGGCGACGCGGCCGATGAGGACAGTGGCCCGAAACCACAGAAAGTCGAGGTGGACGGCCGGGTGATCCGCTATTTCGAGCGCGGCGAGGGCGGCACGCCGCTGGTGTTGGTGCACGGTTTTGGTGGTGACCTGAACAACTGGCTGTTCAACCATGAAGCGCTGGCCGCCGGGCGTCGGGTGATTGCCCTGGACCTGCCAGGCCATGGCGAATCGTCGAAGGCCCTGCAACGCGGCGACCTGGACGAGCTGAGCGGCGTGGTGCTGGCGTTGCTCGATCACCTGGACATCAACGCGGCCCATCTGGTGGGGCATTCCATGGGCGGGGCCGTGTCGCTGAATGCCGCGCGCTTGATGCCGCAACGGTTCCGCTCCCTGACTTTGATTGGCAGCGCCGGCCTCGGTGCCGAGATCAACGGCAGCTACTTGCAAGGTTTCGTCGACGCGGCCAACCGCAATGCGCTCAAGCCGCAGCTGGTGCAACTGTTCTCGAATGCCGAGCTGGTCAATCGGCAGATGCTCGACGACATGCTCAAGTACAAGCGCCTGGAAGGCGTGGACGCGGTCCTGCGCCAACTGGCAGGGAGCCTGTTCAAGGACGGCCGCCAGCAGGCGGACCTGCGCGAAGTCGTGCAGGCCGGTCACGTCCCGACGCTGGTCATCTGGGGTAGCGACGACGCGATCATCCCGGCGGCCCACGCCGAAGGGTTGAGTGCCCAGGTCGAAGTGCTGCCTGGCCAGGGCCACATGGTGCAGATGGAAGCGGCCGAGCAGGTCAATCGATTGATCCTTGAATTCATCGGACAGCACTGACCCAGCGGGCGGCGATTGAACCGTCGCCCTACAAAAATATCTGGAGGCAACGCTATGAACGTTTCAATCAAGCCGACCCGCAGCATGCGCGCCGCCGTCTGGCACGGCCGCAACGACATCCGCGTCGAAGACGTGCCGCTGCCGGTATCGCCGCCCGCCGGTTGGGTGCAGATCCGCGTGCAATGGTGCGGCATCTGCGGCTCCGACCTGCACGAATACGTGGCCGGGCCGGTGTTCATCCCGGTGGAGGCGCCACACCCGCTGACCGGGATCAAGGGCCAGTGCATCCTCGGCCATGAGTTCTGCGGCGAAATCGTCGAGCTGGGCGAGGGCGTCGAAGGCTTCAGCGTCGGCGAGCCGGTGGCCGCCGATGCCTGTCAACATTGCGGCACCTGCTATTACTGCACCCATGGGCTCTACAACATTTGCGAGAACCTGGCCTTTACCGGGCTGATGAACAACGGCGCGTTCGCCGAGTTGGTCAACGTCCCGGCGAATTTGCTCTACAAACTGCCAGCCAATTTTCCCGCCGAGGCTGGCGCGTTGATCGAACCGCTGGCGGTGGGCATGCACGCGGTGAAAAAAGCGGGCAGCCTGTTGGGCCAGAACGTCGTCGTGGTGGGGGCCGGGACCATCGGCCTGTGCACGATCATGTGCGCCAAGGCGGCCGGCGCGGCCCAGGTCATTGCTCTGGAGATGTCCGGCGCACGCAAGGCCAAGGCCCTGGAAGTCGGGGCCAGCCATGTGCTCGATCCGAATGAATGTGACGCCCTGGCTGAGGTTCGGCGCCTGACCGGTGGTCTGGGCGCCGATGTCAGCTTCGAGTGCATCGGCAACAAGCACACCGCCAAGTTCGCCATCGACCTGATCCGCAAGGCCGGCAAATGCGTGTTGGTGGGCATCTTCGAAGAGCCCAGCGAATTCAACTTCTTCGAGCTGGTTTCCACCGAGAAGCAAGTGCTTGGCGCGCTGGCCTACAACGGTGAGTTCGCCGACGTGATTGCCTTCATCGCTGATGGACGCCTGGACATCTCGCCGCTGGTGACCGGGCGTATCCAGTTGGAAGAGATCGTCGGGCAGGGCTTCGAGGAGCTGGTGAACAACAAGGAACACAACGTGAAGATCATCGTGTCACCCGCACGGATCTGAGAGCGCCTGAGGTGGGCGATTTGGCGATGGTCGGCAGCGACCATCGCATTTTTTTCGATTTTTCAGTCGGCTCGATAGTCCCGCCAGACGCGGGTTTCATCCAGCTGCAGCAGCGCTTCCTCTTGTCGACGAAACGCTCGATCGCAATCGAGAAAAAACTCGTCGAGCTGCGGCGGGTCGATGTGGGTGGCGCTGAGCATGGTGTGGACCTGGCCGCGGTGATGGATCTGGTGCTCGAACAGGTGCAGCAGCAAACGGTCGATCCGTTCGCGAACCCGGCCGTCGGCGCGCAGCAGATCAACGGCACGGGCGAGGTCCTCGTGCCTCAGGTTTTCGCAGAATGTCGCCAACTGCCGGTCGGTGCGGTCCTGGCTTTCCCTGAGTTGGGCGAATGCGAGCGTCGCGGAAAAATCCTGTTCCTGACCCGCCACGTCACCTTCCAGGGCGGTGAGGTAATAACGGTCGACTTCGAGGATATGGCACAACGTGGCCTGGATGGAGGGAAAGAAACTGGTGCGGTAGGCCTCGTATTCCACCGTATTCAACTGCGCGCAGGCGTCCAGCAGCCTGTGGTTGGCCCATTGGTTGTTCAGGGCCTGGGCCAGGAAATAATTCATGGGACGCCTCCCGTGCGCGTCGTTTCGCCGGGGGAAGCGTAGCAAAGACTGGCGATGGCGCCGTGTTGCTGGTCGGTTGGTCCCGCGTTTGCACCACAACCCCATGTGGGAGCGAGCTTGCTCGCGATAGCGTCGGGACATCCAATAGGGATGCAAGCTGGACAACCGCTATCGCGAGCAAGCTCGCTTCCACAGGATTTCTTACATGCCCGAACCTCTGCGCCCGAGCTTAAAGCCCCACATCCGGCAGCATCGGCCGGTTGGCCAGCGCCTTGGCCATGATCTGCTCCACATACACCCGGTCTTCTTCCGGCAGGGCCAGGCGCGGTGGGCGGGTGAGGGCGCTGCCGCGGCCGGCGATGGCTTCGCACAGCTTGATGCATTGCACCAGGTCGGCGCGGGCGTCGAGGTGCAGGATCGGCATCAGCCATTCGTAGATCGGCATGGCTTCGGCGAAACGTCCGGCGTGGGCCAGGCGGAAGATGGTTTCACCTTCCTTGGGGAACACGTTGGACATGCCAGACACCCAACCTTCGGCGCCCACGGCCAGGCTTTCGAGCACCACATCGTCAAGACCGGCGAACAGCACGAAGCGATCGCCGACTTCATTGCGCACGTCGATAAATCGGCGGGTGTCGCCGGACGAATCCTTGAAACACACCACGTTATCGCAGTCGGCCAGCGAGATGAGAATGTCCGGGGTGACGTCGTTCTTGTAGATCGGCGGGTTGTTGTAGACCATCAGCGGCACGTCGGCATGCCGGGCGACGTAGCGGAAATGTTCGGCGGTCTCGAACGGCTTGGAGCCGTAGACCAGCGCCGGCATCAGCATCACGCCGTCGACACCGACCTTGCGCACGGCGTTGGCAACCTTGGCGGCTTGCACACTGGTGAACTCGGCCACGCCGCAGATCACCGGCACCCGGCCCCGGGAGGCGTCCACCGCGACTTCGGTCACGGCGATTTTTTCCTCGGCGCTCAGGGAGGTGTTTTCCCCCACCGAGCCGCAGACCACCAGGCCCGACACGCCATCACGAATGACGTTGGAAATGACTTGGTGGGTTTTTTCCAGGTTGATGGAAAAGTCATCGTTGAATTGGGTGGTGACGGCGGGGAATACGCCGCTCCAGTTGATGCGTTTGCTCATGGGTGTCTCCTTTTGGTTTGTGGCGAGGGGATTTATCCCCGTTGGGGCGCGAAGCGGCCCCGGTATAGGCAATTAGGTGTGTCAGTCAGGGCCAGGGGGCTGCTGCGCAGCCCAGCGGGGATAAATCCCCTCGCCACGGAGGGTTGTGGGTAAAAGTCATGCGCCGGGCCAGGTATCCGAGAGCCGATAGCCCTGGGGCCATGGATCGGCCGGGTCGAGCAGCAATTGGTGCGTGCCGGTGATCCACGCTCGCCCGGCGATGCACGGGTAGATCGCCGGGCGGCCGGCCACGTCGGTCAGTGAGTCGATCCGGCAGTGGAATTCGGAGCCAATGATCGAGCGGCCGACAAAACGCTCGCCCACCTGCATCAGGCCCTTGGCGTGCAGTACCGCCATGCGTGCCGAGCAACCGGTGCCAGTGGGGGAACGGTCGATCTTGCCGGGCTGGATGACGACAGCGTTGGCCCCGGTGGCGATGCCGTTCTCCCGGACAATGGGCGCGGCGACCTGGCAGAACGAGATGTGCGACCAGTCGGGATTCAACGGATGAACGAAACCCAGTTGTTCGTTGGCGGCCCGGGTGATTTTCAGTCCCAAGGCCACCAGGTCGGCGGCTTCGTCAGGGCGAATGGCAAAGCCCAGGCGCTGGGCGTCGACGATGACAAAACTGTCGCCACCATAGGCGGTGTCCACTTGCAGCGAGCCCAGGCCCTCGACTTCGATCCAGGCATCGAGGCGGTCGGCAAACGACGGGACGTTCTTGATCTCGACCCGTTGCACCTTGCCGTCGCGGCAGTCGGCCACGGCTTCGATCAAGCCGCCCGGGGCCTCCAGGACCAATCGCGTCTGCGGTTCGGTCATCGGCAGGATGCCGCTGTCCAGCAGCACGGTGGCGACGCACAGCGAGTTGGAGCCGGACATCGGTGGGGTGTCGGCGGGCTCCATGATGATCCAGGCCATCTGTGCCCGTGGGTCCTTGGCCGGCACCAGCAGGTTGACGTGGCGGAACACCCCGCCCCGGGGTTCGTTGAGGACGAAGTTGCGCAGGGTCTGGTCCTGGGCGATCCAGCGGGACTGGTCCCAGACCGTATCACCGGGTGGCGGGGCGACGCCGCCGACGATGACATCACCGACTTCGCCTTCGGCGTGGCAGCTGACTATGTGGATGATTCTGGATGAGCGCATGGGTCAAATCCTTGTGTTGTCTGGTTGGGCCTCATCGTCGGATCGCCGCCCGGAGCAAGCTCGCTCCCACAAAGGTTTTTGTGGTGCACACGAAACAGTGTGGGAGCGAGCTTGCTCGCGATGAGGCCATTGGCTATTTCACCGATTTAAGGAACACCGCCGTCTCCGGCTGCACCGGATTGCCAATCACTTGGTCCGGCGGCCCGATCTCATGGACCCGCCCATTGCAGAAGAACGCCACCCGGTCGGACACGTCCCGGGCGAAGCGGATCTCGTGGGTCACCAGGACCATGGTCATGCCGTCTTCGGCGAGCATGCGCATGGTGTCGAGCACTTCGCCGACCAGTTGCGGATCGAGGGCCGAGGTGGCTTCGTCGAACAGCATGTAGTCCGGCGACATCGCCAGCGCCCGGGCGATGGCCATGCGCTGCTGCTGTCCGCCGGAGAGCTTGCCGGGGAAGGCCTTGAGCTTGTCCCCGAGGCCCACGTGCTCAAGCTGCCTGACCGCCAGCGCCTCGGCGTCCTGCTTGCTCTTGCCCAGCACCTTGCGCGGCGCCAGCATGACGTTTTCCAGCACGGTCAGGTGGGGGAAGGCGTTCCATTGCTGGAAGACGATGCCGATTTTCTGCCGCAGCCGGTTGAGGTCGGTGGCGCTGTCGTGGACCTCCACGCCGTCTACGCGGATGCTGCCTTTCTGGATCGGCTCCAGGCCGTTGATGCACATCAGCAGGGTCGATTTACCGGAACCGGAGCCACCGATGATCGACACGACCTCGCCCTTGTCCACCGTCAGGCTGACGCCCTTGACCACTTCGAGGTTGCCGAAGGATTTATGCACGTTTTCGATCTCAATCATTTTCCTGCCACCTTCTTTCCAGGCGAGCGCCGAGGCGGGCGACCACCAGGCTCATGACGTAGTAGATGAGGCCCGCGATGCACAGCACCAGCAGGGGTTCCTGAATACGCGTGACGATGGTTTGCGAAGCCCGCAGCAGCTCGACGATGCCGATCCACATCACCAGCGCGGTGTCTTTCATCACCCCGAGGACCAGGTTCAACCAACCGGGAAAGGCAACGCGGGTGGCAATCGGCAGGACGATGAAACGCAGGTCCTGCAAATAGCTCAGTCCCAATGACCGGCTGGCCCGCCGGGTGCTCAGCGGCACCGCCAGCACGCCGCCCCGGACGATCTCGGTGAAATACGCGGCGGCGTAGACACCGAGCACGATGCAACCGACGGCAAAGGCACTGAGGTCCAGGCCGACGATGCTCTTCAGGGAGTTGAACAGCACGAACTGGATCAGCAGCGGCACGCTGCGAAACGCATCCAACACCCACGCGAGCGGCAGGCTCGCCCGGGGCAACAGCGCCCGCAACAGGCCGAACAGCAAGCCGGCGAGGGTGCCGAGCAGGATCGACCAGGCGGTCAACTGCACCGTGACCCAGGCACCTTCGAGCAGATACAACAGGTCGTTGACGGTAAGGCTTGTAGAAAACATGACCAGCCCTCCTCAATAACGAAACAAGCGCCAGGACAACAGTCGGGCCAGCCCGACGATCAGCTTGGCGATCAGGTAATAGAGCACCGCCGCGAGGGCGAAATATTCGAAGGTGCGGAATGTCTTGACGTTGTATTCCTGCGTCACCCCGGTGAGGTCGTTGTTCAGGCCGACCACCACGCCGAGGGACGTCATCAGCACCGCCCAGACCATCTGGTTGGTCAGCGGGTAGAAAACGATGCGCAGCAGTTGCGGGACGATGATCATCCGGTAGGCCTGGAACGCGCTCATGCCCAGGGAGCGAGCGGCACGCATCTGCGTGCCCGGCACGGCCTTGAGGCCGCCGCGAAAGTTCTCCGCCAGGTAGCCGGCATTGTTGAAGGTAATGCCCGCCAGCAGGGCGAACCATGAACTGACGTGCAGCCCGAGGGAGCCGAGGCCGAAGTAGAGGATGTAGATCTGGAACAACGACGGCGTGTTACGGGCGATCGATACCCAGCCGTTGCCGACACCACGTAGCAGCGGATGGCGTGCCTGGCGCATCACCGTCAGGACCAGGGCGATCAGCACGCCGAAGATCATCGACAACGCGGCGGTCTCGAAGGTGACCCAGGCGCCGGCGAGCATATCGGGCAGGGCGCGTAGCGCCGGGCGCCATTGGAACGTGTAGTCAAACATGGCTCGGGTTCCCCTTGGCCGCGGAGGGTTGCAGCCATTGCGGTGGCTCGCCGCTGGCCGTGGCGGTGCAGGCGGCCTCGACGCACTCGGCCAAACTGGCGAAATGCACGCCACGTCCCACCAGGCCTGGTGCGTAGTGCGCGTATTTGCCGGAGTTGGTCATCAAGGTGGTAGCGGCCGGCGGGATCACCGGCTCGCCCAGCATGCACCAGCAGGTGTCGGTGACCAGCGTTGCGCCGAAGACCTGGATCGCCTCCAGGTACCCGGCCTGGCGCGCCTGCTCCAGCACGGCCCGGCCGCAGGTGATCGCGAGGACCACGTCGGGGTGTTTGATCCGCCCCGCACACAGTCCTGCCAAGGCGGCGAATTCACTGAGGGAAAAGTGCGGATTGCCCAGGGACACCACATCCACATGCCTGTGCCGGGCGCTGTTGAGCTCGCGCCAGCTGGCGAGCAATCCCGCCATGTTGACGGTTTCCGTGGGTAACACGGCGTCGCGATCCAGCACCGCGGCCGGGTCCATGGCCTCCGGCGTCACCCCGGCGATGTGGAACAGCGGCGCCGCGCTGGTGGTGGCGAACGCCGCGCCAAAAGCCTTCAGGTCGTCGAGGTTGGGCGCGGTGTTTTCCAGCCCCTGGATCAGCGGGATGCGTCGGCCCGTCAGGCTGCCGATGTGATAGCCCAGCAGCGGGTAGAAGCTGTCATCCATTGAATCGAGCCTGGGGACTTTGACGATCAGCCCGGCCTTGCGCTGATCATCGAGATGACAACCGGCCAACGGCGCGCGGCCACACAGGGCGATGCAGATGTCGAGAAAATCCGGGTACTTCTGCGTTCGGGCACCTAGCACGCTGTTGGCGTAGACCACTGCGTTGGATTCGGCCCAGACGATCTGCTCGCCGACGGTGGGTGCGGTGTTCAGCAGGTAGGGCGCGCAGGTGAAGCTCAACTGCGCGCCCATGGCCATATAAGCGTCGCCCAGGGCGCTGGCCGGTTCGCCCAATGCCGGGTCGACACCCAATTCGCGCCAGCGACGTTGGTCCACGGAAATCGAATTGAGTGTCGTGGGCACGCTCACTTTCGCCCCCCACTGCACCAACTGTTCGGCAAACCGCAGGCTGGCCGGGCCGGTGTAGATGCAGCCGTCGATGTGCGCCTGGGTGATGTCCAGCAGTTCATCGGCGCCCTGGATCTCGGCCATGCGCAGGACGATTCCCATTGCCACTTTTGCAGCCTTGCCGTATGCACCGTCAAGCAACGCCTGGTCCCGTTCGTTCAGACGGACGGTGGAGGGTGCTATCGGTTGCGAGGGGATATCCGCCGCGTACCATTGATCGTTGGGCCGGCGCCCGGACAACGTCAGGCAACTTCCCTCGATGCGCGCGAATCCTTGACCTCGCAAGCCCTCGAATGCCTCGCGGCCGATGCACAACACTGGCAGCGAACGTTGGAAAATCACCTCGGCCACCAGCACGCCCAGAACAAGGATTTCATCAGCCTCGGCCAGCACCAGGGCGGCTGGCGCATGGCCGTTGCTGATGAGCTCCATCAGCACGCTGCTGCCGGTGCAGGAACCGCGTCCGCTGGGAATCGCCAGCACCCGACCCGCAAGGCGCTGGCCGCTGAGGGGGTGATGGCGATCGATGACTTCGCCCGAGGCCGGATCGACTCCGCCCCAAAAGCTCAGGCCAACGTCAGCGAACAGCAGGGTGCCCTGGGCGGCACCCTCCACCAGGCTACGACCTTGCAAGCAGATAGGCGTGCTTGGCATACCGCGCTCCTCAGTAGTAGACCTGCGGCACGGTCAGGTTGGCCGGTGGGATTTCCGTGCCGACCCATTTGACGAACAGCTCGTTGTACCGACCGGTGCGCACTTGCTGGTTGACGAACAGGTTGAGGTAGTTGATGAGGCCATACTCGCTGCGCTTGGCGCCGAGGGACACGTAGTCGATGACGTAAGGTGCATTACCGGCGATTTTCAGCCCCTTGTATTTGCCCGACTTGATGGTGGCGGCGGCGACGGTGTTGGTGACCACGGTGGCATCGATGTGCCCTTGGGCCACGGCCAGCAGTGTGTCGTTCTGGGATTGGTAGGCACGGAAACTGCCGCTGCCCCAACTCTTCTGGTCCTTCTCCAGGGCGATCGCTTCGTAGGTGCTGCTGGTGTTGCCGAGTTTCTTGCCCTTGAGGTCGGCGTAGCTGTTGATGCCGGTGTCGTCGCGGGTCAATACCACCATCTGGAAGGCGAAGTAGGGCACGGTCAGGCCGACGGTCTTGGCCCGCTCCAGGGTGTCGGACGTGGAGGCAACGATGACATCGGCGCGGCCGGAAAGCAGCGCGGGGATGCGGTCGGAGAACGGTGTTTCCACCACTTCGGCGTCTACGCCAAGGATTTTCGCCAGGTCGTTGCAATAGTCGACGTCGAACCCCGCCGGCTTGTTGCTTTCATCACGAAAGCCCATGGGCGGAAAATCCAGTGTGACGGCGCAACGCAGCTTGCCCGAGCCGATGATGTCGTCGAGCTTGTCGGCATGGGCGGGAAGGGCAATCAGGGGAAAGAGGACAACGCTGAGGGCTGCGGCTAATGCACGGTTTTTCATAAAGGCCTCGCTGTCGAATAAATGCGGTGAGATATCGTATTGAGGATTTCGTATACGATATTAGATAAGCAATCGACGTGCCTGTTTTATGCTGCAAGCTCGGTTTCAGGTAAGGCTTTGATAATTGGGCAATTGTTGGAACTGCTCCGGTGGTGCCAGGCGAGCGGGGCAGAATGACGGTGTTACAGATGGGAGCAGTGCGTGAGAGGCTGCCCTGTAAAGGAACAACGTCAGCGCTGGTTTTCTCGGTACTGGCTGGGGGAAAGGCTCGTCAGCGCGCGGAACTGGCGGCTGAACGCACTGTGATCGGTGTAGCCGCAGCGCAGGGCGATTTCGGTGATGGGTAAATCCGGTTCCAGTAACAGTCGCGAGGCTTCTTCCAGGCGCGCCTTGTGAATCATCTGGCGGGGCGTGAGTTGGAAGATGCGCTTGCAGTGCCGCTCCAATTGCGCCACCGACAAGCCGGCAATGGCGGTGAGTTCCGCCAGGCTGATGGGACGGGCGAAGTGCAGCTTGATATGCGCATCCACCGCCGCCAGTTTCTGGAAGGCTGGATGGCTGGCTTGTGGCGATTGCAAATCACGGGAGATCCCGGCCAGGCCAACGATCCGGCCCGAGGGCTCGCGCAAGGCGAGCTTGTGGGTCAGGCACCACACCGGCTGGTTGCCGTAATAAAGGTGCAATTCGAGCTGGTCGGCCAGCTCCCGTCCGCTGGCGAGCACGCGTCGATCCTGTTCGGTGTACAGCGGGCCGAAGCGTTCGGGGAATACCTGCTCGGCGGTGAGGCCCACAAGGTCATTGCAGTGCTTGAAGCCGCAACGCCGGGCGAGGGTCTGGTTGACGAAGGCGTAGCGGGCTTGGTTGTCCTTGATGAAAAACACGGTGTCGGAGAGGGTATCGAGCAACGGCGCGATGGCTTGCAGGCTGCGCAGCAGGGTGTCGAGGTCGCAGGGGGCGAGGGAGGTGAGCGAGGGGTGCATGACCGGCGTCGTCTTTTGTGTGGGAGCGATGGCGCAGTGTCAGTCGAAAATGTGCTGTCTGTCACGCCGCCATCGCGAGCAAGCTCGCTCCCACATGGGGTCTGCGGTGCCTGCAAAGTTCAAAAGTCCGCCTCAAATCCCTGTGGGAGCGAGCCTGCTCGCGAAAGTGGTGGGTCAGCTTGCATCAATGCCAGATGTGCCGACGCATTCGCGAGCAAGCTCGCTCCCACATGGGGTCTGCGATGCCTGCAAAGTTCAAAAGTCCGCCTCAAATCCCTGTGGGAGCGAGCCTGCTCGCGAAAGTGGTGGGTCAGCTTGCATCAATGCCAGATGTGCCGACGCATTCGCGAGCAAGCTCGCTCCCACAGAAGAGTCTGTGGGTTCAGGTGGGCGGGGTTTCTTCCAGGTTCAGCAAGGTTTCGATTCGCGCCGGGCCGAAGGGCGGGCGGGGTATGGGTGGTGTCCAGCCGAGCAGGTATTGCAGGGCGGCGCCGCACACCCGGCCCTGGCAGGCGCCCATGCCGCAGCGGCTGGCCAGTTTGGCTTCACGCCAGTTTCCGTGGCCGGCCAAGGCGCCGTAAGGAACATCCTCACAGCGACAGACCAACGTATCGCTCCGCGCCATGCTTTTCAAACGGCCGTCCAGGGCGAAGGCCTTGTTCAATGCCCGCGCGAAACCCTGCCATCGCGCACGGCCAGGCCAAAGGCGCTCGGCTGCAGCGGTATTCCCCACGGCGGCATGACCAGCAATGGCGCCTTCAACCAAGGCCAGTTCACTGCCGCCAAAACCGGTGCATTCGCCAGCGGCGTAATGGTCGTCCCGCGTGGTGGCCTGGCGTTCATCAACCGCAAGCGCCTGTCCGTCGAGCGCGCACCCCAGCGCCTGGCCCAGCTGGGTATTGGGGATCAGCCCGAACCCACAGGCCAAACGGTCGCAGGCCAACTCCACCGTCTTGCCTTGTTGCAGCAGACGCACGCCTTCGAGCTTGTCCCCTCCCAAGGCTTCCAGCACATGGCTGCCGGTGCGGTAGTGAGCATCGAGCAGGCCGAAGGATTGCCATAACTTGCCCGGCCAGCGGGGCAGTTGCGCAGCGAATCCGGCAACTGCGGTGCGGCTGGCCTGCTCGGCGATCCGCAGCACTTGGGCCCCGTGACGTCTTGCCGTGGCTGCGCTCGCCAACAACAGTGGACCGCTGCCGGCAATCACCAGTCGCTCGTTGCTCACCGGCAGGCCGCCCTTGATCAGTGCTTGCAAGCCGCCGGCACCGGTTACACCGGGCAGCGTCCAGCCGGGGAAGGGCAGCAGCAATTCCCGGGCACCGGTGCACAGGATCAGGCGGTCATAAGCGATCAGCCAACCCTGCTCGGCATTTTCCACCAGCAAGGTCTTGTCGCCGGCGATCGCAATGACCCGGGTCTCTGCGTGGCAGTGCACGTTGGCGCAGGCGCGCAAGCGCTCTCGCATGTGTCGCGCCTCGGCCGGCAAGTGGGCGTGGGGTCCATCGCGCCAGATCTGTCCGCCAGGGTTCGGATTGTCGTCCAGCAGCACGATGCGTGCGCCGCTGCTGGCTGCGGCCAGGGCCGCAGCCATGCCGGCGGGCCCGGCGCCGATGATAAGGATGTCGGCAAACTCGGTCATGGTCGGGTGTCCACGTGCATGCCGTCGCGGCACAAGGTCTGGCAGGCCAGGCGCCGGCGGCCATCGATCAGTACCCGACATTCCTGGCAGATACCCATGCCGCACAAAGGCGCGCGCCGCTGGCCGGTCACCGAGGTTCGGCTGCAGCCGCCGGCGCCCAACGCTAACGCGGCTGCAACGGTGGTGCCGTTGGCCACCGAGAGCGGGCGGCCATCCAGGAATAACTCAGGCATGGGTCCGATACTCCTTGGTCAAGCGGATCTCGAGAAGATGCACCGATCCCGTGGCGAGGGAGCTTGCTCCCGCTGGTCTGCGCAGCAGACCCAAAACAGGACCGCTTCGCGCCCCCCCCGGTGCCACCACCCCCGCCCCCCGGGTGATATGCGGGGCTTCAGGCATGGGCCGGTTCTCCCAGGAAGCGCTGCGGCAGGTAAGGTTGCGCGGCCAGCGGTGCCGTTTCATTGAAGAGCTGGGCAACCAGCAGGTCAGCGGTGGCCGGTGCGGTCGTGACGCCGAGCCCTTCATGGCCCACCGCAAGCCACAGGCCTTTGCGCTGCGGGTGTTGCCCCACCAGCGGCAAGCCGTCGGGGCTCGCCGCGCGGAAACCGGTCCAGGCGCGGATGCCGTTGAGGTGCGCCAGGCCAGGCATGTAGTCCACGGCGCGCTTGAGCATCTTCGCCAGCATCCAGCCTTCCACCGCTGGATCGACGCTGCCGAACTGCCGCGAAGCGCCGATGAACAGTTGTCCGGTCGGGCGCGGTTGGATGTTGCATGCCACCGACGGCCCGCTGGCGTTGTGGGCACTGGTGACATAACCCAGCTCAACCAGGGTGTGAGTGACGGTGGCGGGGTAGCGATCGGTGATCAACAGATGGCCCTTCTTGGGTTCGATCGGCAGCTCCGGGCACAGCTCGGTGGCCTGGATGCCGTTGGCAAGCACGACAGCTTCGGCACTGAGCCAACGCCCGTCGGCGAGGCGCACGCGGTGGCCGTCCACTTCGCTGGCCTCGGCGCGTTGCTGGCTGATATTGACGTGATCGAGCATCCAGCGGGCGGCGGCGGGGGCGTAGAGAATGCCGTCGCCCTTGATCAGCAGCCCCCCTTCCAGGCCCGCCCGCAGTTCCGGTTCGCGCTGCTGCAAGGTGGCGCGGCCAATCAGTTCACAGGCCTCGCCATGGGCCATCAGGTTCAGGTATTTGCTGTGGGCGACGGCCATTTCCTCGGCATTGGCCGCCAGCCATAAAGTGCCGTTGTTGCGCCAGGCACAGGCATCGGGCAGCGCAGGCGCCAACTCTCGCCAGCGTCGCAGGGAATATTGACTCAAGGCCAGCTCCGCCGGGTTGTCATCAAGCACCAGCAGGTGGCCCATGCCGGCCGCCGTTGCACCGTGCCAGCCAGCGTCCAGCACCAGCACCTGCAAACCGCGCTGAGCCAGGCTGCGGGCGCAGGCCGCGCCGATGATACCGGCGCCAATGACGATCACGTCTGCGACATGGCCTTCGCTCACGGACAAATGCCCCAGGCGAAGGGATCGTCCGGCTCGATAATCAATGTGCTTTCAGCGCTGATGTAGGCCCGGCCGCGAATGGTCGGCACGATGCGCTCGCCCGAACGCTCATAAGATCCTTCGAATTCGCTGCCGATGACACTGGCCTGGCGCCAGATCTGCCCGGGTTGCAGTTTGTCGTCGGCCGCCAGGCACGCCAATTTGGCGCTGGTACCGGTGCCGCAGGGAGAGCGGTCGTAGGCCTTGCCAGGGCAGAGCACGAAATTGCGGCTGTCGGCCTGGGGATCGTCGGCGAACAGCTCGATATGATCGATCAGCCCGCCGTCCTCGCCGCGAAAACCCTGCTGTTCCAAGGCCTGTTGCACGGCGAAGGTGTAGGCGGTGAGTGCGTCGAGGTTGTCGCCCGCCACACGCTGGCCATGATCGGCGATCAGGAAGAACCAATTGCCGCCCCACGCCACATCGCCGGACACAGGCCCAATGCCCGGCACTTCGAGGCGCAGGGCCTTGCGATAGCGATAGGAAGGCACGTTGCGCACGCTGACCGAGCGATCCTCATGCAATGTCGCTTGCACCGTGCCCACCGGCGTCTCGATGTTGTGCACGCCGGGGCCGATCCGGCCCAGATGGGCCAACGAGGCGACCAGGCCGATGGTGCCGTGGCCGCACATGCCCAGGTAGCCGCTGTTGTTGAAGAAAATCACGCCGGCACAGGCGGCCGGATCCACCGGTTCGCACAGCAACGCGCCCACCAGCACATCGCTGCCGCGGGGTTCCAACACGCACGCGGTGCGCCAGGCGTCGTGCTGCTCGGCCAGGCGCTGCCTGCGCTCGGCCATGCTGCCCTGGCCCAGGTCGGGAAAGCCATCGGTCACCAGTCGGGTCGGTTCGCCGCCGGTGTGGGAGTCGATCACGGTGATGCGTTTCATGGCGCCACGTCCATTCAGATAAGTGGACACAAGCGTGGCGCGCGCCGGGGCCGGCGGCTTGATGGATTTATCCGTCGGTGATGACGAAATCAGCACAGTCCCAAGAAATCACCGGCTCGACGGCAAATACTCGAACAGGGTCTTGCAGACGCCGGCAATGTGTTCGTCCAGCAATTTCACCGCGCGCTCCACATCCCTGGCGCGGCAGGCGTCGAGAATCTCGCGGTGTTCATGGTCGGCGCGCTCCTTGCCGGCGGACAGGCTCATCTGCATACGCAGGTAACGCTCGAGCTTGTCGTGGACCGAGCGGATCAGGCTCACCATGAACGGCCGTTGCGCGGGCTCATAGAGACAGGCGTGCAATTGCCAGTTCAGCTCGGCCCAGCGACCGACGTCGTCCTCGCCGATGAACTCCTGGCAGATGCTTTCGGCACGGGCGAAGGTGGCTTCGGTCATGTTGGGAATCGCCAAGCGCAATACCTTGTCCTCCAGCAGCATCCGCACCTCGAACATCTGCGCCAGTTCCGCCTCGGAAATCCGCGTGACCATCGCCCCGCGATTGCGCTGGAACATCACCAAGCCCTCGGCTTCCAGGCGCTTGAGCGCTTCGCGCACAGGGATCTTGCTGACGTTGAACTGGCGGGCGATGTCATCCTGGCGAATCGGCTCGTCCTCGGCGAAATGCCCGGCCACGATGGCGTCGCGCAGGTGACGGGTGATGATTTCCGAAGTGGACGGGGTGTTGCCCAGGTCGGGCAGGTTGAACTTGGATAAAGTCACGGTGGCGGGTCGTTCGGCTTAGGTGGGGGATATGGTATACGACCCGGCTATCGCGATGTCGAGTAACGTCTGCCGTTGTGGCGAGGGGATTTATCCCCGCTGGGGCTGCGCAGCAGCCCCAAAAGCAACGACCTCAACCTTATTGGCATATGGAGGTGTCTGGTTGGGGGCCGCTTCGCAGCCCCAGCGGGGATAAATCCCCTCGCCACAAAGTACTTTGTCAGCTGGGGGAAGGTTGGGCGACGAAGGCCTCTGTCCGGACGATGCGCAGCCCGGTGATCGTTGCGCCTGCCAGCAGTGCCAGGCCAAACACCGCGAGCGCCACGTCAGCGCCGAAACGGTCGACCAGCCACCCGGTCACCACGACCGGGATACTGAACCCGACATAGGCAAACAGGAAGAATCCCGCGCTGACCCGGGCTTTTTGCGCACCGGCCATGGCGGTGATCGCCGACAATCCACCCAGGTACAAAAAGCCGTAGCACGCACTGCTGGCGCCCAGCGCACCGAGCAACACGGCGGCCAGCGAACCCTGGCTCGCGCCCCAGGCAAGCAGCGCGTAGCTCAATGGCAAGACCAACAACCCCAATCCCGTGGCCCTGGCCGGTTGCATGCGTTTCACCCAAGGCTGGAAGATCAGCCCACAACTGATGACGGTAAAGGTCGACAGGCCGGACCAGCGTTGCAAGTCATGGGCGGCAAGCACCGATGGCAGGATGGCGATCACCAGCCCGGAAGTTGCCCAGGCCAGCAGCATGGAAAAACTGTAGGGCAGGCTGCCGGCCGGGAACAACGGCAGGCGCAACATCGCTGCGTGCTTGATTCTGGGGGCGGGGTCCGGCAGTCGCGCAACCACGATGATCGCCAGGGCAGCCAACGCCAACTGCAACCAGAAACTGCCCGGCGTGACGCTGTGGTGGAGGAACAGGAAGAGGCTGGTCAACGCCGCGCCCAGGCCGAAACCCAGGGAGGTGCTCGCCGTGACCCGGTTGGCCGGTGACCTGGCATCGCATGTCGGCATCAGTTCCACCATGTAGGCGGTGGACGTCGCCGAAGCCAAGCCGGTGCCGATGCCCATCATCAGGCGCGCCACGCCCAGTGCGATCAGGTTCGGCCAGATCACCGTGATCAACGTCGCCAGCATCGACAGGCAGAGCGCCGTCACGATCAAGGGTTTGCGGCCCACCCGGTCGGCCAGTCCGCCGAACGCCAGCAGCACGGGCAACACGCCCAATACATAACCGGAAAATGCCACTGCGGTGGCGCCCGCGCCGTAACCGGAAAGCTGCGCATAGGTGGTATACAGCGGCGCCTGGAGATTGACGGCAAGGGTGATCAGGCAAAGACCGAACGCCAATCCCCATGAGTGTCGTTGCTGTATGTCCAAGAGGGGTTCCTTGAGGGGGTGGAGTCTGGATGGACTATCCCGGTGGGGCCGAGAGCAAACAAGGAACAGACGCGGGGCTTTTATGGTTAACTGTTCGCCGAAAATTCGAAAACACTTAGCCGAGAGCCCGCGCCATGGACCTGAACATCGATCGCAACGCCACGGGTTCGTTGGTCCGGCAACTGGTTGTCAGTCTGACGGAGTGGATAAACACCCATGGCATCCGCCCGGGTGCCCGCATGCCGTCGATCCGCCAACTGGCGACTGAAAACGGCTTGAGCCTGTCGAGCGTAATCAAGGCCTACGACCAATTGGTCGCCAGTGGCGTCTTGGAGTCCCGGCACGGTTCGGGATTTTTCGTGGCCCAGCAGATGCCCGTGGCTTCGGCTCCGGAGATCGACGACGCGGTAGGCTGGCGGTTGTTCGATAACGAATCGACGCAACTCAAGCTGGGGTGCGGCTGGCTGCCGGACGCGTGGCGCGACGACACGGACCTGGGCCAGGCGATCCGCCAGGTGGTGCGCAGCGACAATCAGGCACTGTTCAACTACAGCACGCCGCTGGGTTCGGCTCACCTGCGCCTGCACATCCAGAAGCGCCTGGGCCTGATCGACATTCACGTCGATCCGCTGCAGATCCTCACCACCCAGGGCGCGAGCCACGGCCTGGACCTGTTGGTACGCACGCTCCTCAAGCCCGGCGACCTGGTGCTGGTGGAAAGCCCCGGTTACTACAACCTGTTCAACCTGCTGAAGCTGCACGGGGTCAAGACCCTGGCGGTGCCCAGGACCGCCCAAGGCCCTGATATCGCCAGCCTGGAACGCTTGCTCGGCGTACACAAGCCGGCCTATTTCTTCATCAACAGCATGTACCAGAACCCCACCGGCACCAGCCTCGCCCCCAGCGTTGCCTATCGCCTGTTGCAACTGGCGACGCAGCACGACTTTCGCCTTATCGAGGATGACATCTACGCCGATTTCCAGAACGGCCCGACGTCGCGCCTGGCATCCCTCGACGCCTTGGACCGGGTGATCTACCTGGCGAGTTTTTCCAAGACCTTGTCCAGCTCGTTGCGCATCGGCTACGTGGTCGCGCAGCCCGAAGTCATCAAGCGCCTGGCTGAAGTCAAGATGGTGACCGGCATCGGCTGTTCATTGCTGGCGGAAAACGTCGTGGCGACGCTGCTGGCCAACGGTGCTTACCGCAAGCTGCTCCAGCGCTTGCGCGTGCGCTTGAACAAGCAGATGGCGAGCACGTTGCGCCTGCTTGATCCGGCTCACTGGGAGGTGTTTGCCGAGCCGAGTGGAGGACTCTTCGTCTGGGCCCGGCCCCGGCATGTGCCGGCCGAACGGGTGCGGCAAATTGCCGAGCAGTTGCAGATCCAACTGTCCCAGGGTTCCACATTCCTGCCGGAAGGGCAGGCGTGTGACTGGCTGCGGCTCAACGTCGCGTTTACCCAGGACGCACGGGCCCAGGCATTTTTCAGGCAGATCGGCCTGGAATCCACAGTTGGAATGGCAGTACTAATGGGAATAGATGTCAAATAGGAATGAGTTACTGTATCTTTCGCGACACATTCTTGCCGGCCCCGGGGGCCGGCGTTCTTTCGTCAGGATTGTGTGTCGATGCGTCGGATACTCGTTTCATTGTGTGTGCTCCAGGCTTATTCCATTTCCACTTGGGCAGAAGAACCCGGCACGGCGGCCAGGGCGCCACTGGAGTTGCAGGCCACCGACATCGTCGGCAGCTCGGACTTCGAAACTGCACAGGGCCCCGTGAAGGGCTATCACGCGACGCGCTCGGCCAGCGCCACGCGTACCGACACCGCGATCCATGAAACCCCACAGTCGATTTCGGTCGTGTCCCGCGACGTCGTCGAAGACCTCAGCGCCACGCGCCTGCAAGACGCTCTCGATTACGCCGGTGGCGTCGGCCGGGGTAACAATTTCGGCGGCCAGGGCCTGACCACGTTTACCGTGCGCGGCTTTACCACGGGTGAGTTCTACCGCAACGGTTTCCCGATCAACCGGGGTTACCCGAACATGCCCGATGCCAACACCATCGAGCGCCTGGAAGTGCTGCGTGGCCCGGCGACCATGCTTTATGGCCGTGGCGATCCGGGCGGCACGTTCAACGTGGTGTCCAAGCAACCGTTGGCCGAACGCACGGTGACCTTGGGCAGCCAGGTCAGCGACCAGGGCATGCGTCGCGGCACCCTGGATACGTCGGGTCCGCTGGATGAAGAAGGCCGCCTGGCTTATCGCCTGAACGTGGTGGGAGAGGGCGGCGATACGTTCCGCGATCACGTCGAGACCGAGCGTTATGGCGTCGCTCCCGTGGTCAGTTGGCAGGTCAACGACACCACGCGCCTGACGTTCGAAGGCGACTTCATGCGCAACAATGCGCCGCTGGACCGTGGGCTGACGCATTACGCCGGCCAGCGCGGCACCGCGTCCCGCGATACGTTCTTCGGTGAAAAAGACGCCGGCAAGCTGCACAACGACAACAACATGCTGCAGGTGCGTTTCGAGCACATGCTCAACGACGACTGGACCCTGGCCGGTGGCACCCAGTGGCTAGACGGCACCTTGCAGGGCAACGCGGTGGAGGGCAACGGCATCGCCGCCGACGGGCGCACCCTGGGCCGCAACTTCAACTACCGCAAGCTGGAATGGACCGACCGTGATACCCAGCTCAACCTCACTGGGCATTTCTCCACCGGCGGGTTCGAGCACACCCTGCTGACCGGCGTCGAGTACGAAGACTACGACTACAAGTCGATCATCCGACGCTCCGCCGCCGGCGCCAGCGCCTATCCGATCGACATCTTCGATCCGGTGTATGGCCAGCCGCGCCCGGCGTTGACCCGCACGCCGACCGATGACGAGGAAAATCTCAAGACCTTCGGTGTATTCGTCCAGGACCAGGTGGCGCTGACCGAGCGTTTGAAGGTGCTGGCCGGTGCGCGTTTCGAGCGGTTCGAGCATGAGTATGAAAGTTTTGTGCCTCAGGCACGCCCCGGCAGCCGGAACTGGGAAGTCACCGACAACGCGGTCACCCCGCGCTTGGGCGTGATCTACGACCTGACCGACACGGTGGCCGTCTACGCCAACACCGCCCGCTCGTTCAAACCCAACAATGGCGCCAGCCGCGAGGGCGGTGGATTCAAGCCGGAAGAAGGCAAGTCCTACGAAATGGGCGTCAAGTGGGAGGCGCTGGATCGCCAGTTGAGCGTCGATGCGGCGGTGTACCAGATCGAAAAACGCAACGTGCTGACGCCCGATCCGCTGGACTCGACCTTCAACGTCGCCGCTGGCGAAGTGCGCAGCCGTGGTTTCGACTTGAACGTGGCGGGCAACCTGACGCCGGAGTGGCGCGTCATCGGTGGCTACGCCTATGTGGACGCCGAAGTGACCAAGGACGCCAACATCCCCACCGGCACTCCTTTGCTCAACGTGCCCAGGAACAGCTTCAGCCTGTTGAACGTCTATGAGTTCCAGGATGGCGGTTTGAAAGGGCTAGGCGTGGGACTCGGTGCGAAATATGTCGATGAGCGGGCCGGCAACACGGCGGCGACGACCTTCACCATGGACGACTACACCGTCGTCGACCTGCTCGGCTACTACAAGGTCAACGAGCGCATCCGCCTCAACCTCGACCTGAAGAACCTGTTCGACGCCGATTACGAAGAGGGCGCGTTTGGTGGCGTCTACGCCTACCCGGGCGCACCTCGAACGGTGCAGGCGGGGATCTCCTACACGCTGTAGATTCAAGGCTGCATGAAAAACCCCGAAGGTCCTGCCTTCGGGGTTTTGTGTTTTTACCACTTGCCGGTGCTCATGCCGCCGTCCACCGGCAGGATCGCCCCAGTGGTGAAATCGGCACCCGCCAGGTACAACACGGCTTCGGCGATCTCGTCGATGGTGCCCACCCGGCCGGCAGGTGCCAGGTTGTTGAGGAAGTCGCGGTGGGCCGGGTCATGCATCGGCGTGTCGATGATGCCGGGCGCCACGGCGTTGACCTTGATGTTGAAGGGCGACAATTCCAGCGCCAGGGCGCGGGTCATCTGGTTGACGCCGCCCTTGATCAGCACGGGCAGCGCTGCCGGCACCTGGATGTTCGGTTGCAGGGCCACCGAGGCAGAGATGTTGATGATGAAACCCTGCTGGCGGCTGATCATGTGCGCGGCAGCAGCCTGGCTGGCGTAGACGAGGCCCTTGAGGTTGGTGTCGAGCAGCGATTCCAGGTCCTGGGGGCTGTATTCGACGAAGGGTTTGGGCAGGAAGAAACCGGCGTTGTTGACCAGCCCATCCACCGCGCCGAACGCCTCGATGGCTTTGCCGACAAGGGCGGTCGACGTCGCCGGATCGGCAATGTCACCGGCCACGCCGACGAAGCTTGCCGGATGACCGAGCTGGCCAGCCGCATCGTCCAGGCCGGACTGGGAGCGGGCATTGCCCACCACGTTGTAGCCGCGGGCCAGGAACGCCTTGACCAGGCCAAGGCCGATACCGCTGGAAGCGCCGGTGATGATGACGGTTTTCTGATTGCTCATGATGTTGACTCCTGATCACGTTGAGTTGGAACCGCTGCGCCTGTCTGGGCGTTGGTTGTGATCAGGTTATTGATGCGCCTGGGTTTGATAAATGGGGGGTCTGGTACTTGAGTTGATACTTGGTGTAATCAATCCATCGAATCCACACAACTCCTTGTGGGAGCGAGCTTGCTCCCGATGGCATTTAATCAGCCATATGTGAGCCGGCTGACCTGCCGCTATCGCGAGCAAGCTCGCTCCCACAGAGGCCGCAGGTTGGCAGGCAGAAAAAAGCCCGGTCATTCGGACCGGGCTCGGCAAGGCGAAGTGTCACTCCTTGGGTTTACTTCGGTACTCCGTCGTCGTCATGCCCGCATACCCCCAGTTATCCGTGTCGACTTCCTCGATCACGATATGGGTCAGGTGCGGGTCCTTGCCCAGCACGCGTTGCAGGGTTTCGGTGATTTCGGAAATGACCTGGGCTTTCTGCTCGCGGGTGACGCCGTCGCGGGTGATACGAACATTGACGAAAGGCATGTTGCACTCCAGTTGACGAAATGTGCGCAGGAAAGACTCCGCGCAATCGAGGACCACTGTATTTATACGCCACGGCCTGATAAACAGGCATCGGGAATCTTCAGTTGATACGCGGTGTAATGAATCATGAAGCGTCACTTCGAAGACTTGCAGTTAGGCAGTATCGAACTGTTCTGCCTGGCGGCCGAGGCGGGCAGTTTCACGGCTGCGGCGCAGATAGCGGGCGTCACTCCGGCAGCGGTCAGCCGTTCGATCTTTCGTCTGGAGGAGCGCCTGGGGTCGCGGCTATTCGTGCGCACCACCCGCAGCATTCGCCTCACCGATGCCGGCCGGACCTTTTTCGAGCAATGCCGCCAGGCGTTGACGCAACTGGTCGAAGCGCAGCAGGAAGTCATGGGCGCGCAATCGGTGCCGTCCGGGCAACTGCGCATCAGTGTGCCCACCACCTACGGCCATCACCGGATCCTGCCGTTGCTGCCAGCATTTCGCGCGCTTTATCCGCAGGTCAGCGTGGACGTTCACCTGAGCAACCGTAATATCGATTTCGTTGCCGAGGGCTATGACCTGGCGATTCGGGTGAGGGCCCAGCCGGATTCCTCGATGATCGCCCGTTTGCTGGAAGACGCGAAACTGGCGGTGGTCGCTTCCCTGGACTACCTGCGCAGGGTCGGCACGCCGCAAACGCTGGAAGACCTGGACCTGCACGAGTGCATCCAGTTCGAACTGCCCAGCAGTGGTCGTCGAATTTCCTGGTTGTTCAATGTCGAGGGCAAGGAGAAGGAAGTGTTCGGGCAGGGCGGGTATTGCTGCTCCGACGATGTGCTGGGCGGGGTGACGCTGGCCAAAAATGGCGCCGGGCTGTTCCAGACCTACCGATTTATCGTCGAACAGGAATTGGCGGACGGGCGACTGGTGGAAGTGCTCGCGCCGTTCGCAGGGCGCTCGCGGCCGTTCACATTGCTATATCCCCACGGCCGGTACGTGCCGCAGCGGGTGCGGGCGTTTGTGGATTTCCTGTTGGAACATCGGCAACAGTGGGCGGCGGATTGAAGTAACGGCCCGCCTCACCAGATCCCCGTGGCGAGGGAGCTTGCTCCCGCTCGGTTGCGCAGCAACCGCAAAATCTTGGGGCCGCTGCGCCCGAAGCGTCGGACCGACCCAGCGGGAGCAAGCTCCCTCGCCACAGAGGTTTATGTCCGACTGTTAGAACCGAAACGCCTGCCGACCAATCAGCAGCCACTTGCCATTCTTCTGCTTCTGCCAGATCTGGAAGTTCTCGATTTCGGTCGGGACCACTTCGGTGCCCTTGAGCGCCTGGGCGGAGAAGTGGTTGCGAACCATGGCTACGTCGCCTGAGACGGTGATTTTCTGGTTCTGCATTTCAAGGGTCTTGAATGCGCTCTTGCCGGTCTCGATGTCGTTGATGAAGGCTTTCTTGTCCTGGATGTTGCCGCTGGAGTGGCCGTAGGTCAGGTTCTCGGCGGCCAAGGCCTGGAGCTGGGGGATGTCCTTGTGCAGCATGGCCTGGGTCAGGTGGTCGACAGCTTCGGCCACTTCCTTCTCAGCCGATGCGGGCGCGGCGGCTACGTAGGCGCTGAACAGGCAAACGAAACCGATCAGCAATGATGCTTTTTTCATGGGTCTTTCCTTGTTTTTGTAAGTATCAGGAGTTCGAGCATCTAGGCTCGTCTGTCATCGTACAACTAGTCAGGGAAGACTGGAATAGGGCTCGGATCATTGTGGCGATAGGCTTTGCTCCCACTTGACCTGTAGGAGCTGCCGAGCGAAGCGCGGCTGCGATCTTTTGATTCTGGGAAGATCGCAGCCTCG
>NZ_JAESPG010000027.1:0-98185 GCF_016756915.1 Pseudomonas sp. HB05
CAGAGTGGGTACCTCGCAACGGCTACGGCCTGATCGAGGAGGCAAAAACGGACATGGTGCGTTTCTTCATGTACTACAACCGCACTAGGCTCCACAGCTACAACAACTACCTGTCGCCAATAGCCATAGAGCAAAAAGCGGCATAAACACCGTAATCGGTGTCCGGGATTACTTGACCAGTTCAGCTTGCTCGCGATGGCGGCCTGACACTCACCGACTACTTGGAAGAAGACCACCGCACACTGCCATCCTCCCCATAAAACGTCTCGACAATCTCCTCCCCCCTCAACTGCACCTTCACATACCCATTCAACACCCGCTCCGGATACACCTCGTCTCCCGCCAATTCCGTTTCCGACCACAGCACCCGCGCATGCCCATTCAACTCGCTGGTGGTGCCATAAGGAATCGCTCCATGCCCGGCGCAGCGCGCATGCAAGCCACCTTGCGCCGCATAGCAGATGCCGTTGTGCAGATGCCCCCAATACCAGTAATCCGGCTCACGCCCCAGGGCATCACAGACCGGTTGGTAGAGCGCAGTCTTGTTGTGCCCGGAAATATCGAAGCCCTGGTGATGACTGAGGACCATGAGCTTCTTGCGCTTGGGCAGGCTCTTCATCCACTCGATCTGCTGGGTGTTGAGGGTGCCGTCCATGTACAGGTTCATGGCATCCGAGGCGTAGGCGCTGTCCAGCCCAACCACCAGCCAATCGTCGTTGTACAGCGCAAAGTAACTGGTGCCTTGCTGCACCGGGAACCGCTTGGCCAGTTCCTTGAAATAACCGTGGGCGCCGCTGTACATCTCATGGTTGGAATTGAGGGTGAACGAGCCGTGCTTGCCTTGGGGCCAGCCGACCATGTCGACGTCTTCCTGGGAGTGGGTGCCGGCGTAATACACGTCGCCCAGGTGGATGGTGAAATCGGCCAGGGCCAGTTGCATCTGGTTGGCGACGGCCACGGCGGGCGCGTGGCTGTCGAACGGCCCCGTGCCCCAGTCACCGGCGATGGCGAGCACCACGTCGTTGTCCATTTTCACCAGCGCCGGGGTCGTGGCGAACGTCGCATGGTGGCGCAAGTTTTCGATCCACTTGAGCAGCGCCTCGCTCCACAGCAGGTCCAACAGTTCCCACTTGCGACAACCCAATAACGTGCCGTCCTTGAGCACCCGGGTCGGCAGCTCGTCTTCGCTTTGCGGCAGCGGCGTGGCGTTGCCGATCTTCAGGATCGACAGGCCGTGGGCCAACTCCCACGGCACCGCCGGTTCATCGTCCGGCAGATCACCGTGGTCGATCACATGACGGGCCTGGTCGTGGCCTCGCTCCAGCAGTTTGACGATGGCCTGGAATTCCTCGGGCTCCAGGTCGTTGACGAGTTTCTTCCAGGACATTTCCAGCCGCGTGACCAACCCGTGCAGGCGGACCTTGACCTTGTCGAACTCATGTTCCCAATGGTGCAGTAATGACATGTGAACGCTCCTTCGTTTTGCCCCGGGCTACAGGGTCTTCATGAATTCGATCAGGGCCCGCTTGTCGACGTCCGACAGCTGCGTGCCATACAGGTGACCGCCGTTGTGATTGCCTTCCAGGCGGGTGTCGTATTTGAAATCCGCCGATGCCTTCATCTGCGCGCCGCTGGTGACGAAACCAACCTTCTGCGGATCGTAGATATCGGAGCCGGTATAGAACACCTGCGGACGTTGTTCCGGCGCTTGCAGCAGATCCCACAGGGTCGGCACCGAGCCGTTGTGCAGGTACGGCGCGCGCAGCCAGATACCGTCGGTGGGGGTGTTGCTGTAGCTCTGGGTCTTGCGGTAGGCGCCAAAGTCGAACGGTGGTTTCTTGAAGCCGTGGAACGCCGTGACCAGGCCGGTGGTGAAGGAATTCAGACGGTGGGGGTCGGTGCCCAACTGGTCGATGTTGGTGGTGACCTGGCCGGTGTCGCTGCGGCCGAAATCATGGCAAGCGGCGCAGTTTTGCTCCCAGATCGGTTTGCCCTGGGCGACTTTCCCTTGGTCCAGGGCGAACGGCCAGGCCGGTGCCTTGTGGCCCAGCAGCCAGTTGGTCACCCGGTTGAAACTCGGCGGCAGCACCGACTCCGGCGTCGCGCCCACGGCCATGGCCGCCGCATAGTTGCGTTCGTGGATCTTGTTGTTATTGCCGTCCCAATGCAGGTACATGGATTCGCGAGGTTTCTGGTTCCAGACCTGGGGCAGGTCCACGGTGCCGATGGTGGAGTCATCCGGGAAGCCGAACACCACCATTTTGGTCGGGTTGAAGGTGTCGGTCCGCCCTGGCCCCTGGGCCGGACGCAGTTTCTGCCAGGCGTAGGCCTGTTTCTGCTTGAGCAACGCGCTCTTGGCCATCGGGATGATCAGGTAGCGGTTGTAGAGCTTTTCAAAAAAGCCCAGCTGGAACTTGCCGTTGATTGCCGCCATCACCGCGTCGGGGGTGAATTTCGGGTCGCTGGCGCATTCGTAGGCGAACCATTGGAAGGCTTGCAGTTGCAAGGTATTGGCCGGCGCGGCGGCGACGGGCACCGCGACGTCAGTGGCATTGGCCCGGTAGGAACCGGTGTGGCACAAGGCGCAATTCGGCTCGACCGTGGGGTAGCCGAGTTGCCGCTTGGCCATGCCGATGGGCAGGTCCTTGCCGTTTTCATAGAGGAAACCGAACACCTCGTAGCCACCCGGCTTGGGCAGTTTTTCCGGGCACATCTGCGGCAGCACGGCGAACAGGTAATACGGAATTCGCGCCTCGATGCCCAGGCCGATGGCGGCGTATTTGTAATGGTCTTCGTCGGAAGCGAAGTCCGGTTGCGGCACTTCGCGGATCATCTGGTACCAGGTCTGGTAGCCGATGAAACCCAACAGCAAGACCACCACCAACGTGCCGACCTTGAACCCGTGGCTCTGCCAGCGCAGCGCCCAGCCGGCGCGCCATTCCCGCCAGCCGGCGCAGAGCAACACCAGCGGACGGTTGGCCACCGGGCTGCCGAGGTACAGCAGCCCGCCCAGGACCAGGAACATGGTCAGGTCGCCCATCAACATCGGCACGAACAGCGAGCCCTGGTTGTTGGTGTTGATCAGGTAGATCCAGAACACCACCGCCACCAGGCGCGACAGCACGCACAACCACGAATGCACCACGAAACGCGGCGCGTTGAAGCCCGAGGGCATGTAGAAAAGGCTGATCCCCACCAGCAACATGCCGGCGTTCTCCAGCCAGGGATCGGACAATACGGGTGGCAGGCCGAGCATGGACGTCAGCAAGGCCGGCGCAAACAGCGCCGGGATCGCGAAGAACATGTTCATGACGATTCCGACCCAGATGATGCGTTGGAACCAGCGGATGTAAGTGTTCATGGCATCCTTTTCCTTATTCCTGACTCACCACAAAGCCATGTGGCGAGGGAGCTTGCTCCCGCTGGGCCGCGTAGCGGCCCCCAAGACTTCAAAAGCGACGACTGCTTCGCAGCCGAGCGGGAGCAAGCTCCCTCGCCACGGAGGGCAGTCAGCTAGCCCAACGCAGTCTTCTCCAGGTGCTCAAGAATGATCGGATACACATCCACCACCGCATCCTTGCCGAACATGCAGTCGATGTGGCCGTACCCCGGTATTTCGTGGCGGCTGAACAGTTGCGGACCATGCATGTCGCACAGCCGTTCGTAGGTCTTGAGGGTGCTTTGCGGCAGGTAGCACTGGTTGTCGGCGCCGCTGATGAAGCAGATCGGTAACTTCAATCGGTCGAAATGCGGCATGTAGACGTCGTTGCCCTTGAAGTCCACCAGGTGCCCCTTGCGCACGATCAGCGCCAGGTGCTCGAAAGTCTGGATGTTCGACTCCCCGAACAATTCATGCAGGTTGTCGTGCAGGGTTTCGTTGAGGGTGTCGTGGCGGTACAGCGACGCATACATGAACGTGATGCGATGGCAGACCGGGTTGGTGCAATAGCCCTGGGCCTCGATCCGGGCATAGCCATTGAGGGCCTTGTCGTAGAGTTTGTTGAACCAGCTTTCCTTGGTGTCGGCGTAGGCGGTCATGGATTTGATGCCGATGGCATCGAGCATCCCCGGCAGGTGCAAACCGGCCTTCAGACCGGTGGCAGTGGCGACCACCGTGTCGGCGGCGATCTGCGAGCAGACCACCGAGCGCACGCCCTGCAACCCCGCGAGCATCGACATGAAGAAGGTCGTCGCACCATAGCAATGCACCACGCATTGCACGTCACGGGCCAGGGTCGCCTGTTGGATCTGTTCGATGGCGGCCTTGAAATCGTACTGGGCGACCTGGTCGCCGTTCCATTCATTTTTGCTGGCCGGCAGCAGGATGCTCACCCGCAGATCCAGCAACCAGACGTCGTATTCGTGCTTGCACAAATACTCCAGCAGGTTGGTGTGGATGGTGTCGGTGGAAAAGATATTCGAACCCACGCCCAGGCCATGGACCAGCATCACCGGGCCCTTGCTACCGGCCTGATAGCGGGTCAGGCGCAACTCGACGTTGTCCTCGGTCTGGAAGAAATGCACCACGGGGGCCGGTGCATCCAGTGGCCGTTTCAAGCGCGGTGGTGCGTCCGGGTTGAAGTAGACGTCGCCGGCGAAGACACCGCCGTAACTCTCCCACAGGATCCCGGCGAAGAACTTGCCGAACCGCGCCAGCGCCTCCACCCGCTCGCGCTCATTGCGGGCGTTGAGTACCTTCATCGTGGTCATCTGCTTGGCAAAATCGGCCGGCAGGATATGCATCACCCCGGAGCCGAGCACTGCGCCGGTCTTGTCCGGTCCGCGATAGAGCGTGACGTAGAGCGTGCTGGTGTCGTGCCAGATGTTCAGCACGCCGTTGTCCTCGGGCACGGTCTTGAAGGCGCTGAAAAAGTAGTCGCTGCCGTCTTCGGCGGTCAGCTTCATGTCGTAGTTCATATGGCGCACGCCGACCTGCTCCTGGTATTGCTCGAACAGGTTGAACACGCCGTTGCTGGCAACCAGCGGCTTGGCCGACAGCAGAGGCGCATCGAGGGTGCCCACCAGGGTCGCGGCGTGCTCCGGTTCCTTGATCAGGCGATCTAGGTCGGCGGCGGTGATGGTCAGGGTGAATTCGATCGGTGAATTATCGGCCTTGCCGCGCTTGGCCGCCGCTTCGTAAAGATTGAGGTCCGTGCCTTGGGGCTGGGTGAACGCCGTGGAGAAATACCCCTTCATGGTTTCGGTGAACTGCACGCCGAGGGTCGGCGCCGCCACCGGTTTGCGCGGGGCCGACGGCAGCGTGTAGTCGATCAGCCAGCCGCGATCCGCCGCCAGCAACCCCATGTTGCGCTCACTGACCGCCGAAATGGTCAGCAACGGGTTGACCGCCAGGGACGTCGGGATCACCGAACCGTCCGTCACGTACAGGCCTGGGTAGACGTCGGTGCCGCTGGCACCGCTGAACACCTGGCCCTTGTGGTTGACCACGCCCTGGACCGCGTCTTCGCCCATCACACAGCCGCCCAGCGGATGGACCGAGACAATGCTGTGCTTGAGCAGTTTGGTCCAGATCGGGTTCTCGACCCAGATCCCGCCCAGGGCCTTGGTGCTCTGGTGCAGCCGTTCGTTGCCGAGGGTGACGTTTTCCTGCTCGCCGACACCCGGCCAGTCGATGCGTAGCTGATCCTTGTTGTCGAGGACCATGCGGCCCTTGCCGTTGTCATGGCTCATGATCAAGTAGGTCTGCATGTTGTGCAGTGCGCCGTAATACGGCCCGCGCAGAAAGCTCTCGGCCTCGCGGCCCTTGTACTTGAGGCTGGCACCGAAGCCAGTGTCGGTCGGCACGCCGATCATTTCAGCGAACGTCGCCATGCTCGGCACCATGGCCCGGCCTAGGGCTCCGGGGATCGAGCCCTCCTCGATCACCATCCGGCTGCGCCAGTCACCCTCGGTGCGCATGTCGATCACCGACGTGATGCACGGCCCCACCGGCTCGAGTTCCTTGGCCGAATGGGCGCCAAAGCCGATGCCGTTGATGACCTGGTCGCAGTTGTGGCCGAAGCCGAGGATGTCACCGTTGCCGCTCATGTTCTCGCCCAACTGGGCGGACATCGACAAGCCCTTGTCCCTCGAGCGCAGCATGATTTCGGTGGAGCCCAAGGTGCCGGCGGACACCACCACGATGTCTGCGCGGACAAAAAGCGTCGGCGCCGAAAACATCTCGCGACCGCTGTCCAGGTACTGGAAATGCACGATCCAACCATCGCCGTCGCGCTCCAGGTGCCGCACCTCGGCCTGGCAGAAAATCTCCGCGCCGTGGTTCCAGGCGTCCGGCAGGTAGTTCATCAGCGTGGTGTTCTTGGCCTTGTTGTTACAGCCCGAGACGCAGTCGCCACAGCCGTTGCACGGCAGTTGTTCGACGCCGACGTGGTTGAGGTTGTTGGGCAGCTTGTCGAAGGTCACGTTGATCGGCGGCTTGTAGAAATGCGCGCCCTGCTTGAGGTAATCCGCCGATTTCTTGTGGGCGTCGAGCTTGGGCAGGTTCGGCGAGGACGCCGGATAGGGATTGGGCTTGAGCATCTCCCGGGCCCGCGCATAGCCGTCCTTGAGCAGCGTGTCGCTGTGCTCGCGCATCGCCAGCGGCCAACGCGGGTCCTCGAAGACCCCGGGTTCGGCTTCCAACGCGACGTTGGCATTGATCAGCGATGTGCCGCCCAGGCCACAACCGACCACCACGTTCTGCTGGGCGTTGACGTGCAGGTCGAACAACCCGGTGCGCGAACCGATGTGACCGTCCGGATCATGCACCTGCAACTCCTCGGTGGCGGCGAGCAACGTGTTGGGGTACTCACCGGGCTGGATCTCCCGGCCCCGCTCCAGTAGACAGACCGTGCGCCCGGCCCGGGACAAGCGCGACGCGGCGATGCCGCCGCCGTAGCCGGAACCAATGACGATAACGTCGTAGTGTTCCTTTATTTCACTGATGGGGGTCGAGATCCGTGTCATGTTCAAGTCCTCTCAGGCAGAAGGGGCAACTCTGCGGTTGCCTGCAAATCCACAGGCGCACAAGCGCCTGGCCGCTATCCCGTATGGGTTGGAGCGGCAGTCAACGGTGTCGGTGGGAAAAGCTCAGGTGTTATAGGCGCGCACGCTGATTGGCTGCGCGACGATGAACACGTCTAGGCAGCGCGGTGGGAGGCGTCGGGATGCACGTCGGGGCTGAAGCGAGTAACGGGGTGGGGGCCTTGCTATCCATCGTGCGTTCTCCCTGAACCAGATATGGATAAAGTCGCGCTGTCCTTGTGCCCTGAGTGAAGACAGGCGACACCTGTACGTCAAGGCAGTTCCTTAGAACTGTATGAAATTTGATCTATCGCGTTTGGCGCTAAGCCCGCCGTGGCTTACAGGGTTCCGCGAACAAGTTATCCACATGGACACCCACAGCAAATGGGGACAACCAGGCTCGCGTCAGAAATTTTTAGAGCGCCGATGTGAATAAAATCCGTGACTTATCCGTCGGCAACGGTTTCCTGACGGATTGACTGTTTTTTGATCAGACCGCTGAGAAGCCTGAATATCAAGGGCTACAGAGCAGAGCGAACACCTTATCCACAGAAGCGCCAACAGTGTTTGGGGGTAAATTTGACGGTTCTGTGGAAAACCTATCGAACGCCTTCCAAATCGGTGTTTTCCGGACGTTTTCAAGAGGCCGGGGTGAATTTGGCTATTATTTAACCAACACCTTGCAGGCACCGTAGCGCTTGGCTTGCAGCGGAGAGCGAACATCTTATCCACAGAAGCGCCAACAGAGATTGGGGGCAAGTTTTCCTCGCACCGGGGGTTTATTCACAGAGAAAAGCCAATAAAAACCGATGGTTAGGTTGGCTATTATTTAATCGATAGGCTGGAGAGCCTGATTGGCATGGGCCGTAGCGAGGGGCGAACAGGTTATCCACAGAGGGACGCACAGGGATTGTGAGTAACGCTTAATGGGTTAGCACAACATACAGGCGCACCGCCAATCCCCTGTGGGAGCGAGCTTGCTCGCGATTGCATTCTGCCAGCCATATAATTTTGACTGACCCACCGCTATCGCGAGCAAGCTCGCTCCCACAGGGATTGGCGGTGATTCGGGTTCAGCGAACCACCCCTTCTTCCACCAACAGCTTGAGAATCGCCTCGGCCCCCGCCTCCGGGCTCACGCCCTTGAGCACTTGCCCGCCTCCGCCGCTGGCCTTGGCCGTGGCGGCTTTCATGCGGTCGGCACCGCTCTTGGCCTTGATCACTTTCAGACGCTTGGGTCGTGGCTTGGCCGGCTGCAGGGTCGCCACCGCCAGCAACGCATCGTCGATGATCTCGACTTCCTCAGCGTGCAACGCCCCACGCCGCGCCGGGCCGTAGGCGCTTTGCCGAGGTTTGGGCGCAGCGTTATCCACAGTGGCGAGAAATGGCAGGCGCACCTTGAGCCGTCGCCGCTGGCCACGGGGCAAGGCTTGCAACACCAGGGCCGCGCCGTTTTCGATGGATTCGACCTGAGCCAACCCCACCACCAGCGGCCAACCGAGACTCTCGGCCAGCAGGAACGGCAGCATGCCCGAGCCTTCGCCGGTTTCCGCCTGGCTCCCGGTCAGCACCACTTGGGCGCCAGCGTCACGCAGATAGTCGGTCAGAGCCGGCAACGCATCGGCCCCGTTCGGGTTTTCCAACACGTGCAGTTCATCCAGCCCCATGCCCAGGTAAGCGCGCAGGGCCGGTTCGGCCACATCGCCGGCGTGCAGCACTTGCAGGTCATTGCCGGCCAATTGCAGGCCCAGCTCCACGGCGCGGGCGTCTTGCTCGGCGCGCCGGGGTCGACCAGAGGTCGGGTGGGCGCCGATGGAGACGAGGCTGATCACTTGGGTACTCATGAACGTTTCCTTAGCTTAAGCCGCATCGCGCCTGGCTTCGTTGCGGTAAGCCTCTACCGCCGCGATCAGGGCCTGGAGAATCGCCGCGCTGTCACCAATCACCGACAGGTCCGCACGCTTGATCATGTCGCAGCCCGGATCGAGGTTGATCGCCACCACCTTGTCGCAGGCACCGATACCTTGCAGGTGCTGGATCGCCCCGGAGATCCCCACGGCTACATAAACCCGTGCCGTGACCCAGGTACCGGACGCACCGACCTGGCGATCGCGAGCCATGAAACCGTCGTCCACCGCCACCCGCGAAGCGCCTTCGGTAGCGCCCAAGGCCGCCGCCGTCCTGTGGAAAAGTGCCCAGTCCTTGACGCCATTGCCGCCGGAGAAAATGAATTCGGCCTCGGCCATCGGAATCGCGCCGGGGTCCACCGCCACCGCGCCGAGGTCTTCGATGCGTGATAAGCTGCGGGCCACGCTTGTGGATAACTCCACCGGCAAGGCTTCGTGACGGGTTTCGCTGACCGGCTCGGCGCATTCGGCAGCGGCCAGGATCAACCGCGCCAACGGCCGTGCGAGGTCTTGCAGCCCCGCACCGGCGCGGCCGATGCACGCCTCGCCCTTGACCTGCCAGACCCGTGTGGCCGGGCGTTCGCCCAAGGCCGCGGCGAAGCGTCGACCCAGTTCACCGCCGCCGCTGCGACTGTCAGGCAGCAGCCAATGACGCGGATTGAACTGGTTATCCACAGCCCGCAGGCCTTGCACCCGTTGTTCCGGTGCATAACCGCTGAATTCTTCGCCCTCGAGCACCAGCAAACGGTCCACGCCTGCGGTGGCGAAGGCACTTTCCTTGTGCTCGCCGAACACCACGGCCAGCACCGCGCCGTCGCTGCCGGCCAGCTGATGGGCCAGGCCCAGCAGGTCACGGTCATGACTGCTCAGGCGGCCACCGACCATGTCCGGCACGACGCTGATATAAAACGCCGGTTGCACGACTTGATGCAGCGGCAGTTGCACTTCAACGGCAGCGGTGCGTTTGCTCGCACCACCCTGCTGGGCGCCGCTGCGGTCAATGCGCTTGATGCCGTTGGGGCCGATGAAACCGACACCGTGCACATTCTTGCGAATGACGCCGTTGGGCCCCATCCAGCTGTGCTGCACCGGTTGCATGGCCGCGTGCAGCGGGTGCAGGCGGTTGCGGGCGATCCACTCGGCGCGAGGGTCGCGGCGGATAATGTCGCTCATTAATGCACCTCCGCGGGTTCACGTTTGGCCGGCGCCACAGGCTTGTTCGGGGCCGCGTCTTCAAGCAGCGCGTCGGCCACCAGTTCGGCAATGTCCTTGATCATCGGCCGTGGTTCGACCACGCCTTCGAGCATCGCGGTGCACTGTGGACAACCCACCGCCACCAGCTCGGCGCCGGTTTCGCGGATGTCGTCCATGCGCATGTCCGGGATGCGCTGCTTGCCCGGGATGTCCGTGATCGGCGCGCCGCCGCCACCGCCGCAGCAACGCGAACGGAAACCGGAACGCTGCATTTCCTTGACCTCGATGCCCAGCGCACGCAGCACTTGGCGCGGCGCCTCGTATTCGCCGTTGTAGCGGCCCAGGTAGCACGGGTCGTGATAGGTCACGCTGTCGCCCTTGTGCTGGCCAAGGTTCAGCGCGCCGGCGTCGATGATTTCCGCCAGGTAGGTGCTGTGGTGCTGCACCAGGTAGTTGCCATCGAAGGCGCCGTATTCGTTTTTCAGCACGTGGAAGCTGTGGGGGTCGCAGGTGACGATGCGGTTGAAGCTGTATTTGGCCAGGGTCTGGATGTTGCGCTTGGCCAACAGCTGGAACGTCGCTTCATCGCCCAGGCGCCGGGCCACGTCGCCACTGTCGCGTTCTTCGAGGCCGAGCACGGCGAAGTCGATTTTCGCCGCCTTCAGGACTTTGACGAACGCCCGCAGGGTGCGCTGGTTGCGCATGTCGAAAGCGCCGTCGCCGACCCAGAACAGCACGTCGGTGGATTTCTTCTCGCTGAGCAGGTTCAGGTTCAGGTCCGCCGACCAGTTCATCCGCCCACCCGGGGCGAAGCCGCCAGGGTTGTCGGTGGCGATGAGGTTTTCCAACACCTCGGCGCCCTTGTTCGGCGTCGCGCCTTTTTCCAGGGTCAGGTGGCGGCGCATGTCGACGATGGCGTCGACGTGCTCGATCATCATCGGGCATTCCTCAACGCACGCTCGGCAGGTGGTGCAGGACCACAGGGTCTCGGCGTCCACCAGGCCGTTGACGATCGGCTGGTGCGGATTACCGCTGTGCTCGCCCACCGGTTTACCCGGATACGGACTGCCGGCGAATTTCGCATCGGTGCCGCCGGCCAGGCCGACGACCATGTCCTGGATGAGTTTTTTCGGGTTCAACGGTTGGCCGGCGGCGAACGCCGGGCAGGCTGCTTCGCACTTGCCGCACTGCACGCAAGCGTCGAAGCCGAGCAATTGGTTCCAGGTGAAATCCTTGGGTTTTTCCACACCCAGCGGTGCGGCGGGGTCGTTCAGGTCCAGCGGCTTCAAGCCCGTGGAGCGGCCACCACCAAAGCGTTCGGCGCGGCGGTGCCAGGCCAGGTGCAGCGCACCAGCGAAAGCATGTTTCATCGGCCCGCCCCAGGTCATGCCGAAGAACAGCTCCGACACGCCCCACAACACGCCGACACCCAGGATCGCCGCCACCAGCCAGCCACCGAAGTTTTCCGGAAGGATGCCCGCCACCGGCAGGGTCACCAGGAAGAACGACGCCGAGAAGGCCAGCAGGCTTTTCGGCAGGCGCATCCACGGGCCTTTCGATAAACGCGCTGGCGGGTTGCGCCGCCGCAGGTACATGAAGATCGCCCCCACGAACATCACCGCCGACATCAGCAGCAACGCATGGCCGAGGATACGGTTGTGCAGGCCAAAACCGTGGACGAGGATCGCCAACACAATCGATGCCACCGCACCACCCGCCGTGGCGACGTGGGTGTTGGCAATGTACTTGTCCCGCGCCACCACGTGGTGCAGATCCACCATGTAGCGCTTGGGCATGGCAAAGAGACCGCCGATCAGATCGACTTTCGACGGTCGTCCCCGGCGCCACATGTTCACCCGCCGCAGGGCGCCGAGGGCCGCGAGGCCCAGGGCTGCGAACAGCAGGATTGGAAGAAGGGTGTTCAACATAGGTGTTGCTCCCAAAGACCTCAGGGTCTTGCAGGTCGAGATGCCTTACTCGGTCACTGTGGGAGCGAGCTTGCTCGCGATTGCATTCTGTCAGTCACATTTGCATTGACTGACCCACCGCTTTCGCGAGCAAGCCCGCTCCCACAGGAGTTTGGTGCAAGCCGTTAGAAATCCTTGCACAACCGCAGGGCGTCGTAGATGGCGGCGTGGGTATTACGCTGGGCCACGCAATCGCCGATGCGGAACAGCAGGTAGCCATCGCCGCTCTGCTCCAGGCACGGCTGGGGCTTGATCGCGAACAGGGCTTCGACGTCGATCTGGCCCTTGTTGCGCGAACCTTCCTTGAGCGCGTAGTAGATTTCTTCGTCCGGCCGCACGCCGTTTTCCACCACAACCTGGTCCACCACACGCTCTTCCTTGGCGCCGGTGTATTCGTTCTCCAGCACCGCCACCAGCTTGTCGCCTTCGCGGTAGACCTTCTCCAGCATCATGTCCCCGGTCATGATCACTTCCTTGGGGTACATGCTGCGGTAGTAGGTCGGGAACGAAGTCCCGCCAATCGCCACGCCCGGTTTGATGTCGTCAGTGACGATTTCCACCTGGCTACCCTTGTCGGCGAGGAAGTCGGCCACCGACATGCCGGTGAATTCGCAGATGGTGTCGTAGACCAGCACGTTCTTGCCTGGCGCGACCTTGCCGTCGAGCACGTCCCAACTGCTGACCACCAGCCCTTCGGCGGCGCCCCAGTGTTCGTTCTGCTCCAGGTTCGGATGCCCACCGACGGCCAGCACCACCACGTCCGGACGCAGGTCCATGATGGTCGGCGCGTCAGCCGCCACGCCCAGGCGCAGGTCGACTTTCAGCCGCGCCAGTTCCAGCTGGAACCAGCGGGTGATACCGGCGATCTGGTCCCGTTGCGGGGCTTTCGAGGCGGTGGTGATCTGCCCGCCGATGAATTCCTTCTTCTCGAACAGGGTCACGTCGTGGCCACGTTCGGCGGCCACACGCGCGGCTTCCATCCCAGCCGGGCCGGCACCGACCACCACGACTTTGCGCTTGGGCCCGGTGGATTTCTCGATGATGTGCGGCACGCCCATGTATTCACGGGATGTCGCGGCGTTCTGGATGCACAGCACGTCCAGCCCTTGGTACTGGCGGTCGATGCAGTAGTTGGCGCCGACGCACTGCTTGATCTGGTCGATCTGGCCCATCTTGATCTTGGCGATCAGGTGCGGGTCGGCGATGTGGGCGCGGGTCATGCCGACCATGTCGACGTAACCACCCTCCAGGATCCGCGTGGCCTGGTTCGGGTCCTTGATGTTCTGCGCGTGCAGCACCGGGACCTTGACCACTTCCTTGATACCGGCGGCCAGGTGCAGGAACGGCTCCGGTGGATAACTCATGTTCGGGATGACGTTGGCCAGGGTGTTGTGGGTGTCGCAACCCGAACCCACCACACCGATGAAATCGAGCATGCCGGTGTCATCGTAATACTTGGCGATCTGCTTCATGTCCTCGTGGGACAAGCCGTCCGGGTGGAACTCGTCACCGCACAGACGCATGCCCACGCAGAAATCATCGCCCACTTCGGCGCGCACGGCCTTCAACACTTCCAGGCCGAACTTCATGCGGCCTTCGAAGCTGCCGCCCCATTCGTCGGTCCGCTTGTTGACCCGCGGGCTCCAGAACTGGTCGATCATGTGCTGGTGCACGGCCGACAGCTCGACGCCGTCCAGGCCGCCGGCCTTCGCGCGTCGCGCCGCCTGGGCGTAGTTGCCGATCACCCGCCAGATTTCTTCCGGCTCGATGGTCTTGCAAGTCGCACGGTGCACCGGCTCACGCACGCCGGACGGCGACATCAGGGTCGGCCAGTTGAAGCCGTCCCAGCGCGAGCGACGACCCATGTGGGTAATCTGGATCATGATCTTGGCGCCATGCTTGTGCATGGCGTCGGCCAGGTTCTGGAAGTGCGGGATGATGCGGTCGGTGGACAGGTTCACCGAGCTCCACCATTCCTGCGGGCTGTCGATGGCGACCACCGACGAGCCGCCGCAGATCGCCAGGCCGATGCCGCCCTTGGCCTTCTCTTCGTAATACTTCACGTACCGGTCGGTGGTCATCCCGCCGTCGGTGGCGTAGACCTCGGCGTGCGCGGTGCTGAGCACGCGGTTGCGGATGGTCAGCTTGCCGATCTGGATCGGCTGGAACATTGCTTCAAAAGCCATGGCGCGATCCTCGACTTACAACGGCTTGACGATGAACAGGCCGTCGTCGTGGCCTTCTTCGGAACCGCCGTAGACCTGCTCGGCCACGGTGCGGATCGAACTGCCGCGCGCGGCCAGGATCTGGTCCATGGCACCGGCGAACCAGCCGGTGAACATGTAGTCGACCTTGCGCCCGACCTTGCCGTACACATAGACGAACGCCGAGTGCTCGAGCTTGACGCTGGCGGTGCCTTTGTCCAGGTCGATGTCCTGGATCTTGAACAGGCCCCAGCCACGCTGGGACAGGCGCTTCATGTAGTGCTCGAACACCGCGACGCCTTCCAGGCCGTGGCATTCGGCTTCTTTTTCACACCAGTGCCAGGCGGATTTGTAGCCGGCCTTGTAGAGAATCTCGGCGTAGGCGTCGGCGCCCAGCACTTCCTCGATGCCCATGTGGTTGTTGACGAAGAAGTGACGCGGTACGTACAGCATCGGCAGGGCGTCGGAGGTCCAGACACCGGTTTCGCTGTCGACTTCGATAGGCAGTTGCGGGGCGATCTTGGCCATGAAAACTTGACTCCGGAAATTCGTGATGTGCCTGCGGCGCGAGTGGCCGCAGGTAAAGGATTCAGCGACGCAGCGGGTTATTCGCCCCAGACGTCTTTTAGGACGTTCACCCAGTTTTCACCCATGATCTTGCGCACCACCCGCTCAGGATGGCCGCGCTTGAGCAGCGTCTCGGTAAGGTTCGGGAACTCGCCCACGGTGCGGATGCCCAGGGGGTTGATGATCTTGCCGAAGCTGGTCAGACGACGGGCGTAGCCCTTGTCGTGGGTCAGCATTTCGAAGAAGTCCTGGCCGTGGCCCTGGGTGAAGTCGGTGCCGATGCCGATGGCGTCCTCGCCGACAATGTTCATGGTGTATTCGATGGCTTCGGCGTAGTCGTCGATGGTCGAATCGATGCCCTTGGCCAGGAACGGCGCGAACATGGTCACGCCGACGAAACCGCCGTGGTCGGCAATGAACTTCAGCTCTTCATCGGATTTGTTGCGCGGGTGCTCCTTCAGGCCGGACGGCAGGCAGTGGGAGTAGCAGACCGGTTTCTTCGATTCGAGGATGACTTCTTCGGAGGTCTTGGAACCGACGTGGGACAGGTCGCACATGATGCCGACGCGGTTCATCTCGGCGACGATTTCGCGGCCGAAGCCCGACAGGCCGCCGTCGCGCTCGTAGCAACCGGTGCCCACCAGGTTCTGGGTGTTGTAGCACATCTGCACCACACCCACGCCGAGCTGCTTGAAGATCTCGACGTAGCCGAGCTGGTCTTCGAAGGCGTGGGCGTTCTGGAAGCCGAAGATGATGCCGGTCTTGCCCTGCTCCTTGGCACGACGGATATCAGCGGTGGTTTTCACCGGGATCACCAGGTCGCTGTTCTCGCGGATCAGTTTCTGGCTGGCAACGATGTTATTGATGGTGGCCTGGAAACCTTCCCACACCGACACGGTGCAGTTGGCTGCGGTCAGGCCGCCCTTGCGCATGTCTTCGAACAGGTCGCGGTTCCACTTGGCAATGATCAGCCCGTCGATAACGATGCTGTCGGCGTGCAATTCGGCTGGGCTCATCAGGCAGTCCCCTTGTTGGCGATTCATGCGCCGAATCGTGTGCCGGCGCTTTGGGGCCAGCATATGCCGGAGGGCGGTGGCGACCGGGTGCAAAAACGACAGGGGAATTGCCGAAAGCGTCAATCCGCGACAATGGGGTGCGACAGGTCCCCTCCGACCATCTGTTATTTACCCGGCGCTTGCGCCAGAATCCGCGTCACCACTGGCTTTCACTGGATTTGAGCGACAACCCGATGAAATCGATTCTTCTTGCCCTGGCATTGATCAGCACCGTCGCCCATGCGACCGAAGACACCGAGCCCAACCCCTGCGACGAAGTTGAAAACGACGTCCAGACCCTGGCCTGCTCGGCGTATGGAAAAAAGGCTGCCGAGCAGTTGCTCAACGAAAACCTGCAAAGCCTCAACGAGCGGCTGCAGACCCGCTACGCCAGCGACAAGGCCCAGCTCAACGACATCACCGCCAAGATCAAGGCCGCCCAGCAACTCTGGCAAAAACAGCGCGAAGCCGACTGCGCCATCGCCGCCTTCCCGGCCAAGCCCGGCAGCGACGCCTACAAAATCGCCGAAAACGACTGCATGGCCCAGGTGAGCGATGACCGGTCGGAATTCTTGGAGTCGATTGGGCAGGAGTGAGCGCGGACGCTGGAGCAATATTCAGACATGGTCTACGCATTGGTTCAGAAGCAGATATAAGTCAGGATTCGCAAATCTTATAAAAGACTTATATCCTTCATGAACACTATCCACTGGACCAGGAAGGCCGTTAAACAACTTCTGAAGTTGCACTCAGGCCGGCAGGTACAGGTTCGGGACGCCGTGTCGGCACTCGCCCAGATGCCTGAGGTGGTAAACGTAAAAGCGCTTGTCGGCCATGAATACGCTTACCGTCTAAGGGTTGGTAACTATCGAGTCATGTTCGATTGGGACGGGGCGATCAAGGTCGTCAGCATTCAAGAGGTCAAGAAACGCGATGAACGTACCTACTGACATCCAGATCATCAACGACGCAGACGGAAATCCGGCATTCGTGGTCATTCCGTATGCGCAGTACGTTGCGCAAAAGCTGGAGCCCGACCTGATCCCGCATGAGGTTGTCAGCCGTATCGTCGACGGTGCCACGCCAATACGCGCCTGGCGTGAACATTTGAACCTGACTCAGGACGAAGTCGCCAGGCGCCTGGGGATTTCTCAGCCGGCGTTTGCCCAGCAAGAATCCGTCTCCAAGCCTCGCCGAACCACCCGCGAAAAAATCGCTGCGGCCTTTGGCATCCATGCTGAACAGTTGGAGCTATAAGAGCTGCGCGCCTCCATCCAGCAAAGGAATTCACATGAAAACGTGCGGCATCGAAATCAAAGGCAGCGAAGCGATCATCGCCGTTGCCTCGCTGGACCAGCAGGCGTTGAGCCACGTCGCATTGAACATCAAGAAGATCGCTCTGGACGATGACGATCAAGCCGCGAACGTCAAGGCCTTCGCCGCCCAGGTACGGGCGTTCGTGACGGACAATGGCATCGAGCGCATCGCCATCAAGAAGCGCAGCAAGAAAGGCGAGTTCGCCGGTGGGCCGACCACGTTCAAGATCGAAGGGGTGTTCCAGTTGCTGGAAGGTTGCGAGGTGACGCTGCTGTCGCCACAGACCATCAACGCCCAGAGCAAGAAACATGATTTCGCCCTGCCGGCGACGCTGAACAAATATCAGCACGAGGCCTATAAAGCAGCCTGCTCGGCGCTGATGAAGAAATAATCTCCTAAGACAAACACCGTACCTGTGGCGAGGGAGCTTGCTCCCGCTCGGCTGCGCAGCAGTCGTAAAACTGGCCTGCAGGGTTCACCTGCTGCACTGCGGTATCCGGTTTCAGGGCGGCTGCGCCCCAAGCGGGAGCAAGCTCCCTCGCCACGGGAAATTTTCCAGGCTCACTATTGCTTGCGATACCCCTTCGACCAATCAGTAAAGCCTTGTCCTCCAGCGCCAAACACGCCGATCGGATATAAGCCCGTCAAACCACCTCCCGCTCGTCCCCCTGCCGTCGTCGATCCTCCCTCGGACACCGGGCAAACCGAGCCCGGTAGCTGCGGGTGAAGTACGACGGTGACTCAAAGCCGCAGGCAATGCTCACTTCCAGCACACTCATGTCGGTCTGGCGCAGCAGTTGCCGGGCCTTTTCCAGGCGCAGGCGCAGGTAGAAGCCGCTGGGGGTGTCGTTCAGGTGCAGGCGGAACAGGCGTTCGAGCTGCCGGCGGGTGACATTGATCGATTCGGCCAGCGCCAAGGTCGTCAGGGGTGGCTCGCTGTGGGCTTCCATCTCGCCAATCACATGCACCAGTTTCTTGTTGCGAATGCCATAGCGGTTGGCGATTTCCATGCGCTGGTGATCTTTGCGCGGACGAATGCGACCGAGCACGAATTGTTCGCTGACCTGGATCGCCAATTCCGAACCGTGGGCCTGGCCGATGAGGTCGAGCATCAGGTCGATGGATGCGGTGCCGCCGGCGCAGGTAATGCGGCGGCGGTCGATCTCGAAGAGTTCCTGGGTCACGCTGAGCTGTGGATAGGATTCCTTGAACGCCTCGATCGCTTCCCAATGCAAGGTGACGCGATGCCCGTCCAGTAATTCCGCATCCGCGAGGACGACGCTGCCGGTATCGATCCCGCCCAGGATAACGCCGTCATTGTCCAGTCGGTGCAGCCAGCGCTCCAACACCGGAGTGACGAATTTCAACGGCTCGAACCCAGCCACCACCCATAACGTCGCGCCTTTTTTCAGCGGCTCCAGCGCCGCATCGGCGTTGACCGACATGCCGTTGCTCGCCAACACCGCCCCGCCATCGGCGCTCAACACATGCCAGCGATACAGCTCGCCACGGAAGCGATTGGCGACCCGTAGCGGCTCGATGGCCGAAATGAAACCGATGGCCGAGAAACCCGGCATCAACAAGAAATAGAAATCCTGGGACATGGAACGCACTCGGTTGGCGGGCAGCGTGCGGACTTTGATACGCCAGTTGGAAGGGGTGTTCAAGTGCAAGAGTCGCTGTAGTGCAAGACCACGTCGCCGCTGTGCGTTTTGAACAAGCCACGGCTGCGTACTTTGGCATCACCGGCGCGCAGATGCCGGAACCCATAACAACAAGCTGCCGAGGAACCCGACATGAAAAGACTGATCAGCTCCTGCGTTCTTGCACTCACCGGTACCGCTTTCCTGACCTCGGCTACCCAGGCGGCCGAACCCGCCGCCTGCCGGGACGTGCGCCTGGGCGTGGTCAACTGGACCGACGTCATCGCCACCAGCGCCCTGACCCAAGTGATGCTCGACGGCCTCGGCTACAAGACCAAACAGACCAGCGCGTCCCAGCAAATCATCTTCGCCGGCATTCGCGACCAGCGCCTGGATTTGTTCCTGGGCTATTGGAACCCGTTGATGACCCAGACCATCACGCCGTTCGTCGAGGCCAAGCAGGTCAAGGTGCTGGAGCAGCCCAGCCTCCAGGACGCCCGCGCCACCCTGGCGGTACCGACGTACCTGGCCGACAAGGGCCTGAAGACCTTCGCCGACATCGCCAAGTTCGAGAAGGAGCTGGGCGGCAAGATCTATGGCATCGAGCCCGGCTCCGGCGCCAACACCCAGATCAAGGCGATGATCGCCAAGAACCAGTTCGGCCTGGGCAAGTTCCAGTTGGTGGAGTCCAGCGAGGCCGGCATGCTCGCCGCCGTGGACCGCGCCGTGCGGCGCAAGGAAGCCGTGGTGTTCTTCGGCTGGGCGCCGCACCCGATGAACGTCAACGTGCAGATGACCTACCTCACGGGCAGCGAAGACGCCCTCGGCCCGAACGAAGGCATGGCCACTGTCTGGACCGTCACCGCGCCGAACTACGCCGAGCAGTGCCCGAACGTCAGTCGCCTGCTGAGCAACCTGACCTTCACCGCCGAAGACGAGAGCCGGATGATGCAGCCGCTGCTCGATCACAAGGATCCACTCGAATCGGCCCGGCAGTGGCTCAAGGATCATCCGCAGGACAAGCAGCGCTGGCTCGAAGGCGTGACCACCTTCGACGGCAAGCCCGCCGCCGACAACCTGAAACTCACCAGCAACTGACCCAACGCTATCCATCTGCGCAGCATCAATCGGCTGCGCGGTGACCCACCACGCCTGAAGGAATCCGCACCATGAACCACGACGTCATCATCACCTGCGCACTTACCGGTGCTGGCGACACGACCGCCAAGAGCCCCCACGTGCCGGTCACCCCGAAACAGATCGCGGCGGCTGCCGTCGAGGCGGCAAAGGCCGGGGCCACGGTGGTCCACTGCCACGTCCGCGACCCGCAGACCGGCAAGTTCAGCCGCGACGTGGCGTTGTACCGCGAAGTGATGGAGCGCATCCGTGAGGCGGACGTGGACATCATCGTCAACCTCACCGCCGGCATGGGCGGCGACCTGGAAATCGGTGGTGGCGAAAACCCAATGGAGTTTGGCCCCAACACCGACCTTGTGGGGCCGCTGACCCGCCTGGCCCACGTCGAAGAATTGCTGCCGGAAATCTGCACGTTGGATTGCGGCACCCTGAACTTCGGCGACGGCGACACCATTTACGTCTCCACCCCGGCGCAATTGCGCGCCGGGGCCAAGCGCATCACTGAGTTGGGCGTGAAGGCCGAGCTGGAAATCTTCGACACCGGGCACCTGTGGTTCGCCAAGCAGTTGATCAAGGAAGGCCTGCTGGACAACCCGCTGTTCCAACTCTGCCTGGGTATCCCATGGGGCGCACCGGCCGACACCACCACCATGAAAGCCATGGTCGACAACCTGCCCGCGGACGCGGTGTGGGCCGGCTTCGGCATCGGTCGCATGCAAATGCCGATGGCGGCCCAGGCGGTGCTGCTGGGGGGCAACGTCCGGGTCGGGCTGGAAGACAACCTCTGGCTGGACAAAGGCGTGCTCGCCACCAACGGCCAACTGGTGGAGCGCGCCGGCGAAATCCTCAGCCGCCTTGGCGCCCGCGTGCTCACCCCAGCTGAAGGTCGCAAGAAAATGGGCCTGGTCCAGCGCGGCTGAGCCGAATCTCCACCGTCCCCCTGTGGGAGCGAGCTTGCTCGCGATAACGATAGTCCGGCCTTCAAAGATGCGTCAGATGCGTCAGATGCGCCGTCGCCATCGCGAGCAAGCTCGCTCCCACAGGTGATCTTCACTCTTTTCAGGAAACCACCATGCGCTTCATCACCGACATCAAGACCTTCGCCGCCCTGGGCAGCGGCGTCATCGGCAGCGGCTGGGTCAGCCGCGCCCTCGCCCATGGCCTCGACGTGGTCGCCTGGGACCCTGCGCCCGGCGCGGAAGCCGCGCTGCGCAAACGCGTCGCCAATGCCTGGGGCGCCCTGGAGAAACAAGGCCTGGCCCCTGGCGCCTCCCAGGATCGGCTGCGCTTTGTCGCGACCATCGAAGAATGCGTGCGCGACGCCGATTTCATCCAGGAAAGCGCCCCCGAGCGCCTGGAGCTCAAACTCCAGCTACACAGCCAGATCAGCGCCGCCGCCAAGCCGAACGCATTGATCGGCTCGAGCACCTCGGGGCTGCTGCCGAGTGAATTCTATGAAAGCTCGACCCATCCGGAACGCTGCGTGGTCGGGCACCCGTTCAACCCGGTCTACCTGTTGCCACTGGTGGAAGTGGTTGGCGGCAAAAACACTGCGCCCGAAGCCGTTCAAGCAGCGATGCAAGTCTATGAGTCCCTCGGCATGCGGCCGCTGCACGTGCGCAAGGAAGTGCCTGGTTTCATCGCCGACCGTCTGCTCGAAGCGCTCTGGCGCGAGGCGCTGCACCTGGTCAATGACGGCGTGGCAACCACGGGTGAAATCGACGACGCCATCCGTTTTGGCGCCGGGTTGCGCTGGTCGTTCATGGGCACGTTCCTGACCTACACCCTGGCCGGCGGCGACGCAGGGATGCGCCATTTCATGGCCCAGTTCGGCCCGGCGCTGCAACTGCCCTGGACCTACCTGCCGGCACCGGAGCTGACCGAAAAACTGATCGACGACGTGGTGGACGGGACGAACGAGCAATTGGGGCAGCACAGCATTTCGGCGCTGGAGCGCTATCGTGATGATTGCCTGATGGCGGTGCTGGAGGCGGTGAAGACCACCAAGGAAAAGCATGGTATGGCCTTCGCCGAGTAAACCTTGGTTTTTTGGGCCAGCAAGTCTGGCCCCATCGCGAGCAAGCTCGCTCCCACATTGGTGCTGTGTCGTTCACGAAACCTGTGGGAGCGAGCTTGCTCGCGATAGCGGCCTCCCAGTCACCACAACTGTCGGAACCAGAGTCATGCCCACCCTCACCACCTACCAAACCCGAATTATCCCCGAATGGGTCGACTACAACGGCCATTTGCGCGACGCGTTCTACTTGCTGATCTTCAGCTATGCCACCGACGCGCTGATGGACCGCCTCGGCCTGGACAGCCAAAGTCGCGAAGCCAGCGGCCATTCCCTGTTCACCCTTGAGCTGCACCTGAACTACCTGCACGAAGTGAAGCTCGGCGCCGATGTCGAGGTGCACACGCACATCATTGGCCACGACGCCAAGCGCCTGCATCTCTATCACAGCCTGCACCTGGCGGGCGGCGACAAAGAGTTGGCCGGCAACGAGCAGATGCTGCTTCACGTCGATCTGGCTGGGCCACGCTCCGCGCCGTTCACCGAACAGACCCTGGGCACAATCAAAGCCCTGCTCGACAGCCAATCCGATTTGCCGACGCCGGCCTATATCGGTCGAGTCATCGCGCTGCCCCCCGCCCGATAAAATCCCGAGGAGATCGCCATGCACACCGCCGCCGCAATTGCCGACTTCCGCAGCTATCCTCTGGTCCACGCATTGACCGCTGCGACACCGTTGGCCGATCGGGTTCACGTCACTTGGGCCGATGGTCGCCTCAGCCCCTTTCATCTCCAGTGGCTGCGTGACAACTGCCCTTGTCAGCAATGCGTCTACAGCGTCACCCGTGAGCAAGTCCTGGAAATCGTCGATGTGCCCGAAGACTTGGCGCCCGGTGAAATCCGCGTCGATGATCAAGGGCGCCTGTGCGTGGCCTGGCAGGACGGCCACCAGAGCCAATTCGACCCGGGCTGGCTGCGCGCCCACGCCTATGACGAGCAATCCAGGGCCGAGCGCCTGGCGAGCAAGCCGCAACGACACCTCTGGCAGCACGACTTGCAACTGCCGGTGTTCGACTACCAGGCACTGATGGAGGACACCGGCGCGCTGCTGCAATGGCTGCTGGCGGTACGCGACATCGGCCTGACCCAGGTACGAGGCGTGCCCACCGAACCCGGCTCGCTGAAACAGATCGCCCAACGCATTTCCTTCATTCGCGAGAGCAATTTCGGTGTGCTGTTCAACGTGCAATCCAAGGCCGACGCCGACAGCAACGCCTACACCGCTTTCAACCTGCCATTGCACAGCGACCTGCCGACACGAGAGTTGCAGCCGGGCCTGCAATTCCTGCATTGCCTGGTGAATGACGCCGTGGGTGGCGAAAGTATTTTCGTCGACGGCTTCGCCATTGCCGAAGCGCTGCGCCAGGAAGATCCCGAAGCCTTCGACACGCTGTGCCAGATCCCGGTGGAGTTCCGCAACAAGGACCGCCACAGCGACTACCGCTGCCTGGCACCGATCATCGCGCTGGACACACTGGGACAGGTCTCGGAGATCCGCATGGCGAACTTCCTGCGCGGGCCGTTCGACACCTCGGTCGAGCAGATGCCCAGGCTCTATCGCGCCTACCGCCGCTTCATCGCGCTGACCCGCGAACCACGCTTTCGCCTGATGCAGCGGCTCGAACCCGGGCAACTGTGGTGCTTCGACAACCGCCGCACCCTCCACGCGCGCAACGCCTTCGACCCGGCGACCGGGGCGCGGCATTTCCAGGGGTGTTATGTGGATCGGGATGAGTTGTTGTCGCGGATTCTGGTGTTGCAAAGGTAAACCGCGTCATCGTTCATCGCGAGCAAGCTCGCTCCCACATTAGATTTTGTGAACGACACAGAACCCCTGTGGGAGCGAGCTTGCTCGCGATAGCGCCCTGTCAAACAACCCATCACGCCCTGATTTTCACAGGCAAAAAAAATCCCCGATCAAGCCGTGACAGGATCGGGGCAGGAGCGTTACTGGAGGAGCTGTTGCGCGAGGGTGACCAAACCATCGTGATTCAGCTTGGGGCCAGTGTGCCCAGTCCAGGACCCGGCGAGTTAGCCGAAAACGACGCGTTCATAGTCATTCATGACAGAACGACGATTTGCCCTTGCCGCCGCTTCGGGTGGCTACCAGAATCGAGACACGACCCCAATCCCTGAACAAGGAAAAGCGTCATGATGTACGCCGATTTGATCGACCAGGAAGACCTGTTGGGCCATCTCAAGGCCCTGGGGTTGCAGATTCCCAGCGGCTCGACGGCCGAGCAGGCCTGTGAGTGTGCCGTGCGCGGTTTGGATAGGGCTCGCGCCAATGAACTGCGGCGGATGGTCAAGGAGATGTATACCAGCAGCGCGACCATCCTTCCGGCCGTGCGCCAGGCGATCGACAAGCAACTGCTGCCAGCGTTGACGCAATACCAGCAGAACCATAGCGCCTGAGAAAACCAATCGCGAGCAAGCTCGCTCCCACAGGATTCGTGAACGACACAAAATCTGTGGGAGCGAGCTTGCTCGCGATGAAGGTGCTGAGGTCTTACAGCCTCACGCTGGCAAACGTCGACTCGTTGCGCGCCTGGCTCAGCGCCGACAGCGGGCCGGACAGCGGCGACAGCACCAGCGCCTGCGGCAGCGGCATCATTGCCACCTGTTGCGTGGTGTTGGAACCGACGCGCTCATCCCGTGGCGGAATGCCGAAGTACTCGCGGTAGCACTTGGAGAAGTGCGGGGTGGAGACGAAGCCGCACACCGAGGCCACTTCGATGATCGACATCGGTGTCTGCTTGAGCAGTTGTCGCGCCCGAATCAGTCGCAGCTTGAGGTAATAGCGCGACGGCGAGCAATGCAGGTACTTCTGGAACAGGCGCTCCAGCTGGCGCCGGGACACGGCGACGTACACCGCCAGTTCGTCCAGGTCGATCGGCTCTTCGAGGTTGGCCTCCATCAGCGCGACGATTTCCTGCAGCTTCGGCTGGTTGGTACCAAGCATGTGCTTGAGCGGCACGCGCTGATGGTCCTGCTCGTTGCGAATACGCTCGTAGACAAACATTTCGGAGATTGCCGCCGACAGCTCGCGACCGTGATCGCGACTGATCAGGTGCAGCATCATGTCCAGCGGCGCGGTGCCACCGGAGCTGGTGAAACGGTTGCGGTCGAGGGTGAACAGGCGCGTGCTCATCGACACCCGTGGAAAGGCTTCCTGCATCGCCGCCAGGCATTCCCAGTGCACGCTGCAATCGAAACCGTCCAGCAGGCCGGCGCAGGCCAGGGCCCAACTGCCGGTGCAGACCGCGCCAAGGCGACGGGACTGACGGGCCTGGCCTTGCAGCCATGAGACATGTTCGCGGGTAACCGTGCGTTGAATGCCGATGCCGCCGCAGACGATGACGGTGTCCAGGGACGGCGCCTTGTGCATGGAGGCGTCCGGCGTGATCTGCAAACCGTCACTGGCCCAGACCTGGCCGCCATCGACGGTCAGGGTAGTCCAGCGATACAGCTCGCGACCGGACAGTTGGTTGGCCATGCGTAGCGGTTCCACCGCGGACGCCAGGGAAATCAGCGTGAAATTGTCCAGCAGCAGAAAGCCGATGGATTGAGGCGCACGGTTCTGGGGTTGGGCCCCGGAGTTGGACGTCGTCATCGCGGTATCTCCTCACACAAAGCGGGTGATGGCCTCAGGCGGAGGCTCTTGTTATTGCCCACCGTTCTCTTGCGTGAGACGGGGCTTTATCGGGATAGAGCAATTGCCATGCCTAAATTTGAATACGCGTTCAATAACTCCTGAAAACGACATGCCGGCCTGTCTATATAAGGGGCCTGTCGAGGCTGGGTTATAAGTGCCATCAAGGGCCGCAGGCGCCTACCACAGCGGGCTGTGAGCAGATCGGTAGCACTTGTGGTAACTGGGCTGCGCCGTTTGCGCGATGGTTGTCACCGCAAGCGCGGGGACGGACGGTAGCGCGGCGTCCGAGGTCGTGACCGACAAGTCACGCCTTATCTGTTTGCGACGCGCTAAAAGGTGGCGCATTTGCGAGCGGGTGTTCATTTTACGAGCGGTTTTTACATTCATCGGTGGCGAGGAAGCTTGCTCCCGCTCGACCGCGAAGCGGTCGCAAATTCGGCTTGCGAACTATTCTTGGGAGATCATGACGTCGCCTCGGGGGCGCTTCGCGCCCCAGCGGGAGCAAGCTCCCTCGCCACAGAGTCCGGTGGAGATTTCGAATCAACACTCCACCGCACTGACCGCCAGCCCGCCCCGCGATGTCTCTTTATATTTGTCGTGCATGTCGGCGCCGGTATCGCGCATGGTGCGGATCACTCGGTCCAGGGAAATGAAATGCTGGCCGTCACCGCGCAAGGCCATTTGTGCTGCGTTGATGGCTTTCACCGCAGCGATCGCGTTGCGCTCGATGCACGGCACCTGGACCAGGCCGCCCACCGGATCGCAGGTCAGGCCGAGGTTGTGTTCCAGGCCGATTTCCGCCGCGTTGCACAGTTGCTCCGGCGAGGCCCCGAGGATTTCCGCCAGGCCCGCCGCCGCCATGGCGCAGGCCGAGCCGACCTCACCCTGGCAGCCCACTTCGGCGCCCGAGATCGAGGCGTTTTTCTTGCACAGGATCCCAACCGCCGCCGCGCCGAGGAAATAATCCACGACGTTGGCGTCGGTGACCGCCTCGCTGAACTTCATGAAGTAATGCAGCACCGCCGGAATGATTCCCGCCGCGCCATTGGTCGGCGCCGTGACCATGCGCCCACCGGCGGCGTTTTCCTCGTTGACTGCCAGGGCGAACAGGTTGACCCACTCCATGGCGCTCAGGGTCGAGCCGATCACGTTTGGTTTGTTCAATTCTTGCAGGCTGCGGTGCAATTTGGCCGCCCGCCGACGTACATTCAAGCCGCCCGGCAAGATGCCTTCATGCTTGAGGCCCTGCTCCACGCAGCTCTGCATGGCCCGCCAGAGTTTCATCAGGCCGCTGCGAATCTCCTCTTCCGACCGCCAGACCTTCTCGTTGGCCATCATCAGTTCAGCCACCCGCAAATTGTGCGTGCGGCACAACCCGAGCAGTTCTTCGGCGCTGGAAAAGTCGTAGGGCAACTCGGTGGTGTCCAGGTCCATCACGCCGCTGGAGGCCTGGGCCTGGTCGACGACGAATCCGCCGCCGACCGAATAGTAGGTGTCGCGGTGCAGCTCGCCGTTGTCGCCCTCGGCCACCAGCGTCATCGCGTTGGGGTGGAACGGCAGGTTTTCGTCGAGCAGGCGCATGTCCCGGGACCAGACGAAAGGCACCGGCAGGCGACCATCGAGCAACAGGGTCTCGGTCTCGCGCAGCAGCTCGATGCGCGTGCCGATCTGCGACGGGTCGATCGAGTCGGGCCATTCACCCATCAACCCCATGATCGTGGCGGTATCGCTGCCGTGGCCAATGCCGGTGGCCGACAACGAACCGAACAGCTGCACCTCGACCCGGCGCACCTCGTGCAGCAGCGACTTCGCGCGCAACGCTTCAAGAAACAGCGCCGCGGCGCGCATCGGCCCCACGGTGTGGGAACTGGATGGGCCGATACCAATCTTGAACAGGTCGAATACGCTGATTGCCATTGCCTTGAATCTCCAGAACGGTCACATCCGGGCGCAGGAGCGCCCGGTGGCGGAGCTGCTACGCTCAACGCCGGGATGGCCGCATCATCCGGCTTTTGAATGGGCTTTCGACGTCTGACACCGACGCAATCATGCCCACCAGCGCCGCGTCCTTGTCGCCCCGGTTTTACGACGTTTTTTTGCGTGTCAGAAGCCAGCCGAGGGCCGAAAAAATCTGTAAACGACGTCACCAACACTGGATGCGACCCTCCCTGTACTGGATACGACTCACCCTGTAGGCGTCGGATTTGCACTGGTACATGATCGGTTACGGCTCGTTTGCAAGGCCGCGTGTCACAAAGCGTGCTCACGCGCCACCAACCGCAACTTAAAAAAAGCAAAAAAGCGCGGTTGTCCCGACCGGACACTGCCAATAAAACACCAGGAGTCCACCCATGAAAGGTTCCAAGCCGTTGTTGTTGGCCGCCATGCTGAGTCTTCCAATGCTGGCCAACGCTGCAGAGCCCGCTCAATGCAGCACCGTCAACTTCTCCGATGTCGGCTGGACCGACATCACCGTAACCACCGCCACCACCAGCGTGGTGCTCGATGCCCTCGGCTACAAGACCAAGACCACGATGATTTCGGTGCCGGTGACCTACAAGTCCCTGGCCGATGGCAAGAACATGGACGTGTTCCTCGGCAACTGGATGCCGACCATGGAAAACGACATCAAGGCCTATCGCGAAGCCGGCACCGTGGAAACCGTGCGCACCAACCTCAAGGGTGCCAAATACACCCTCGCCGTTCCCCAGGCCCTGTATGACAAAGGCCTGCACGATTTCGCCGACATCCCTAAATTCAAGAAAGAGCTCGACGGCAAGATCTACGGGATCGAACCGGGCAACGACGGCAACCGCCTGATCCAGAGCATGATCGAGAAGAACGCCTTCGGTCTGAAGGACGCGGGCTTCAAGGTCGTCGAGTCCAGTGAGGCCGGCATGCTCTCCCAGGTCGATCGCGCCTCCAAGCGCGGGACCGACGTGGTGTTCCTCGGCTGGGCGCCGCATCCGATGAATACCCGCTTCAAAATCCAGTACCTGACCGGCGGCGACGACTTCTTCGGCCCCGACTTCGGTGCCGCTACCGTGGCGACCAACACCCGCAAAGGCTACAGCCAGGAATGCAGCAACGTTGGCCAGCTGTTGAAAAACCTGGAGTTCACCGTCGACATGGAAAGCACGCTGATGGGCAACGTGCTCGACGACAAGATGAAACCCGAGGCCGCCGCCAAGGCCTGGCTGAAGAAAAATCCACAGGTGCTCGATACCTGGCTCGCTGGCGTCACCACCATTGACGGTAAACCTGGCCTGGAGGCCGTGAAAGGCAAGCTCGGTCTGTAACTTGTTTATGCCGGGCGGGTTCGCTCGCCCGGGCTGTTTATTCCTTGCATGCGGACGTTCACTACCATGCTTATTGATCAGAAAATACCCTTGGGCCAGTACATCGCGGGCTTTGTCGAATGGTTGACGCAAAACGGCGCCAACACTTTCGACGCAATCGCGCTGTTCCTGGAAACGATGATTCACGGCGTGACGTTTGCGCTGACCTGGTTCAACCCCCTGGCCCTGATCGGCCTCATTGCGCTACTGGCGCACTTCATCCAGCGCAAATGGGGCCTGACCGTTTTCGTCATCGCGTCCTTCTTGCTGATCCTCAACCTGGGTTACTGGCAAGAGACCATGGAAACCCTCGCCCAGGTGCTGTTCGCGACCCTGGTCTGCGTGCTGATCGGCGTGCCGCTGGGCATTGTTGCCGCGCACAAGCCGATGTTCTACACCCTGATGCGTCCCGTACTCGATCTGATGCAGACCGTACCGACCTTCGTCTACCTCATTCCTACCCTGACTCTCTTCGGTCTGGGTGTGGTCCCAGGCTTGATCTCCACGGTGGTGTTCGCGATTGCCGCCCCCATCCGCCTGACCTACCTGGGCATCCGCGACGTTCCGGAAGAACTGATGGACGCCGGCAAAGCCTTCGGCTGCTCCCGTCGCCAACTGCTGTCGCGCATCGAACTGCCCCACGCAATGCCAAGCATCGCGGCCGGTATCACCCAGTGCATCATGCTGTCGTTGTCGATGGTGGTAATCGCGGCACTGGTGGGCGCCGACGGCCTGGGCAAACCTGTGGTCAACGCACTGAACACCGCTGATATCGCCCTGGGCTTCGAAGCCGGCCTGGCGATCGTATTGCTGGCGATCATGCTCGACCGAATCTGCAAACAACCCGACGCCAAAGTAGGGGGTGACGCATGAGCATAATCCGCTTCGAAGAGGTCGACGTGATCTTTGCCAAAGATCCACGCGAAGCCCTCAAGCTGCTCGACAAGGGCATGACCCGCAACGAAATCCTGAAGAAGACCGGGCAGATCGTCGGTGTGGAAAAGGCCAGCCTCGACATCGAAAAAGGCGAGATCTGTGTGCTGATGGGCCTGTCCGGTTCCGGCAAATCCAGCCTGCTGCGTTGCATCAACGGCTTGAACACGGTGAGTCGCGGCAAATTGTTCGTCGAGCACGAAGGCCGGCAGATCGACATCGCCTCCTGCACCCCCGCCGAACTGAAGATGATGCGCACCAAACGCATCGCCATGGTGTTCCAGAAATTCGCCCTGATGCCTTGGCTGACGGTGCGCGAGAACATCAGCTTCGGCCTGGAAATGCAGGGCCGACCGGAGAAGGAACGCAAGAAGCTGGTGGATGAGAAGCTTGAGCTGGTGGGCCTGACCCAGTGGCGCAACAAGAAGCCTGACGAATTGTCCGGCGGCATGCAGCAACGGGTCGGCCTGGCCCGCGCCCTGGCGATGGACGCCGATATCCTGTTGATGGACGAACCGTTCTCGGCCCTCGACCCGCTGATCCGCCAAGGTCTGCAGGACGAACTGCTGGAGCTGCAGCGCAAGCTGAGCAAGACCATCGTGTTCGTCAGCCACGACCTCGACGAAGCCCTGAAGCTGGGCAGCCGTATCGCGATCATGAAAGACGGCCGGATCATCCAGTACAGCAAGCCAGAAGAGATTGTGCTCAACCCGGCGGACGATTACGTGCGTACATTCGTCGCCCATACCAACCCGCTCAACGTGCTCTGCGGTCGCAGCCTGATGCGCACCCTGGACAACTGCAAGCGCATCAACGGTTCGGTATGCCTGGACCCGGGCGGTGACTCCTGGCTCGACCTGGCCGAAGGCAATACCATCAAGGGCGCCCGGCAGAACGGCGCCGCGCTGGACTTGCAGAACTGGGCGCCGGGCCAAGCCGTCGAAGGCCTGGGCCGCCGCCCGACACTGGTGGATTCGAACATCGGCATGCGCGATGCCTTGCAGATCCGCTACCAGACCGGCAACAAGCTGGTGCTGCATGACAACCAGAAAGTCGTCGGCATCCTCGGTGACAGCGAGCTGTACCACGCGCTGCTCGGCAAGAACCTGGGCTAAGCCCCACGCAGACAAAAACGCCGCGAGATGATCGCGGCGTTTTTGTCTGTGCAGAAACAAGAATTGGAATGCTCTTGTGGCGAGGGGATTTATCCCCGCTGGGTTGCGCAGCAGCCCCAATGGCTTTGGGAGCGCTGCGCACTCCAGCGGGGATAAATCCCCTCGCTACAACAGTGTTCACAACTATCGAACGGGTCAGCTAAAGACCCGACCCAGCGCCGCCAACTCCGCCCGCTCCTGCTCAGCCTGCACATCCTGGCGCATGGCCTTGTGCAGCCCGAACATGAAGACCACCAGCACCACCGAGAACGGCAGCCCAGCCAGCACCACCATGGTCTGCATCGCCTCGAAGTTACCGGCGAACAACAGGCCAACGGTCACCAGTGTGATCACCACCGACCAGAAAATCCGCAACCAGTGCGGTGCATCCTCATCGACACTGCCGCCCTTGCACGAAAGGTTCGCCATCATCACCGCGCCGGAGTCGGCCGGGGTCAGGAACAACACGAAACCGACGAAGATCGACACGCCGATCACGACTTTCGAGGCCGGGTAAAACTCCAGCAACTGATAGATCGACATGGACGGCTGCGTCAGCGCCGTCTTGCCCAGTTCCACCGCCCCTTGATTCATCACCAGGTCCAGGGCCGAGTTACCGAAGATCGACAGCCACGCCAATGTAAAGCCCAGGGGAATCAGCAACACGCCCGCCACCAGTTCGCGCACGGTACGCCCACGGGAAATCCGCGCGATGAACATGCCGACGAAAGGCGCCCAGGAAATCCACCAGGCCCAGTAGAACAGGGTCCACAGACCCAGCCAGCGGTCGGACTTGGCGCTGTCGTCGACATACACATACAGGTCGAACGTCTTGAGAATCACGCCGTTGAGGTAGTCACCGACGTTCTGCACGAAACCGTTGAGCAGGTGCAGGGTCGGACCGAACAACAACACGAAGATCAGCAAGCCGCTGAACAACACGATGTTCAGGTTCGAGAGTCGGCGAATGCCGTTTTCCACGCCCGAGACAGCGGCGATGGTCGCCACGGTGCTCATCACAATGATCACGATCAGCAGGTTGGTGTTGCTGTGCTCGATGCCGAACAGGTTTTCCAGCCCGGACGCGACTTGCAGCGAACCGATCCCCAGGTTGGTCACCAGCCCCAGCAACGTGACGAACATGCCGAAACCGTCTACGGCATGACCCGCCGCGCCCTTGACCCAGCGCTCGCCCACCAATGGATACAAGGCCGAGCGCAGCGCCAGCGGTTGGTTGTGCCGGTAGGCGAAATACGCCACGGCCAGGCCCACCAAGGCATAGATCGCCCAGCCATGCAGGCCCCAGTGTAAGAACGTCAACTGCACGGCCTGGCGCGCGGCCATCTGGCTGCCGGCCACGCCTTCGGGCGGGTTGAAGAAATGATCCAGCGGCTCGGACGCACCAAAGTACAACAAGGAAATGCCAATGCCCGACGAAAACAGCATCCCGGCCCAGGCGCCGTAGCTGAAGTCCGGCGTGTCGTGCTTGCTGCCCAGCTTGAGCTTGCCGTAGGAGGAAAGCGCCAGGCCCACCACGAACACCAGGTAGGCGGCGATCACCACCATGTAGTACCAGCCAAAGCTGCGGGACAGCCACGCCTGGGCAATGCCAAGCAACCGGCCGGCCTCTTGTGGCGCAATGATCAATATGGCGGTGAGCAGCAGGATCAGCGCGGTGGAGGTGTAGAACACCCAACCGTTGACCGTCACCTTTTGCGGTGGGGTCTTTATTAGCAAGGCAGAACTCATTGCACGGATGCTCCAGGCAGTGCGAGAGAAGGACAAGGCAACGCGATACCCGACCAATCGGTGAGTGGGCAGCCGACCGGCGGGTGTTATAAAGACACCCTTGGAGCCCTCGCCCCCGTCATGCGCGGGTCTTGGGTCCTTGATGTCTCGCTTCCGCGCCATTTACGCGTAGGAAATTTCGGTAAATCGCGACGAATTGTCGCAGAGCTTATTCTTTGTTGATTGAACGTTCAATCAAAACAAAATAGACTGGCCCTCATGAAGGCGGACCGAACTCGTCCGCCCGATGGCCCAAGGAGATTTGCAGATGCCCAAGGTCGGTATGCAACCCATCCGCCGCCAGCAATTGATCGAAGCCACCTTGCAGGCGGTCGATCAGGTCGGAATGGGGGACGCCAGCATTGCGCTGATCGCCCGTTTGGCCGGTGTTTCGAACGGCATCATCAGTCACTACTTTCAGGACAAGAATGGCCTGATCGCGGCGACGGCCCAGTACCTGATGAGTGTCCTGAGCGAGAACGTCACCGCGCGTCGCCAAGCGCTGACGGATTCGAGCCCGCGAGCTCACCTGAAGGTGATCATCGAAGGCAACTTCGACGCCAGCCAGGTCAACGGTCCGGCGATGAAAACCTGGTTGGCCTTCTGGGCCACCAGCATGCATCACCCGTCATTGCACAGGTTGCAGCGGATCAACGATCACCGTCTGTATTCCAACCTGTGTTGCCAGTTCCGCCGCGTGTTGCCTGTTGACCAGGCGCGCAGCGCGGCACGGGGCCTGGCCGCGCTGATTGACGGTTTGTGGCTGCGCGGGGCACTGTCGGGAGACGCATTCGATACCGCCCAGGCACACCAGATCGCTTACGAATACATGGATTTCCAACTGGCCAAGTCAGGAATGCCAGAGCACACAGAATCGCTCGCCACCTGAACCGCCACCGCAGCGCGTAGTCAGCTATGAACGACACGCTCGGTGCTCAGCCAACCACTTATGCACTTGCGAGGACTTTATGGCCCGTTTCGAACTGCAAAAACTCTACATCGATGGCGCGTACAGCGATGCCAGCGGCGACGCCACCTTCGAAGCCATCAACCCGGCCAACGGTGAAGTGCTCGCCTTGGTGCAGCGCGCAACGTTCGAGGACGTCGAGCGTGCCGTGGCCAGCGCCGAAAAAGGCCAGAAAGTCTGGGCCGCCATGACCGCCATGCAACGCTCGCGCATCCTGCGCCGCGCCGTGGACATCCTGCGCGAGCGCAACGATGAGCTGGCCGCCCTGGAAACCCTGGACACCGGCAAATCGTTCTCCGAAACCAAATACGTCGACATCGTCACCGGCGCCGACGTGCTGGAATACTATGCCGGCCTCGTGCCCGCCATCGAAGGCGAGCAGGTTCCGCTACGCACCACTTCCTTCATCTACACCCGTCGCGAGCCCCTGGGCGTGGTCGCCGGTATCGGCGCGTGGAACTACCCGATCCAGATCGCCCTGTGGAAATCCGCCCCGGCCCTGGCCGCCGGTAACGCGATGATCTTCAAGCCAAGCGAAGTCACCTCGCTGACCACCCTGAAACTGGCCGAGATCTACACCGAGGCCGGCGTTCCAGCGGGCGTGTTCAACGTGCTGACCGGCAGCGGTCGCGAAGTCGGCACCTGGCTGACCGAGCACCCGCGCATCGAGAAAATCTCCTTCACCGGCGGCACCGACACCGGCAAGAAAGTCATGGCCAGCGCCTCGAGCTCGTCGCTCAAGGACGTGACCATGGAACTGGGCGGCAAGTCGCCGCTGATCATCTTCGACGACGCTGACCTGGACCGCGCCGCCGACACCGCGATGATGGCCAACTTCTACAGCTCCGGCCAGGTCTGCACCAACGGCACCCGCGTGTTCGTGCCGAGCCACCTCAAAGCGGCGTTCGAAGCCAAGATTGTCGAGCGCGTGGCGCGCATCCGCGTCGGTAACCCTGAAGACGAAAACACCAACTTCGGCCCGCTGGTGAGCTTCGCCCACATGGAAAGCGTGTTGGGCTACATCGAGAAAGGCAAAGCCGAAGGCGCGCGCTTGCTGTGCGGCGGTGGACGCCTGACCGAAGGCGAATTCGCCAAGGGCGCGTTCGTCGCGCCGACCGTGTTCACCGATTGCACCGATGACATGACCATCGTTCGCGAAGAAATCTTCGGCCCGGTGATGAGCATCCTCACCTATGACACCGAAGAAGAAGTGATCCGCCGCGCCAACGACACCGACTTCGGCCTGGCCGCCGGCGTCGTGACCCGCGACCTGAACCGCGCCCACCGCGTGATCCACCAGCTCGAAGCCGGCATCTGCTGGATCAACGCCTGGGGCGAATCGGCGGCGGAAATGCCGGTCGGTGGGTACAAGCAATCGGGCGTGGGCCGGGAGAACGGGATCAGCTCGCTGAACAACTTCACCCGCATCAAGTCGGTGCAGGTCGAGATGGGCGACTACACGTCGGTGTTCTAAACCGACGTTGCCTCTGCGGCCGCCATCGCGAGCAAGCTCGCTCCCACAGGAGTCCCCATTCCAATGTGGGAGCGAGCTTGCTCGCGATCGAGTGCGAAGCACTCGCCAGGCCTGACCTGAACCCAACTCAAAAAGAGGGTGCATTTCATGTCCCAAGAATTCGATTACATCATCATCGGTGCCGGCTCGGCCGGTAACACCCTGGCCACCCGCCTGACCGAAGACGAAGGCGTCACCGTCCTGCTGCTCGAAGCCGGCGGCCCGGACTATCGCCTCGACTTCCGTACGCAAATGCCCGCCGCCCTGGCATTTCCTCTCCAGGGCCGTCGCTACAACTGGGCCTATGAAACCGACCCGGAGCCGCACATGAACGGCCGTCGCATGGAGTGCGGACGCGGCAAGGGCCTGGGCGGTTCTTCGCTGATCAACGGCATGTGCTACATCCGCGGCAACGCCCTGGACTATGACAACTGGGCCAAGCTGCCGGGCCTGGAAGACTGGACCTACCTCGATTGCCTGCCGTATTTCCGCAAGGCCGAAACCCGTGACATCGGCCCGAACGACTACCACGGCGGCGACGGCCCGGTCAGCGTGACCACGCCCAAGGCCGGTAACAACCCGTTGTTCCACGCCATGGTCGAAGCCGGCGTGCAGGCCGGTTACCCGCGTACCGACGACCTCAACGGTTATCAGCAGGAAGGTTTCGGCCCGATGGACCGTACCGTCACGCCCAACGGCCGTCGCGCCAGTACCGCCCGTGGTTACCTGGACATCGCCAAGAAGCGCTCGACACTGACCATCGTCACCCACGCCCTGACCGACAAGATCCTGTTCGAAGGCAAGCGTGCGGTCGGCGTGCGCTACCTGGTGGGCGCCGCTGAAGAGCGCGTCGAAGCTCGGGCGCGCAAGGAAGTGCTGCTGTGCTCCGGCGCCATTGCCTCGCCGCAGATCCTCCAGCGCTCCGGCGTTGGCCCGGCCAAGCTGCTGAAGAATCTCGACATCCCGGTGGTCCATGACCTGCCGGGCGTCGGCGAAAACCTGCAGGATCACCTGGAGTTGTACCTGCAATACGCTTGCACCCAACCGGTCTCGCTGTACCCGTCGTTGCTCTGGTACAACCAGCCGGCCATCGGTGCCGAGTGGCTGTTCAACGGCACCGGCATCGGCGCCAGCAACCAGTTCGAAGCCGGTGGTTTCATCCGTACTCGTCCGGATTTCGAATGGCCGAACATCCAGTACCACTTCCTGCCGGTGGCGATTAACTACAACGGCAGCAACGGCGTGAAGGAACATGGTTTCCAGGCGCACATGGGCTCCATGCGCTCGCCGAGCCGTGGTCGGATCCAGGCCAAGTCCAAGGACCCGCGCCAGCACCCGAGCATCCTGTTCAACTACATGGCCACCGAGCAGGACTGGCAGGAATTTCGCGACGGCATCCGCCTGACCCGCGAGATCATGCAACAACCGGCGCTCGACGCCTTCCGTGGCCGCGAGATCAGCCCGGGCATCGAGGTGCAGACGGACGAACAACTGGACCAGTTCATCCGCGAGCATGCCGAAACCGCGTTCCACCCGTCTTGCTCGTGCAAGATGGGCACCGACGACATGGCCGTGGTAGACGGCGAAGGCCGCGTGCATGGCATGGTAGGGTTGCGCGTGGTCGACGCCTCGATCATGCCGATCATCACCACCGGCAACCTCAATGCGCCGACGATCATGATGGCCGAGAAAATCGCCGACAAGATCCGTGGTCGCAAGCCGTTGCCGCGCAGCACCGCACCGTACTACGTGGCCGGTGATGCGCCGGTGCGCGGCAAGCCGGTGCGTGAAGTGGCGACGGCTGCACAGTAAGACTCAAGACCGCGGCGCGGCCTTCGTCGGATCGCCGCCCGGAGCAAGCTCGCTCCCACAGGGGTTCGGTGGTGGACACGGATTTTGTGACCTACCAAAGATCCAATGTGGGAGCCTGCTCCGGGCGGCGATCCGACGAAGGCGTCCAGCCTGACACCGCAAAACTCCATCTGCCTTGATCCCTCCCCCGCCCCAGGCCTACTCTAGAGCCACCGCGTCAATGCGCCGCACCTCGCTGCATCGCCACTCCAGACAAGGAGGTTTCATGTTCGACTTCCATCCCCAGCTCAAGCAGCGGTTTGCTGCCTTGCGCACGGGTGCTGAATTCTTTTCCCTGCGTTATGTCCGTGAGTCCGGCCAGCACCTGTCGGTGCGCAAGAACGTCGCCGAACCACCGAGCCTGAACCGCGACGAAGGGGCGATGCTCACCGTGCGGGTCAACGGCGTCGAGGCCTACGCGGCCACCAATGATCTATCCCAGGCCGGCCTGCAAGCGGCACTGGAGCGCGCCGAGCAACACGCTCGTCGGCTCAAGCCCCATGCCTTGCTCGACTTGCGCGAGCAAGCGGTGTCCAGCGACCGTGCCGACTACTTCTCGCCGCATTTCGACCAGGCTTTCCCTCCGCTGAGCGATTGCTACCAACTGCTCGGCGACGAATCGGCTTCGGTGCCCACCGACGAACGCCTGGTGAACTGGCAGGCCAGCATCGGCCTGACCCAGGTCGAGCAGATCTACCTCAACAGTGCCGGCGCTGAGTTGCGCCAGGCCCAACGCTTCATCTACCCGGCCCTGGACGTCACCGCCTTCGACGGCCACGACAGCCAGACCCGCACCCTGGGCCGGGAAAATTTCGGCCAGCAAGGCGGCTTCGATGTGATCAGCCGTTGCGGCCTGATCGGCGCCGGCCCGAGAATCGCCGACCAGGCCCTGCAGTTGCTCATGGCGCCGAATACCCCAGCAGGCCCGCGTGACCTGCTGCTGATGCCCGACCAGATGATGCTGCAGATCCACGAGTCCATCGGCCATCCGCTGGAACTGGACCGCATCCTCGGGGATGAGCGCAATTACGCCGGTACCAGCTTCGTCAAGACCAGCGATTTCGGCCACTTGCAATATGGCTCCAGCCTGTTGAACGTGACCTTCGACCCGGATATTCCCGAGGAACTGGCGAGCTACAGCCATGACGACGACGGCAGCGCCGCGAGCAAGCAGTTCCTGATTCGTGAAGGGCTGCTGTTGCGTCCATTGGGCGGGGCGCTGTCGCAGTTCCGCGCTGGCCTCGACGGTGTCGCCAACAGCCGCGCCTGCGGTTGGAACCGCCCCCCCATCGATCGCATGGCGAACCTGAACATCGAACCCGGCGACCAATCCCTGGAGCAACTGATCCAGGGCATCGAGCACGGCGTGTTGATGCGCACTAACCGGTCCTGGTCCATCGACGACGCCCGCAACAAGTTCCAGTTCGGTTGCGAATGGGGCCAGTTGATCGAAAACGGTGAGCTCAAGGATGTGGTGAAGAACCCCAACTACCGGGGCATCTCCGCGCAATTCTGGAAGAGCCTGAGAGCGGTGGGCGATGCGAGCACGTCCCAGGTTCTGGGCACGCCGAACTGCGGCAAGGGCGAACCGAACCAGGTCATCCGCGTCGGCCATGCGTCGCCGGCCTGTGTGTTCAGCAATGTCGATGTGTTTGGGGGAGACGCCTGATGAGCACTGTCAATAATCAAGCGGGGGCGTTCAAGGCGTTGGTCGATTGGCTACGCGATGCGCTGCGCGAACCTGAACAATTCACCCTCGGCTACGCCGCCGAGTCTTCGGCCTTCGTACGCTTCAACCACGGCAAGGTCCGCCAGGCCGGCCAGGTGCAGCAGGCGAATGTCAGTTTCAAATTGATCAACGACGGCCGTCATGCCGATTTGCAGATCACCTTGTCCGGTGACACCGAGACCGACCTGCAACGCTTGGCCGAAGGGCTACGGCAACTGCGCGAAACCTTGCCGCTGTTGCCTGCCGATCCCTACCTGCTGCTCAACCAGAATCACTGGCGCAGCGACAACGTGCAGGCCCATCCACTGCCCGAAACGGAGCAGGCCGTCGCTGAAATCACCCGCGCCGCCGAAGGCCTGGATCTGGTCGGGTTCTATGCTGCGGGGCCCATCAGCCGCGGTTTCGCCAGTTCTTCAGGCGCATTCGGCTGGCACCAGGCCAACAGTTTCAACTTCGACTTCAGCCTGTTCCATGAGAACGGCCAGGCAGTGAAAGCCAGCTACGCCGGGCATGAATGGAGCCGCGAGGGATTCGCCCGGCGCTTCGAACAGGCTCGCGAGCAACTGGAGTTTCTCGGCCGCCCGCTGCGCACGCTGCCGCCCGGCGAATACCGCGCTTATCTGGCGCCGGCCGCCCTGGAAGAGATCATGGGCATGCTCAGTTGGGGCGGTTTTTCCGCCCGGGCGATTGCCAGCAAGCAGAGCCCGCTGCAGAAGTTCTACGCTGGCGAGGCCCACTTCAGTCCCAACGTGTGGTTGACCGAGCAGGTCAGCGGCTCCTTGAGCCCGGCGTTTTCCGACGAAGGTTATCCCCGCGACGACCTGACGCTGATTGCCAAGGGCACGGCCAACGCGCGACTGGTCAACTCCCGCAGCGCCGCCGAATATGGTCTCACTGCCAATGGCGCCAGCAGCTATGAATACCCTACGGCGCTGGACATGCAGGGCGGGCAACTGGAGCAGAAATACATCCTCGAAGAACTCGGCACCGGGCTGTACATCAGCAACCTCTGGTACCTGAACTACTCGGACCAACCGGCGGCGCGCCTGACCGGCATGACCCGCTTCGCCACGTTCTGGGTCGAGAACGGCCAGATCCAGGCTCCGGTCAGTACCATGCGTTTCGACGACAGCGTCTACAGCCTGCTGGGCTCGCACCTCGAAGCGCTGACCCGGGAGCGGGAACTTCTGCTTTCGGCCAGCACCTACAGCCAACGGGCCACGGCCTCGATGTTGTTGCCGGGGGCGTTGGTGAAGCGCTTGACCTTGACCCTGTAGTTAGCAAACACAGAACCTGTGGCGAGGGGATTTATCCCCGCTGGGTTGCGAAGCGACCCCAAGAAGCTTGAATAGGCTCCGCCTGTTTTACTGGGCTGGTAGATCGGGGGCTGCTTCGCAGCCCAGCGGGGATAAATCCCCTCGCCACAAAGCGCTTTCGCTGCAGGTCAATGTCCACTGTCCACACAAGAGGTCCCATGCCCAACCGCGCTCCCCTCGATGCCGTCACCGCCCGCTGGCTCCCGTGGGTCGTGGCGATTGCCTTTTTCATGCAGTCCCTCGACGGGACCATCCTCAATACCGCCCTGCCCGCCATGGCCAGCGACCTGGCGGAAAACCCACTGCGCATGCAAGGCGTGATCATTGCCTACATGCTCACCGTGGCATTGCTGATCCCGGCCTCGGGATGGATCGCCGACCGCTTCGGCACCAAGAAGATTTTCTTCGGCGCAATCCTGCTGTTCAGCTTCGGCTCGCTGCTGTGCGCCTTGTCCAATTCGCTGAGCATGCTGATCGGCGCACGGGTGATCCAGGGCTTGGGCGGTGCACTGATGTTGCCGGTGGGCAGGCTGGTGGTATTACGGGCGTATCCGCGCTCGGAGCTGGTGCGGATCATGGGCTTCATTACCATCCCCGGCCTGCTCGGCCCGCTGATCGGCCCGACCATGGGCGGCTGGATGGTCGAGTACATGACCTGGCATTGGATCTTCATCATCAATCTGCCGGTGGGAGTGATCGGCTGTTATGCGGTCTGGAAGTTCATTCCAGACCTGCGCGGCACTGAGCGCACACGTTTCGATGGCCTTGGCTTCCTGTTGTTCGGCGCGGCGATGGTGCTGATCACCATTGCCATGGAAGGCCTGGGTGAATTGCACCTGCCGCACCTGCGGGTGATGTTGCTGCTGTTCGGCGGCATGGCCTGCCTGGCGGCCTACTGGTTGCGGGCCGGGCACGTCGAGAACGCGCTGTTCCCACCGTCGCTGTTCAAGACCCGGACCTTCGCCGTGGGCATCCTCGGCAACCTGTTCGCGCGCCTGGGCAGCGGCGCCCTGCCGTTCCTGGTGCCGTTGTTGTTGCAAGTCGCCTTGGGTTATTCGCCCTCCCAGGCCGGGATGAGCATGCTGCCCCTGGCGGCCGCGGCGATGGTCGCCAAATCGGTCGCCCGGCCATTGATCGAGCGCTTCGGCTATCGCATTGTCCTTACCGCCAATACCCTCGCCCTGGGCGTGATGCTGGCGAGCATGGGGCTGGTCAGCGAACAGACGCCGTACTGGCTGTTGCTGGCGCATCTGGCAGTGCTGGGGGCGATCAACTCGCTACAATTCACCGCGATGAACACCGTGACCCTGATCGACCTGGACGATGCCAGCGCCAGCAGTGGCAACAGCCTGTTGTCGGTGGTGGCGCAACTGTCCCTGAGCCTCGGCGTGGCTTGCGCCGGAGCCTTGCTTGGCGGCTTCACGGCCCAGGTTGGCAACGACGGCGTGGACACGGTGCTGGGCGCGTTCCAATTGACCTTCGTGACGGTGGGGATCATGGCGATGCTGGCGGCGACGATCTTTTCCCAGTTGTCACGCGAAGACGGGCGACGGGTGAAACGCCCGGATGAGCATATCGAACACTGACCAGTGGAATTGGGGAGCTTTTGTGGCGAGGGGATTTATCCCCGCTGGGTTGCGCAGCAGCCCCAAAAAGGCTGAATGCGCTCTCCCTGATCCACCAAGGTGACCATCCTAGGGGCTGCTTCGCAGCCCAGCGGGGATAAATCCCCTCGCCACAATAAATCCCCGCCACATGTTCTGCGGTTCGGCCCTCACAGCTCGTCCAGAACTTTCGAAGAAAGTGGCACGAGGCTGCTACACTGCGCGACATTTTGTTTTGCAGGCCAGTCCCGTGACCACCATTGCCACCGCTTTTAATACTTTGCCGCTGTCCGCCGCCATGCTGGCTAACCTCGAATCACTCGGTTATGCCCAGATGACGCCGATCCAGGCGCAAAGCTTGCCGGTGATCCTCAAGGGCATGGACTTGATCGCCCAGGCCAAGACCGGCAGCGGTAAGACTGCCGCCTTCGGCATCGGCCTGCTGAACCCGATCAACCCGCGCTATTTCGGCTGCCAGGCCCTGGTGATGTGCCCAACCCGCGAGCTGGCCGACCAGGTTGCCAAGGAAATCCGCCGCCTGGCCCGCGCCGAAGACAACATCAAGGTCCTGACCCTGTGCGGCGGCGTGTCGTTCGGCCCGCAGATCGCCTCCCTCGAACACGGCGCCCACATCATCGTCGGCACGCCGGGGCGCATCCAGCAGCATCTGCGCAAGGGCTCGCTGGTGCTCGACGGCCTCAATACGCTGATTCTCGACGAAGCCGATCGCATGCTCGACATGGGCTTCTACGACGCCATTGAAGACATCATCCAGCAGACCCCGGAACGCCGCCAGACACTGCTGTTCTCCGCCACCTACCCGGTGGGCATCAAGCAGCTAGCCTCCAAGTTCATGCGTGACCCACAGCAAGTGAAGGCCGAGGCGTTCCACTCCGACGCGCAGATCGAGCAGCGTTTCTACGAGATCTCGCCCGAGGAGCGCATGGACGCGGTGGTCAAGGTCCTGGCGCATTTCCGCCCGGCTTCTTGCGTGGCGTTCTGCTTCACCAAGCAGCAGGTCCAGGAAACCGTCGATCACCTGACGTCCAAGGGCATCTCCGCCGTCGGCCTGCACGGCGACCTTGAACAACGCGACCGCGACCAGGTGCTGGCGATGTTCGCCAACCGCAGCACTTCGGTGCTGGTGGCCACCGACGTGGCGGCCCGCGGCCTGGACATCGATGCCCTGGACATGGTGATCAACGTCGAACTGGCCCGGGATTCGGAAATCCACATCCACCGCGTCGGCCGCACCGGCCGCGCCGGTGAGAAAGGCATCGCCATCAGCCTGGTGGCGCCGTCCGAAGCCCACCGCGCCCAGGCTATCGAGCAACTGCAGAAGTCGCCGCTGAGCTGGGACCAACTGGACAACCTCAAGCCCCAGGGTGGCGGCCCGTTGCTGCCAGCGATGAGCACCCTGTGCATCGGCGCCGGGCGCAAGGACAAGGTCCGTCCCGGCGACATCCTTGGTGCCCTGACCGGCGACGCCGGCATTCCCGGCGCCCAGGTCGGCAAAATCGCGATCTTCGATTTCCAGGCCTACGTGGCCGTGGAACGCGGGATCGCCAAGCAGGCGCTGCAACGGCTGAACGATGGCAAGATCAAGGGCCGCTCGTTGCGGGTGCGGATCCTGTAACCGGTCGCCAACCCAACAGATATCAAACTGTGGGAGCGAGCTTGCTCGCGATGGCGTCAGTTCTGTCACCTCGATGTTGACTGAACCACCGCTATCGCGAGCAAGCTCGCTCCCACATTCAGTATTGTGGAAAGCTGAGAGGACACCGTTTTGCGCTCTACCGAAGTCGTGATCATTGGCGCTGGCGCCGCGGGGTTGATGTGCGCGCTGACCGCTGCCGCGCGCGGACGCCAAGTGATGCTGCTGGACCACGCCAACAAGGCCGGCAAGAAAATCCTCATGTCGGGCGGTGGACGCTGCAATTTCACCAATATGTACACCGAGCCAGGCAATTTCCTTTCGCAGAACCCACACTTCTGCAAATCGGCGCTGGCCCGCTACACCCAATGGGATTTCATCGCGCTGGTGGCCAAGCACGGCGTGCCCTATCACGAGAAAAAACTCGGCCAATTGTTTTGCGATAACAAGTCCAGCGACATCCTCGGCCTGCTGCTGGACGAATGCGACCAGGCCGGCGTCAACCTGCACCTGGACACCTCGATCGAGCAGATCGAAAAGACCGACGGCGGCTACCTGCTGCAAACCACCCTCGGCGCCCTCGCCTGCCAATCCCTGGTCATCGCGACCGGCGGGTTGTCGATTCCGACCCTCGGGGCGACCGGTTTCGGCTATCAGGTGGCGAAGCAGTTTGGCCATGAGTTGCTGCCAACTCGCGCCGGGCTGGTGCCGTTCACCATCACCGACCAGCTCAAGACGCTGTGCACCGAACTGTCGGGCACCTCGGTCGATTGCCTGGTGAGCTGCAATGGCCAGAGTTTTCGCGAGAACATCCTGTTCACCCACCGCGGCCTGAGCGGCCCGGCGATATTACAGATTTCCTCGTTCTGGGAACCAGGGGACACGGTGCAGATCAACCTTTTGCCCGACCACGACGTGCCGCAATGGCTGCAGCAGCAACAGGCCGAACGTCCCAACAGCGAATTGAAAACACTGCTGGGCGAGCTGTTCACCAAGAAAATGGCCAACCTGCTGGCCGACACCTGGTTCGCCTCCAAACCCATGAAGCAATACACCCACGCGGAGCTGGCGGACATCGCCGAGAAACTGGCGAGCTGGAACGTCGTCCCTGCCGGCACTGAAGGCTACCGCACCGCCGAAGTCACGCTGGGTGGCGTCGACACCCGGGAAGTCTCGTCCAAGACCATGGAATCGTTGAAAAGCCCCGGGCTGTACTTCATCGGCGAAGTGCTGGATGTCACCGGGCACCTGGGCGGGTTCAACTTTCAGTGGGCCTGGGCTTCGGGGTATGCGGCGGCGCAGTACGTCTGATCCCACCCCATGTTGAGCCTGCTTTTGTGGCGAGGGGATTTATCCCCTCGCCACAGAGGTGTAAGTGTCCTTCATCCTCCGGAACACTTTTTGCTGTCAGATGTGATCGCCGCCATTGCATCGGCGTCATTACTGCCTCAATTTAGCGTCATTGCCCGTCAGGCCCTTGCACTTCATGTCATCGACCTCGTTTAGCCAATCCCTGCGGCGCCTTTGGGCGCTGGACAAGTTCAGTTATAGCGTGCGGGTGTTCATCGCCCTGACCGGCAGCATGGGGCTGTGCTGGTATCTGGATGAAATGGGGCTGCTGATTCCCCTGTTCCTGGGCATCATCGCCAGCGCCCTGGCCGAGACCGATGACAGTTGGCAAGGCCGCCTCAACGCCTTGGTCGTGACGCTGGTGTGCTTCACCGTTGCCGCGTTGTCGGTGGAGTTGCTGTTTCCCTATCCCGTCCTGTTCATAGTCGCCCTGGCCCTGGCTGCCTTTGGCCTGACCATGCTTGGCGCCTTGGGCGAGCGCTACGGCGCGATCGCCTCGGCCACCTTGATTCTCTCGGTCTACACCGTCATCGGCGTGGACCAGCGCGGCGGCGCGGTGACTGACTTCTGGCACGAACCTTCACTGCTGGTCGCCGGTGCCGCATGGTATGGCCTGCTCTCGGTCCTCTGGCACGCGCTGTTTTCCAACCAGCCCGTGCAGCAAAGCCTGGCGCGACTGTTTCGCGAATTGGGGCGTTACCTGAAGCTCAAGTCGTCGTTGCTCGAACCGATCCGCCACCTGGACGTCGAGGCGCGACGCCTGGAACTGGCCCAGCAGAACGGTCGGGTCGTCGCCGCGCTCAACAGCGCCAAGGAAATCATCCTGCACCGCGTCGGCAACGGCCGACCCGGCTCGAAAGTCAGCCGCTACCTGAAGCTGTATTTTCTCGCCCAGGACATCCACGAACGCGCGAGCTCTTCCCATTACCCCTATAACGCGCTGGCCGAAGCCTTCTTTCACAGCGATGTGCTGTTCCGCTGCCAGCGCCTGCTGCGCCAGCAGGGCAAGGCCTGCCAGGCTCTGGCGGAGTCGATCCAGCTGCGCCAGCCGTTCGTCTATGACGACAGCTTTGCCGAAGCGTTGAACGACCTGCACGCGTCCCTCGAACATTTGCGCATCCAGAGCAACCCGGCCTGGCGCGGTTTGCTGCGTTCGCTGCGCGCATTGTCGGTGAACCTTGGCACGATGGACCGTCTGCTCAGCGATGCGAGCAATCCCGACGCGTTGGCCGACGCCACCGACAGCAGCCTCCTGGACCGCTCACCACGCAACCTCAAGGACGTCTGGGTACGCCTGCGTACCCAGCTCACGCCCACCTCGCTGCTGTTTCGTCACGCGCTGCGATTGCCGTTGGCCTTGAGCGTGGGCTACGCCATGGTGCACCTGATCCACCCGTCCCAAGGCTACTGGATCGTCCTGACCACACTGTTCGTTTGCCAACCCAACTACGGCGCCACCCGGCGCAAGCTCGGCCAGCGGATCATCGGCACCGCGATCGGCCTGACGGTGGCCTGGGCATTGTTCGATCTGTTCCCGAACCCGCTGGTGCAGTCGTGCTTCGCCATCGTCGCCGGAGTCATATTCTTTACCAACCGCACCACCCGCTACACCCTGGCGACCGCGGCAATCACCATCATGGTGCTGTTCTGCTTCAACCAGGTCGGCGACGGCTACGGCCTGCTGCTGCCACGGCTATTCGATACCTTGGTAGGCAGCCTGATCGCCGGGCTGGCAGTGTTCCTGTTCCTGCCCGACTGGCAGGGCCGACGGCTGAACAAAGTGCTCGCCAACACGCTCACCTGCAACAGCATCTACCTGCGCCAGATCATGCAGCAATACGCGGCCGGAAAAAGTGACGACCTGGCCTATCGCCTGGCCCGACGCAACGCCCATAACGCCGATGCGGCGCTGTCCACCACGCTGGCGAACATGCTGATGGAGCCTGGGCATTTCCGTAAGGAGGCCGACGTCGGATTCCGCTTCCTGGTGTTGTCCCACACGTTGCTCAGCTACCTGTCAGGCCTGGGCGCCCACCGGGGCACGGAATTGCCAACTGAAGTGCGCGAATACCTGATCGACGGCGCGGGCGTAAAACTGGCGTCCAGCATCGATGAAATCGCCCAAGGCCTGGCGAGCAAACAGTCGATTGCCATCCAGAGTGACGAAGAGGAAGCACTGGCCAGCGAGCTTGAGCAGATGCCCGACGAAATCGACGAAGGGCAGCGGCTGGTGCAGACTCAATTGGCCTTGATCTGCCGCCAGTTGGGGCCGTTGCGCACGTTGGCGGCGCATTTGATCAAGGACACCAGCGAGGCTTGAGACTGTAGTGGATGGGCCGGCCCCTTCGCGAGCAGGCTCGCTCCCACAACAAATGTACGTTTGCCTGTGGGAGCGAGCCTGCTCGCGAATGAGCACCCGCCACACAGCTGTCTTACATCCCATGCGCCTTCAATAGCCGCTCATAACTCCCATCCGCCCTCATCGCCGCAATTTCACGATCGAATCCAGCCACGATCTGCTCGTGTTCGGGGTTCTTCAGGCTGACCAATATGTGCAGGCTGTTTTCGCTCAAGGGCTTGGGCAGGAACTCCACGGCGTTGCGCACCTTTGGGGATTCCCGAGCCAGGTAGTAACGGGCGACGTACTCATCTTCCAAGGTCAGTTTCACCCGGTCGGCAGCCAGCATGCGCACGGCCATCGCAAAGTTGTGCACAGGGATCTTCTGCATCTGCGCGTCCTCGTCGAACGCCTTGGCATAGGCGTAGCCACGCACCACGGCGACGGGGTAGGCATATAGCTGCTGAAGATTATCGAACTCGATGTCCGCATCCTTGCGCTTGATGAAGCGCACCCGGTTAAGCAAATACTCGGCCGAGAACTGACCCACATGGGTGCGTTCTTCGGCGTACCAGGCGTTGACCAGCACGTCGTAGCGCCCTTCACTGATGCCCAGCATCGCCCGTGCCCAGGGCACCTGCTCGAAGTCACTGGCATAGCCCGCCCGCGCCAGGGCCGTCGTGACGATATCGGTCGCCAGGCCGCCGTTGACCAAGGTCGAATCGGTGAAAGGGGGCCAGGCATCGGCCACCAGGCGCAACTTCTGCGCGCAGACGCTGTGGCTCAGCAACAACAGTCCGACCAAAGCAAGAACTCGATGCAATCGCGGCATGCCAAACATCCTTGACGGGTTCAAGCCCGGTTTGTTTTTAGCCGAAATCCAAGGGACATCCGCAGACGTCCGGTCCTAACGTTAGCTCATCGAAACCGCTGCGCAGGGCTGAATCGAAGATTACACAAAGAAGACAAGACCGCGACACATCCATGATGGCATTTTGGTCTTTATCACAGATTTTCCGACCAATCGAAAAGAGACTTCCGACGTGAGGACGCCTAATATCGGCATCAGGCATTCAAGGAAATTCAAAAAATGGATATCGACTGGGTCTGCAAACATCACAGCGACGTGAGCAAGGAGCAGCTGTACGCCATTCTAAAATTGCGCGCCGACGTGTTCGTGGTCGAGCAGAGCTGCGCCTACCCGGACGTGGATGGACTCGATCTGGAAGGAGACACGTGCCACCTGATGGCTTGGCGGGACAATCACCTGATCGCCTACCTTCGTTTGCTCGATCCCCACTCGCGCAACAGCGACGTGGTGATTGGCCGGGTGGTCATCGCGCCAGAAGCACGCGGCCAGGGGCTGGGGCATGCGCTGATGGAGCGTGCGCTCGAACAGGCGCAGAAGCACTGGCCCGGCACATCGATTTCGTTGTCGGCCCAGGCGCATCTGCAGGGGTATTACGGGCGGTATGGGTTTGAAGCGGTGGGTGTCGAGTATCTGGAGGATGGGATTCCGCATATCGGCATGCATCGTCCTTAAGGTCCTCTTCGCGAGCAAGCCCGCTCCCACAAGGGTTCTGAGGTAGACAAAGTTTTTGTGCCTACAAAAGATCCCACTGTGGGAGCGGGCTTGCTCGCGAAGACGCCAACCCAGACACAACCAGCATTCAGGGATAGCCGAGCACCGCCCTGATCCGCTCCAGGTTCTGCTCGATCCACCCCCGATCAATCGCCCCCCAATCGCGAATCCGATATCGCCCGGCATGGTTGCGCGCGCCTTCTTCTTGTTCGAACTCACACAGGATATCCAGGTCCGCCAGCGCCGCCACGGTGTCCTGGGCCGTACGCCGGGGCATGCCGGTGACTTCGGTGAGGGCCGGGACGTTACTGGCCAGGCCGCTGTCGATCAGGTAAGCCACATACAAGCGACGATAGAAGCTGCTCTTGGTCTTGCTGACGTCCATCCGATCATTCCTTGTCTTGTTGCAGGTCCCGCCAGGTCAGGTACACCCGCAGGTCGAATTCCAACTGGTGATAACCCGGCAGCATGTGCTCGCAAAGTTGGTAGAACGCCTTGTTGTGGTCCGATTCCTTGAAGTGGGCCAGCTCGTGAACCACGATCATCTTCAGGAAGTCGGGCGCCGCCTCCTTGAACAACGATGCGATGCGGATTTCCTTCTTGGCCTTGAGCTTGCCACCTTGCACCCGCGACACGGCTGTATGCAGGCCCAGTGCACGATGCGTCAGGTCCAGGCGATTGTCGAACAGCACCTTGTCGATGGCCGGCGCGTTACGCAGGTATTGCTGCTTGAGTTCCAGCGCGTAGGCGTACAACGCCTTATCGCTCTGGATCGGATGCCGGTCGGGATAGCGCTGGCGCAGGTAATCGCCCAGCCGATCCTCGGCGATCAATTGTTGCACCTGGGCTTGCAAGGCGGCGGGGTACGCCTGGAGGTATTTGAGCGCAGTCATCGGGCGGCCACACCATTACAAAAGGCCGCCAGTGTAGCGAATTCAGGCGATGACCGCGCTCCAGTCGAAGGGCTTGGCGAAGGCGTTGGTGTCTTCCGCCATCAAGGGGCGCGCCACGAGGAAACCTTGCACGAACTCGCAGCCGTGGGCCTGCAACCACTGATATTGTTCGCGGGTCTCCACCCCTTCGGCGATCACTCGCAAGCCCAGTTGCCGACACAGGTCGATCACCGAGGCGGCCAATGCGGCATCTCGGGGCGAGCCTGGCAAACGGGCGATCAAATGCCGGTCGAGCTTGAGGGTATCGAGCTCCAGATCCCGCAGGTGAGCCAACGAGCAAGGCCCGGAACCGAAGTCATCCAGCGCCACGCGCACCCCCAGATGGCGCAGCAATCGCAGTTGCTTATGGGTCTCGTCCGGGTTGCGCATCAGCGCATCCTCGGTCACCTCGACCTCAAGTTGCCGAGGCTTTAAGGCGTGGCGCTCCAGCACCTGGCGCAACTCGGTCACCAGGTTGGGCATGCCGAACTGAGTGCTGCTCAAGCTCACGCCCAACACCAGATCCTCGGCGAACAAGCGCTCCCAGACTTTGCGCTGGGCCGCGCTGCGGTGGTAGATCCAACTGCCCAGTCGGCTGATCAGCCGCGCCTCTTCCAACAGCGGCAGGAACAAGCCCGGCGGAACATCGCCGACGCTTGGGTGCTGCCAACGCAACAGCGCCTCGAACCCGCGAATGCGTCCATCATGAATACTGACCTGCGGCTGGTAGACCATATTGAAGTCGCGGTTTTCGATGGCCGAGCGCACGCTTTCCTCGAGCATCAGCCGTGAACGGGCCCGACCGTTCATTTCGTGGTCATAAAAACGATATTGCTGGCGGCCGGCGCGCTTGGCCTCGTACATCGCGATGTCGGAAGCGCGCAGCAGGCCATCGAGGTTGGAGCCGCAATCCGGGTAAGTCGCGATCCCGATGCTGGCCCCCAGCGTCACGTCCATGCCTTCGATCTGCTGGCAGATCGAAACCCGTTCAATAAGTTTCTCGGCGATCTTGGCAGCCTGCTCGGGTACTTCAAGGTCCAGCAGGGCCGTGAACTCATCACCGCCGAGCCGCGCAAGAATATCGAAGGGTCGCAGGCACGCCTTCAATTGTTCGGAGACCCAGCGCAGCACCCGATCGCCGGCATCGTGGCCCAGCGAATCGTTGACGCGCTTGAAGCCATCGAGGTCCAGGTACAGCAGCACCCAGTTGCTTTCCAGCCGTTCGCTGCGCATCAGCAGGTTTTCCGCCGTCTGATAGAACCCCCTGCGGTTGAGCAAGCCGGTCAGCGGGTCAGTCACAGCCTGGAATTCCAACTGCTGGTGCAGATGGCGAACCACCGACATGTCCTGGAGCGTCACCACCATGGCCTTCTGTTCCGAGGGCAAAGGCGCACAGGACAGGGCCACCGACACCTGCTGGCCGGGTGCGGTACGCAACACCGCATCGTGCAGGCGCCAGGTTTCGCCGCGCTGGTAGGCGATATGGATCTCCGAGTCCGTCCATTCGGGAATATGGGGCTTCTGCAGGAAATCGAGTAAAGGCATCCCCTGCAACTGGTCCGCGGTGGCATTGAGCAGACGGCACGTCGAAGGGTTGGCGAAACGGATGCAGCCGTCCTCATCCACCACCAGGATCCCTTCGGCGGCGTTGTCCAGCACCGAGGCATTGAAGGCCCGTGCCGCTTCGAGATCCTGGCTCAAGCGCTGCAAGGCGCGGCGGTTACGCTGGTGCTCGAGCAACGCCTGGACCTTGGGCTTGAGGATCTGCGGATCGAAGGGTTTGAACAGGTAATCCACCGCGCCACTGGCGTAGCCCTTGATGACGGCGTCCTGGGACTGCTCGTTGGCGGTGAGGAAAATGATTGGCGTGAGCCGCGTGCGCTGGCTGCCGCGCATCAGGCGCGCCACTTCGAAACCGTCCATGTCCGGCATCTGCACATCCAGCAGCACCAGGTCGATGTCATGTTCGAGCAGCAGATTCAGCGCCTCGATCCCCGAGGACGCGGTCATCACCTGCCAATCCTGACGCTGCAGCAACGCTCGCATGCTGAGCAGGTTTTCGGGGTAGTCATCAACGATCAAAAGGACAGAGCTGTCTTCGCCAAACGGGGGTTGCGCGCATTCCATGCTGCTTCTCTTATCGGGGCGCCATGTCCGTCTTGCTCGCAAGACGGACAACACTGTGATCTCACTCTAGACCGGGATTTTGAAAAGCAGTAGGTGTCATCGCGCCATCATCCAGACAAAGCCCGAAATAGCCGACTAACGGTCACCCCTCTCAGGCACAAAAGCTGCAATGAGACCCATGACAGTCAATTGACGTCAAACAATCGCCGAGCGGTCAACAAGAAAAGCCCCTATCCAGCGTTTCGAGACGCTTCAAAAGGGCGGTTTAAAGCCTCCCGACGCGGCGTACACCTTTTACATCCCGATACGTAGGAACCTGGACATGATCGATCTCGCAACCTGGAACTTGAGCATCCCCGAAGGCGCCCCGCCGGCAACCATTCAAACCTCGCAACTGGTCCAAGGCTTCAAGAACCAGTATTTCAACTCTGAAACCGGCACCGTGTTTTTCTGGGCTCCCGTGACAGGCGCCACGACGGCCAACGCCATTTACCCTCGCAGCGAACTGCGCGAAACCAACAGCGACGGCACGTTGCGCAATTGGCTGTACCCGGCGGCGGATAACACCCTGCGCGCCACCGTGACGGTCAACCAGGTGCCGAGCACCGGAAAGATCGTGATCGGTCAGATTCACACCAAGGACAGCACCAGCCCGATGGTGAAGCTGGAATACCAATACAAGACCTACAGTTCCACGGGAAACATCGTCGCCAAGGTGCGCATGCGTCCTGATGACGAGACGGGCCAGGTGATCACCATTGCCACCGGCGTGACCCTGAACCGCAGCTTTTCGTACATGATTCACCTGAGCCCCAAGGGTGCACTTGGCATCAGCGCGGCGGGTTACAACTGGCGTACCACCGTAGATCCGAGCTGGAAGGTAAAGCCGCTGTATTTCAAGGCCGGCGTTTATGTCCAGGACAACACGGGCTATGTCACCGAAGGCGGAAAAGTGACGTTCAGCCTGCTGGAAATCAAACACACCACCCTTTGACTGCCCACCCTTCCGCCGTAAGAGCAGCACGGATCGCTGCTATCAGCCCTCCCCTTTAGAAGGCATCCGGTTCCGGGTGCTTTTTTTAGCCCTGATTCAGGCCTAGGTGCCAAATCGCCACCCCATAAGGTTCCCCAGAAAATTCGGATAATCGACCAATGGTCATTTTTTTCGGGCACAAAACTGGAAAACGCCACTCTGACGGTCTGCTGACGCCAACCCTCCGCCGGACGACTGTGTCAAATCTTCGTCCTTCCCCCTTCTTGGCGTCGGAAAAAGCGCGTCTTAGAGCCTCCGGCTGTGGCGTAAATCATTTCTTCTCCTCAGAAAGGATCCGAACATGGTCGATATGGCAACCTGGAACCTGAGCATTCCCGAAGGCAGCCCGCCAAAAACCATCGAAACCCCTCGCTTGATCGACGGGTTCCAGGACAAGTATTTCAATTCCGAAGGCAGCACCGTGTATTTCTGGTCACCGGTTACCGGCACCAAGACTGAAAACGCGATCTATCCGCGCAGCGAATTGCGCGAAACCTACAGAGACGGAAGGTTGCGCAACTGGGTCTATCCAGACGCCGATAACTTCCTGCGGGCAACGCTCGTCGTCAATCAAGTGCCCAGCAGCGGCAAGATCGTGATTGGCCAGATCCATGCGAAGGACAGCAGCAAGCCGATGGTCAAGCTGGAATACCAATACAGCGACTCCAGTTCCACCGGCAACATTGTTGCCAAGGTCCGCATGCGTCCCGATGACAGCGAAGGCAGGGTTATCACCGTTGCCACGGGAGTGAAGCTCAACCGGTCGTTCTCTTACCGAATCCATCTTGATCGGACCGGCGACCTGGGCATTACTGCTGCCGGCAACAGTTGGTACACCACGGTCGGCGCGGCCTGGCGCGACAAGCCGTTGTACTTCAAGGCCGGAGTGTATGTGCAGGACAACACCGGATATACCAGCGAAGGCGGGAAGGTGACGTTCAGCGTGTTGGATATCGATCACAATACCTGAGATTTCACGTCCTAAAATCTCGTAGGAAACCCCCTCTTGTGGCGAGGGGATTTATCCCCGCTGGGCTGCGAAGCAGCCCCCTCTTTCCGTCAGCCCCACCGCATGTGCCGACTTTACGGCGGCTGCGCCCCCGAGCGGGAGCAAGCTCCCTCGCCGCAGGGGGGGCGGTGTGTCCTACAGGTCGATTTTGGTCTCGAAAATCTCCTCTATAGTTCGGCTTGTCTGCGGGCCTTGGTCAGTGGGCAGGGGTTTCGCAGCCCTGGTGAGTTAGAATCACGACCGTCAAAAATCGACATAGGCGAATCCTGCCTACGTTCGGCTTTTCATGGCGGCTGTGTGTGGGAGATCTTCGGGTCTGCCGGGTTTCTCTAACTCCTCGGTCTGCGAACCCGCACATGGCTGCCACCTAATTTGTTTCGCAGCGAACGGTGGCAAATATCTATTTGAGTTAGAGGTTTGTCATGAAAGCCGAACAATTGCCCACTCGCTTCACTCCGCTCACCCCGATCGCCACCACCCAGCCCGTCCTGTTCGTCGATAAAACCGTCCCACTGGCCGAGCTCCACGCCTGCGCCAGCGAACGCCTGCATGCGACCCTCGATTACCTGACGCTCATGGCCTGCACCACCCTGCGCGATTCGGCCGCCAGCGATTTCAACACTCTCACCAACGTCGCCCGGATTCTGGTCCAGGATGTTACCGACGTGTTCGGCGTCATTGAACAACGCGGCCTCGAAGACCAATAAAGCCCTCCCGGTGGGAGATGATCCCCTGTGGGAGCGAGCTTGCTCGCGATAGCGCTGGGTCAGTGATAGGGATGTCGGCTGACACAGCGCTATCAGGATCTGTGTGTATGTCCGTTTTTTTGTAACGGCCACTTATGGTTTCGCCCTTACGGGCGGAACCATAAGTGGCCATCATCCAAAAAACGGATATACACAAATCCCACCCATAAAAAAACCCGCATTTCTGCGGGTTTTCTCACAACGCTAAAGCCTTAGTTGACCTTAGCGCTCAACTCACCCTTCAAATACCGCTGATACATGGCTTCCAACGAGATCGGCTTGATCTTCGAAGCATTACCCGCCGTACCAAACGCCTCATAACGCGCAATACAAACATCCCGCATCGCCGTCACCGTCGCACCAAAGAACTTGCGCGGGTCGAACTCGCTAGGATTGGTCGCCATCAACCGACGCATCGCACCGGTGGAAGCCAAACGCAGGTCAGTGTCAATGTTGACCTTGCGCACGCCGTACTTGATGCCTTCGACGATTTCTTCAACCGGCACGCCGTAGGTTTCCTTGATGTCGCCGCCGTACTGGTTGATGATCGCCAGCCACTCCTGCGGTACCGAGGAAGAACCGTGCATCACCAGGTGGGTGTTGGGGATGCGCTTGTGGATTTCCTTGATGCGGTCGATGGCCAGCACGTCGCCGGTGGGCGGCTTGGTGAATTTGTAGGCGCCGTGGCTGGTGCCGATGGCGATGGCCAGGGCGTCGACCTGGGTTTTCTTGACGAAATCCGCGGCTTCTTCCGGATCGGTCAGCATCTGGCTGTGATCCAGCACGCCTTCGGCGCCGATGCCGTCTTCTTCGCCGGCCATGCCGGTTTCCAACGAGCCCAGGCAACCCAGTTCGCCTTCCACCGAAACGCCGCAGGCGTGGGCCATGGCGACGGTCTGCTGGGTGACGCGCACGTTGTACTCGTAGTCGGTCGGGGTCTTGCCGTCTTCGCCCAGGGAGCCGTCCATCATTACCGAGCTGAAGCCCAGTTGGATCGAGCGCTGGCAGACGTCAGGGCTGGTGCCGTGGTCCTGGTGCATGCACACCGGGATGTGCGGGAATTCTTCGATCGCCGCCAGGATCAGGTGGCGCAGGAACGGCGCGCCGGCGTATTTGCGGGCACCGGCCGAAGCCTGGACGATCACCGGGGAGTCAGTCTTGTCAGCGGCTTCCATGATGGCGCGCATCTGCTCAAGGTTGTTGACGTTAAAGGCTGGGACGCCGTAGCCGAACTCGGCTGCGTGGTCCAGCATCTGACGCATGCTGATAAGTGCCATTGTGTGTATCTCTCCCGGTCGAGGGTCGTTAATCGTGCCAGCCTGCCGGAGCGGCGGCGGCTATTCAAGTCATTGCGGATCGGGGGTTGGCCCGAGCCGCGTGTTCGGTATCGCTAAACCCAAATATTGACGCGATCCCTGTGGGAGCGAGCTTGCTCGCGATGAGGGTGGCACATTCAACATCTCTGTTGCCTGATAGACCGCTATCGCGAGCAAGCTCGCGCCCACATGGGATCTGCTTCCCTATTCAGATCTGTGTGAATCAGATGAATCTTGTCACTCAGCCTTGCAACCACGCCCGATCAGATCATTGGTGGCGACCCAGTACACCAGGCCTTCCTCACCCTTGATGTGAAACGCCAGCATGTCATCGCTGTACAGCGAACCTTCGGCACCCGGTTCGAGCTTGAGACGATAGACCTTGTCGGCGCCGCCGAGGCGGACATCGACTGCCTTGCGTGCCGCATCGGTGTAACGCCAGAGCACCTTGGCTTCGCTGTCACATGTCCAACTCGTCCAGCCCTCTGCAACGGGTTCGGACGACTGCAGAAAACCCAGTTGCGAGCAACCGGCCAACAATGCCAACGCCATGACGGCGACAAAGCCTTTCATCCGTGTTCCTCGACGGGCGGCACAGGCCGCCCGCCATGAGTTAAAGAGTCTGACCCGTCAAGGGCAACCATGTTCCTTGACCGGCGCTTGCGTCTCGTATTTATCCAGGCCGTCCGGCCCGGAACGCTTGTTCAGCACCGGGTTGGTCTCGGCCTGCCAGTCAGCCTGGTAGCAACCATCCTCGGGCGTTGGCGCCGCATTGTCCGGCGCCGTCGCTTTAGGGCTGCTGGAACAGGCCGCCAGCAACGTCGCAGCCATCAGCACCATGAACGTCTTGACCATTGGAACACTCCTTTGCCTGGTCAACGCTGCCTCAGGCCTTGGCCCGGCTTTCCAGGACTTCCACGGCTGGCAACACTTTGCCCTCGACGAATTCAAGGAACGCGCCACCGCCGGTAGAAATGTAGGAGATCTGCTCAGCCACGCCATATTTATCGATGGCCGCCAGGGTATCGCCACCGCCGGCGATGGAAAACGCGGCGCTTTCAGCGATGGCTTGGGCCAGTACTTTTGTGCCGTTACCGAACTGGTCGAACTCGAACACGCCAACTGGACCGTTCCACAGGATGGTCTGGGAGGATTTCAGCAGTTCAGCGAAATTGGCCGCAGTTTGCGGGCCAATGTCGAGGATCATGTCGTCTTCGGCCACGTCGTCGATCAGCTTCACGGTGGCGGTGGCGCTTTCGGCAAATTCCTTGGCGACCACCACGTCCACCGGCAGCGGCACGCTGACCTTGGCGGCGATTTCACGGGCGGTGTCCAGCAGGTCCGGCTCGTACAGCGACTTGCCAACCGGATGGCCGGCCGCAGCGAGGAAGGTGTTGGCGATGCCGCCACCAACGATCAACTGGTTGCAGACTTGGCTCAGGCTGTTGAGTACGTCGAGCTTGGTCGACACCTTGGAACCGGCAACGATAGCGGCCATCGGCTGGGCCGGAGAACCCAGGGCCTTGCCCAGCGCATCGAGTTCGGCGGCCAGCAGCGGGCCAGCAGCAGCAACCTTGGCGAACTTCGCCACGCCATGGGTCGAGCCCTCGGCGCGGTGGGCGGTGCCGAAGGCGTCCATCACGAACACGTCGCACAGGGCGGCGTATTGCTGGGCCAGCTCGTCGGCGTTCTTTTTCTCGCCTTTGTTGAAGCGCACGTTTTCGAACAGCACGACGTCGCCAGCCTTGACGTCGACACCGCCCAGGTAATCGGCCACCAGCGGCACATCACGGCCCAGGGCCTTGCTCAGGTAATCGGCCACAGGCTTGAGGCTGTTTTCCGCCGAAAACTCGCCTTCGGTCGGACGGCCCAGGTGCGAGCAGACCATCACGGCCGCGCCTTTTTCCAGGGCCAGCTTGATGGTCGGCAGCGAGGCCAGGATGCGCGCGTCGCTGGTGACAACACCGTCCTTGACGGGGACGTTGAGGTCTTCGCGGATCAGTACGCGCTTACCTTGCAGATCGAGGTCGGACATCTTCAACACGGTCATGGGTCGCAATTCCTGGGTAACTGTTTAGAGAGCAGGTTTATTGGAAGCTGTTTGCAGGTAATGCTCGGCAACGTCCAGCATTCGATTGGCAAAACCCCATTCGTTGTCGAACCAGGCCAGGATATTCACAAGCCTCGGCCCGGAAACGCGGGTCTGGCTGGCATCGACGATGGCCGAATGCGGGTCGTGGTTGAAATCACAACTGGCGTGAGGCAACTCGGTGTAGGCCAGGAGGCCTTTGAGCGGGCCACTGGTGGCGGCTTCGCGCAGGATCCGGTTGACCTCGGTAGCGTCGGTATCGCTCACGGTCTGCATCGTGATATCGAGGCAGGACACGTTGACCGTCGGCACCCGCACGGCTTTGGCCTGAATTCGCCCGGCAAGTTCCGGCAACAGCCGTTCAATGCCACGCGCCAGACCAGTGGACACCGGAATCACCGATTGGAACGCCGAGCGGGTACGCCGCAGGTCCTCATGGTGATAGGCGTCGATCACCGGCTGGTCGTTCATTGCCGAGTGGATCGTGGTGATGGACACGTACTCCAGGCCAATGGCCTGGTCCAGCAGGCGCAACAGCGGCACGCCGCAGTTGGTGGTGCAGGACGCGTTGGACACCAGCAGCTCTTCACCGGTCAGGCAGTCCTGGTTCACGCCATAGACAATGGTGGCGTCGACGTCCGCCTCGCTGGCCATCGGCTGGGAAAACAGCACCCGTGGCGCGCCCGCGGCGATGAACCGCTGGCCATCGTCGCGAGTGTTGTAGGCGCCGGAGCATTCAAGCACCAGGTCGACGCCCAGGGACGCCCAATCGATGCCTTCGGGGGTGGCGCTGCGCAGGACCTTCACGCAGTCGCCATTGATATGCAGACAATCGCCCTCGACCCGCACTTCGCCGGGGAACCGGCCATGGGTGGAGTCAAAGCGTGTCAGGTATTCGATGCTGGCCATGTCGGCCAGATCATTGATGGCCACGATCTCGAACCCAGCCTTCGCCCCTCGCTCGAACAACGCACGCAAGACGCAACGACCAATGCGGCCGTAGCCGTTGAGTGCAACTTTGTAGGGACGCGGTTGGGGCATGGGGGTTCTCTGATCGGGTGAATCAGTTAAGACCAGCATTGTCTGCACCACCGCTATCGCGAGCAAGCTCGCTCCCACAGGGTCGGTGGAGATCCTTGTGGGAGCGAGCTCACTCGCGATGGCGTCAGCACAGACAACCTTTTACAGATCAGTCTTCCAGCAGCTCTTCAGCCTGCCCCAGGATGTTCTCCAGGGTGAAGCCGAATTCTTCGAACAACGCTGGCGCAGGAGCCGATTCGCCGTAGGTGGTCATGCCGATCACGCGACCTTCCAGGCCCACGTACTTGTACCAGTAATCGGCGTGAGCGGCTTCGATGGCGATGCGCGCGCTGACCTGCAGCGGCAACACCGCTTGCTTGTAGCCGGCGTCCTGGGCGTCGAAAACGCTGGTGCATGGCATGGACACCACGCGCACGTTGCGGCCCTGCTCGGTCAGCTTGTCGTAGGCCTGGACGGCCAGGCCGACTTCCGAACCGGTGGCGATCAGGATCAGTTCAGGCTCGCCGATGCAGTCCTTGAGCACATAGCCGCCACGGCTGATGTCGCCGATCTGGCCGGCATCGCGGGATTGGTGTTGCAGGTTCTGGCGAGAGAAGATCAGCGCCGATGGACCGTCGTTGCGCTCGATGGCGTACTTCCAGGCCACTGCCGACTCCACGGCGTCACATGGGCGCCAGGTGTCCAGGTTCGGCGTGCAGCGCAGGCTCGCCAGTTGCTCGATCGGCTGGTGAGTCGGGCCGTCTTCGCCCAGGCCGATGGAGTCGTGGGTGAACACGTACAGCACGCGCTTCTTCATCAGGGCCGACATGCGCACGGCGTTGCGGGCGTATTCCATGAACATCAGGAAGGTCGCGCCGTAAGGCACCAGGCCGCCGTGCAGGGCTACGCCGTTCATGATCGCACTCATGCCGAACTCGCGAACGCCGTAGTACATATAGTTGCCGCTGGCGTCTTCGGCCGTGACGCCTTTGCAACCTTTCCACAGGGTCAGGTTGGAGCCTGCCAGGTCGGCCGAACCGCCCAGCAGTTCCGGCAGCAGCGGGCCGAAGGCATTCAGGGTGTTCTGGCTGGCCTTGCGGCTGGCGATGGTTTCGCCCTTGGCGGCAACCTCGGCGATGTAGGCAGAGGCTTTCTCGGCGAAGTCGGCCGGCAGCTCGCCGCTGAGGCGACGGACCAGCTCGTTGGCCAGCTCAGGGAATTCAGCGGAGTAGGCAGCAAAGCGCTGGTCCCACTCGGCTTCGGCCGCGCGGCCTTTTTCCTTGGCGTCCCATTCGGCATAGATGTCGGCCGGGATTTCGAACGGACCGTGCTCCCACTTCAGCGCGGCACGGGTCAGGGCGATTTCCTCGGCACCCAATGGCGCGCCGTGGCAGTCTTCCTTGCCCTGCTTGTTCGGCGAACCAAAACCGATGGTGGTCTTGCAGCAGATCAGGGTTGGCTGAGCGCTCTTGCGAGCAGTCTCGATGGCGATCTTGATTTCTTCCGGGTCGTGACCGTCGACGTTGCGGATCACCAGCCAGTTGTAGGCTTCGAAGCGCTTGGGCGTGTCGTCGGTGAACCAGCCTTCGACTTCGCCGTCGATGGAGATGCCGTTGTCATCGTAGAAAGCAATCAGCTTGTCCAGGCCCAGGGTGCCGGCCAAAGACGCGACCTCATGGGAAATGCCTTCCATCATGCAGCCATCACCCAGGAAAACGTAGGTGTGGTGGTCGACAACGTTGTGGCCCGGGCGATTGAACTGCGCGGCCAGGACTTTTTCCGCCAGGGCGAAGCCCACGGCGTTGGCCAGGCCTTGGCCCAGCGGGCCGGTGGTGGTTTCCACGCCAGGGGTGTAGCCGTATTCCGGGTGGCCCGGGGTGCGGCTGTGCAGTTGGCGGAAGTTCTTCAGGTCATCGATCGACAGGTCATAACCGGTCAGGTGCAGCAACGAGTAGATCAACATCGAGCCGTGGCCGTTGGACAGCACGAAGCGGTCACGGTCGGCGAACGAAGGGTTGCTCGGGTTGTGCTTGAGGTAGTCGCGCCACAGCACCTCGGCGATATCCGCCATACCCATGGGGGCGCCGGGATGGCCGCTGTTGGCTTTTTGCACGGCATCCATGCTGAGGGCACGAATGGCATTGGCACGCTCACGACGGCTGGGCATCGCTGATCTCCTGGGTTTTGAATAACGAAACTGAAAAAAGGCGAGCATTTTCCCTCACCCACCCGCCCCGGGGCAATCAGATACTCGTCCAAAGGCGATATTTGCGGTGGATAAAGTCGCATTGGCCAGGTGAAACCTTTCCGCTGATGGTGGGTAGAGTCAAGCACGCACTTGGAAGTGCCATTTATCGAGCAATATCAAAACTTTTTGATATTGACCTTGCGATGCGCCAGACCCGTCACTAGACTGCCGACCTATGAATTTACGCGTGCCTTCCATTCGCCATGATGACAGCGATGAGCTGGCGGCCCTTTGCAAGGCCGGCGGCGATCCGTTGCGGCTGAATGTATTGCGCGCCTTGGCCAACGACTCGTTCGGCGTACTGGAACTGGCGCAGATCTTCGGCATCGGCCAATCCGGCATGAGTCATCACCTCAAGGTCCTGGCCCAGGCCGACCTGGTGGCGACACGTCGCGAAGGCAATGCGATTTTCTATCGGCGCGCCCTGCCCCACACCGAGCTGCTAGGTGGCAAGCTGCACGCCACGTTGCTCGAAGAAGTGGACGAGCTGGACCTGCCGATGGATGTGCGGGAGCGCATTGCCCAGGTCCACGGGCAACGCGCCGCCGCCAGCCAGGATTTTTTCGCACGGGTGGCGGAGAAATTTCGCGCCCAGCAGGATTTGATCGCCGGGCTGCCGCAATACCGTGACAGTGTGGTGGCGCTGCTCGATAAACTGAGTTTCGGACAGGCTGCCACGGCGATAGAAGTCGGTCCCGGCGACGGCGCTTTCCTGCCGGAACTGGCGCGACGCTTCAATCAGGTCACCGCGCTGGACAACAGCCCGGCGATGCTAGAACTGGCCCGCCAGGTGTGCGAACGCGAATCCCTGGCTAATGTCAGCCTGCAACTGGCCGATGCCCTGAACGGCGTCAGCCTGCGGGCCGATTGCGTGGTATTGAACATGGTGCTTCACCATTTTGCCGCACCGGCCGACGCGCTCAAGCACATGGCCAACCTGCTGCAACCGGGCGGTAGCCTGTTGGTGACAGAGTTATGCAGCCACAACCAGAGTTGGGCCAAGGAGGCCTGCGGAGATCTCTGGCTGGGGTTTGAACAGGACGATCTGGCCCGTTGGGCCACCGCTGCGGGCCTCGTGCCCGGGGAAAGCCTCTATGTAGGCTTACGTAATGGTTTCCAGATTCAGGTCCGCCATTTTCAGCGGCCGGCTGGCGACACTCACCATCGGTAACTTGTAGGAAAACATCGAGATGAGCGAATACTCCCTTTTCACCTCCGAGTCCGTGTCTGAAGGGCATCCGGACAAAATCGCCGACCAGATTTCTGATGCGGTGCTGGACGCCATCATTGCTGAAGACAAGTTCGCCCGCGTGGCGTGCGAGACTCTGGTGAAAACGGGCGTGGCGATCATCGCCGGCGAAGTCACCACCTCGGCCTGGGTCGACCTGGAACAGATCGTTCGCGACGTGATCCTCGGGATCGGCTACAACAGCTCCGACGTCGGCTTCGACGGCGCGACCTGCGGCGTGATGAACATCATCGGCAAGCAGTCCCCGGACATCAACCAGGGCGTTGACCGTGCCAAGCCGGAAGATCAGGGCGCTGGCGACCAAGGCCTGATGTTCGGCTACGCCAGCAACGAAACCGACGTGCTGATGCCAGCACCGATCACCTTCTCGCACCAGTTGGTCCAGCGCCAGGCCGAGGCCCGCAAATCCGGCCTGCTGCCTTGGCTGCGCCCGGACGCCAAGTCGCAAGTGACTTGCCGTTACGAAGGCGGCAAGGTCGTCGGCATCGACGCGGTCGTGCTGTCGACCCAACACAACCCGGAAGTGTCCTACAAAGATTTGCGCGAAGGCGTGATGGAGCTGATCGTCAAGCACGTGCTGCCTGCCGAACTGCTGTCCAAGGACACCCAGTTCCACATCAACCCGACTGGCCAGTTCATCATCGGCGGCCCAGTGGGCGACTGCGGCCTGACCGGTCGCAAGATCATCGTCGACAGCTACGGCGGCATGGCCCGTCACGGCGGCGGCGCGTTCTCCGGCAAGGATCCGTCCAAGGTTGACCGCTCGGCGGCGTACGCCGGTCGGTATGTCGCCAAGAACATCGTTGCCGCCGGCCTGGCCGAGCGCTGCGAGATCCAGGTTTCCTACGCCATCGGCGTCGCCCAGCCTACGTCCATCTCGCTGAATACCTTCGGCACCGGCAAGATTGGCGACGACAAGATCATCCAACTGGTGCGCGAAGTGTTCGACCTGCGTCCATATGCGATCACCACCATGCTCGACCTGCTGCACCCGATGTACCAGGACACCGCAGCCTACGGCCACTTCGGTCGCACGCCGCAGACCAAGACCGTGGGCGACGACACCTTCACCACGTTCACCTGGGAAAAAACCGACCGCGCCGACGCCCTGCGCGCCGCTGCTGGCCTGTAACACCGGCGTATAAAGAAAAGCCCCTGGCGACTCGGTCGCCAGGGGCTTTTTCATGCCCTGAAGATCACCACAAAGGCTTAGCGCAATATTCAAGCCCGCCGTGCCACCAGCAAAAACGCCGCACTGGCGAGCAGCCCCGCACACGCCCGATTGAACAAGCGCTTGCCGCTCGGCCGGGCAAACAATCGCCGCGCATAAATGCCCATGTAGCAATACAAGCCGATCGCCACGCATTCCAACGCCAGGAACAGCCCGCCCAATACGGCGAACTGCTGAGCGACAGTGCCAGTACGGTCAACGAACTGCGGCAGGAAAGCGGTGAACAACAGAATCGCCTTGGGATTGCCGATTGCCACCAGGAACTCCTGCCGCGCCAGGCTGGCCATGCTCATGGAAACGGTCGTCGCCTCGCCGCTGGCTTCAGGCTGCGCGCGCCACAACTGCACGGCGAGGTAGAAAAGATAACCGGCGCCCACAAGCTTGATGCCGAGGAACAATAGCTCCGAGGTGTGCAGCACCGCCGTCAGCCCCACCGCCGCCAGGGCAATCATGATGGCAAACGCCACCAAACGACCGATGCCGCCGCTGCACGCCTGGACAAAACCATAACGCGAGGCATTGCTGATCGACAGCAGGTTGTTCGGGCCCGGCGCCATGTTCAGCGCGAAGCAGGCCGGGATGAAGACAGCGAGGGTCGTCAGGTCCATCGGTTGCACTCCTGGCAGAGCGGATCAAGCGTCCATTCTGCACCACTCATCGATGGGTTCAAGGGACAGTTGCACAGCCAAAGCGGCCAGGATTGTACCTTCGGCACTTTGCCCCCAGGCTTCGCAAAACGCGGTAACGCTCTGGGTCTCGCAACTTTACGCACAGTGGCTAGCCTTCAGGAACTCAACCAAGCAAGGATGCTTCAATGCCACCGTTTTTTTATGCAATCGCCGGTCTTTTATTCATCGCCGTACCCGCAATGGCCACGCCTTGTCCCAACTGGCCCACGGAGCGTGCCCACGCCGAGGTCGCCGCCCTGCAAAAGCAAATCGACACGTGGGACGACAGCTATCACCGCCTCGGCCAATCCCAGGTGGCCGACGAACTCTACGATCAGTCCCGCACGCAGTTGAGCCAGTGGCGCAGTTGCTTCAGTCTTCCGGCAATCGATAATCCCCTGCGCTCAGCGGGCGGGACGGTGCGACACCCGGTCGTCCATACCGGCCTGGAGAAACTCAAGGATGCCGAAGCCGTCGGTGCTTGGCTGCACGGTCGCGAAGACGTCTGGGCCCAACCGAAAGTCGATGGCGTGGCGGTGACGCTGGTGTATCGAAAGGGCCAGCTGTATCAGGCGATCAGTCGCGGCGATGGCGTTCTGGGCCAGGACTGGACCGTTAACGCGCGAAAGATCCGCGCCATCCCCCAGCGACTGCGCCAGCCCCTGGACCTGGTCGTCCAGGGTGAGTTGTACTGGCGCCTGGAGACTCATGTCCAAGCCGACAGCGGCAGCGTGAATGCCCGCGCAACCATGGCGGGCCTGATGGCACGCACCAACCTGACGATACACGACGGGATCTATATAGGCCTGTTTGTCTGGGAATGGCCTGAAGGGCCCGACACCCTGAGCGAGCGGATGGCCGCGCTGGGTGAGCTGGGCTTCGCTGATTCCCTTGACTACAGCCAACCTGTCCGGGACCTGGCCGATGCCGAACGGTGGCGTAACCACTGGTATCGCACCCCGCTGCCATTCGCCAGCGACGGGATCGTTCTACGCCAGAGTCGCCGCCCTCCCGCCGACCGCTGGCAGGCCCGGACGCCGTTCTGGAGCGTCGCCTGGAAATACCCGTACGCCCAAGCCATGGCTGAAGTCCGCAAGGTCAACTTCAAGATCGGTCGCACGGGACGCATCACCCCGTACTGGAACTTGAACGCATCCGGCTTGACGACCGATGGATTCGCCGGGTGAGCGTCAGCTCCCTCCAGCGCTGGGAAGAGATGGACATTCGCCCCGGCGATCGGGTCGCCATCAGCCTGGCCGGCCTGACCATTCCGCGCCTCGATGAGGTCGTGCTTCGCAGCCTCGAACGCCAGGAAGTCAACCCACCTGCGGCAGCCGACCATCATTTCCTGAGTTGCTGGCAACCGACGCCCGGCTGCGAAAGCCAATTCCTCGCGCGCCTGGACTGGCTCAGCGGCAAGAATGGCCTCGCCCTGCCCCACGTCGGCCCCGGCACGTGGAAAAAGCTACTGGCCGCCGGTCAACTCGACGGATTGCTGGATTGGTTGACCCTCGATGCCGCCGAGCTTGCTACCATTGCCGGCTTCGGCGAACGCAAAAGTGCCCGTCTGCTTGCCAGCCTCGACAGCGCCCGGCAGCGGCCCTTTCGTCAATGGCTCAAGGCCCTTGGCTTGCCGCCCACTGCAAATGCGCGGCTGGACGGACCGTGGCAAGCGCTGGCCGAACGCAGCACTGAACAATGGCAAGTCGAAGCCGGCATCGGGCCGGGACGCGCCGCGCAACTGAGCGCTTTTTTTCGCGACCCGCAGGTGCTGGCCTTGAGTGAGATATTACGCACCGCCGGGGTCGATGGTTTTTAATCCGCCCCCCACGGTTGAACCCAAGGGGCGACTACGCGTTCCAACTGCACACCTGTACCGACCGCCCGCGAGTTTTTATGGAGTTGTTATGAATTTCCTGCCTCCTGTTGCCCTGCTGGTGCTATGCAGCGCCATGGCCACCTTTTCATTGGCGGACGAGCAAACCCCGGAGCTCACCGGTTGCGCAGCCAAACGCCAAGGCATCATCAATCAGATCGAACTGGCCAAGTCTCGGGGCAACCAGGACCAGCAGGCGGGCCTCGAAACGGCGCTGGACGAAGTCACGACCCATTGTACGGATGCCTCCCTGCGCAAGGAGCGGGAGAACAAAGTGCTCGAAGCCAAGCATGAAGTCAGTCGTCGCCAGGCCGATCTGGACAAGGCCATGAAAAAAGGCGACGCGGAAAGGATCAACAAACGCAAGGACAAATTGGCAGCGTCCCGCAAGGAATTGCAGGAAGCGGTGGATGAGTTGGATAAGTAGGTTCTAGCTGCAAGTTTCCAGCGGCAAGCTGCAAGTTCAAAGCGCCACACTTGCAGCTTTCAGCTTGACGCTTGCAACTGCTTCACAATCAATGATCCCGAAACTCTTTATGGCAGGCACTGCACGCATCTTCGACCTTCTGCACCGCTGGCCCCAGGTTGCTGGCTCGGTAGGGCTGGACCTTGCTGACAATCACCAATTCACCAGTGGCGGCTTCCAGGCTGCGGGCAAGCTCCTGGAAGCGCGCCTGTTTTTTCCAGACCTCATCCGTGGCGCTGGTATGGTCTTGCTCACGTACTGGCGGAAAATGCTTCCAAGGCTCGTGGGACAGCTGATCCAGCTTTACCGCACCCTCGGCAAAACGCGCGCCATCGAACGGGACGCGGCCGCGCAGCATGCCGCCCAAGTCTTCATTGGTCTTGAGCATCTGTTTGAAGATCGCCTTGCGCTGGCCCAGGGGAGAGTTGGGATCGACACCGCCACAAGCGGATAGCAGCAGGCAGGCCAGTACGGTCATGGACAATCGTTTTACGAACATTTCGGCCTCGGGACAGGAAACGGCCGTCAGTATCCTCGGGTCATTGGCAAAGGCCAATGGCCCTATCAACAATAGGGGTTGTCGAGCGCCTGAAAACGCTGGATGACCGCAAAGGAAATTTCATGAACAGCCGCATCAAGCCCTGGCACAAAGGCCTGGCATTGACCCTACCGCTGATGGCATTACTGACTGGCTGCAATCGCGGCGAAAAAGTCGAAGAGCCCCAGACGCACGCCGTCGCGACGTATGCCAGTGCCACTTGGGAAGCGCTGCCAGCGGTATCCGATGAGGACCTGCTGGCCGGCTTCGGTGCCTGGCGCAGCGCTTGCACCCGACTCAAGGCGGACGCAACCTGGGGCCCAACCTGCGCGGCTGCCGCCAATGTGCCGCAGACCGCAAAGGCCGTGCGCAATTTCTTGAAGCAGAACCTGGACGTCTTTGGCCTGCGCTCGGGCGATAACAGCCCCAATGGCCTGATTACCGGCTACTACGAACCGGTCTACCCTGGCAGTCTCACCCAGACCGCGAAGGCGAATATTCCGGTCTATGGCGTACCGGACGACATGATTATCGTGTCCCTGGACAGCATTTATCCTGAGCTGAAGGGCAAACGCCTGCGCGGGCGCCTCGAAGGCCGGGTGCTCAAGCCTTACGACGATGCCGCCGCCATCGAAACCAAGGGCGTGAAGGCGCCGGTTATCGCCTGGCTGACGGACCCGATGAACCTGCAATTCCTGCAGATCCAGGGTTCGGGACGCATTCGGCTTGATGACGGCCGCCAGGTGCGCATCGGCTATGCCGACCAGAACGGCCACCCGTATCGACCCATTGGCCGCTGGTTGGTTGAGCAGGGAGAGCTGAAAAAGGAAGACGTGACCATGGGCACCATCAGCGCCTGGGCCAAGGCCAACCCCCACCGCATTCCTGAATTGCTGGGCAGCAACCCCAGCTATGTGTTCTTCAACCGCAACCCCGACAGCAACGAAGGCCCGCGAGGCTCGTTGAACGTCCCGCTCACCGCCGGCTACAGCGTAGCGGTAGATCGCAAGGTCATTCCGTTGGGCAGCCTGTTGTGGCTGTCCACCACACGCCCCGACGGCAGCGCCTTGAACCGCCCCGTCGCCGCCCAGGATACGGGCGGGGCCATTGCCGGTGAAGTGCGGGCCGACTTGTTCTGGGGCACGGGCGAAACGGCCGGGCAACTGGCGGGGGACATGAAGCAACAAGGCCAGATCTGGATGCTCTGGCCCAAGGGCATGGCGTTGCCCCAGGTGCCGCAGGTGGCGAATGCGGTGACCGCAGCCCCCTAGGAATGTGTTGACTGTGCGGGCCATTTCGCGAGCAGGCTCGCTCCCACAATGGGTTTCGATGAATACAGATTTTTGTGCATACACTCGATCCAATGTGGGAGCTAACCTGCTCGCGGAGAGGCCAGCACCGGCGCGTTCATTCAAATACCAGGCTCAGACCGAAACAAAGAAGAAACTCAGCACCAACCCCACCCCCACGAACCACACCAGCGAACGCAGGACCGCCCAGTCGGCCAGGTAGCAAATGATGTAGAGCAGGCGGCTGGTGATGAACAGCACGGCCAGCACGTTGATAGTCACCAACTCGGCATTGCCGGCCAGATGCGCGACGATCACCGCCGCTGCGAAAAAAGGTGTGATCTCGAAGCTGTTCAGTTGCGCGGCGTATGCACGCCGGGGAGCGCCCTCGAGCGAGTCCAGGAAATCCCGCGGATCGTAGTTATCCCGTAGCCTGAACCGCCCGCCCGCCTTGGCGATCGCCACACACAGGTAAGGCAGCAGAAAGGCAATCAACACACACCACAGCGCAACCGTCATGACGCAGTTCCTTCTTTGAATTTATGGGAAATCGAGAGTCGGCCATTGTTTAGAATTTCATGACCAGCATGCCAACCAGCACCAGCCCGCAGGCTAAGAGTCGCGGCCGGCCGAAAGGTTCTTTCAGGTAGCGCATGCCGAAGAGCACCACCAGGATCACGCTGATCTCCCGCAGCGCCGCGGCTTCGGCGATCGAGCCCAATTGCATCGCCCATAGCACCAGAGCGTAGCTGAACAATACGCAGAACCCGACCGCCAGCCCCAAGCGCCATTGTTCACGCCAGAACAGCATGAACGCCGGTCGTTTGCCGACCAGCGCCAACAGAGGAAACGGCCAGGCACTGAGCAGCGTGATCCAGACCAGGTAATCCAGCGGATGAGGCCAGCGGCGCAGGGCCTGGCCATCGATGAAGGTGTAGCCGCCGATGCACAGGCCGATCAGCGCGACCACCGGCAGCATCGACCAGGGCAACCGCTCGCCACCACCGCCCTGCCACAACAGGCACAGCATGCCGAACGGTATCAGCAGGATGCCGATGATCTGTTGCGTCGTCAGGACTTCACCGGCAAACATCAGCGTCAGGGCCAGCACCACGAGCGGAGAGAGGCCGCGCATCAAGGGATAGACCAGCCCCAGGTCACCGACCCGATAAGCCTGGATCAGCAAATAGCGATACAACAGCTCGAATGCAGCCGACGCCAGGATCCATGGCCAGATTTCCAGCGGCGGCCATTCCACGAAGCCCACCGCCAATGCCCCGAACAGCAACGCGACAGTGTCCATGCACGCCACCACCAACAACCGCTCGCCACTGAACTTGATCAGCGTATTCCATGCCGCATGCAACAGCGCCGCGACCAATACCAACACCGTTGCCAGCACGGCACGCTCCTTGATTCCGCCCGTAGAATTGACTCGCGATCCTTCAACAGCTGTTTATACTGCACGCAACCACGCCGCACTTCAGTTGCGCATAGATCAATACCAATAATTCTGCCTGCCGCCCGTTCGATCGAACCAAGGCGCCGGCATGCGTATGCCTGATCCGAGCGTCAAGACTACAGACAGAGACCTTGCGCATGCCACTTGCTTTGCTTGCTTTGGCCGTCGCCGCTTTCGGCATCGGCACGACTGAATTCGTCATCATGGGGCTGCTGCCCGATGTCGCCCGTGACCTGGCCGTGAGCATTCCCCAGGCCGGGTTGCTGATCACCGGTTATGCCCTGGGGGTGGTATTTGGCGCACCGATCCTGGCGATCGGCACCGCGAACATGCCGCGCAAGGCCACGTTGCTGGGCATGACACTGATGTTCATCCTCGGCAATGTGCTGTGTGCCCTGGCCCCGAACTACACCACGCTGATGGCCGCCCGGGTGATTACCGCTCTGTGCCACGGAGCTTTTTTTGGTATCGGCTCGGTGGTGGCGGCCGGGTTGGTGGCGCCGAACAAACGGGCCCAGGCCATCGCGATGATGTTTACCGGCCTGACCTTGGCGAACGTCCTGGGTGTTCCCTTGGGCACGGCGCTGGGCCAATACGCGGGTTGGCGGGCGACGTTCTGGGCGGTTTCGGTGATTGGCATCATTGCCGCCGTTGCCCAATGGGTCTGGCTGCCCAGGGAAATCCCCATGGACAAGGCCAACCTCGCCAGCGAATTCAAGGTACTCGGCAAGGTCAATGTGCTGCTGGCGCTGGGCATGAGCGTGCTGGCCTCCACCAGTCTGTTCAGCGTGTTCACCTACATCGCGCCGATCCTGCAGGACATCACCGGGGTCAGTCCCCACGGCGTCACCGTCATGCTGCTGTTGTTCGGCGTTGGCCTGACGGCGGGCAGTTTCCTCGGCGGACGCCTGGCCGACCGGCGCCTGCTACCGTCCCTGGTGGGCATGGCGCTGGCCGTGGTGCTGGTGCTTGCCGCGTTCAGCCAGACCAGTCAATCGGTGATTCCGGCGGCGATTACTCTGGTGCTGTGGGGCATCTTTGCCTTCGCGCTGTGCCCGATCCTGCAACTGCTGATCATTGACCAGGCCCACGAGGCACCGAATCTCGGCTCGACCCTGAACCAGAGCGCCTTCAACCTCGGCAATGCCGCCGGCGCCTGGATCGGCGGGCTGGTCGTCGCCAGCGGTGCCAACCTTGCCGATCTGCCGTGGACCGGCGCGCTGGTGGGCGGGCTCACCGTACTGGCAGCGCTCTACTTTATTTATCGCCAGCGTCGTCAGGGCGCCGTGGCAGGCTTTGCCGACTGAGGGGCGTATTGGTCTCGCTGCGCACCTGCGCATGGCTGATCAGCGCGAAGATGAAACTGCCACCGATGATGTTCCCCGCCAGGGTGGGCGCGGCGAACACCATCCAGAAATCTTCCCAGGACAACTGGCCAGCGAATACCAGATACGACACCTCGGCTGAACCGACCACGATGTGGGTGAAATCCCCGAGCGCCATCAAGTAGGTGATCAACACGATGATCAACATCTTGGCGCTTTCCATGGACGGAATCATCCACACCATGGTGGCAATCATCCAACCGGAAATGATGCCCTTGGCGAACATCTGGCCGCTGTCGTTCTCCATGACCTTGCGCCCGATATCCAGGAACGCCAAGTCGGTGCGCTGATCGAAAATCGGCAGGTGCAGCATCACGTAGGCCACCAGCAACGTACCGCACAGGTTGCCCACCAGCACCACGCCCCATAACCGGAACAATCGACCGAAATTGCCCAAGGTTGGCTTGCTCATGATGGGCAGCACAGCGGTCAGGGTGTTTTCGGTAAACAATTGCTGACGCGCCAGGATCACCGCCAGGAAGCCCGCGCAGTAGCCAAAACTGGCGATCACCTTGAAGCCGTCGTGGTCGGGCAGCCTGGAGTTGAGCAGTCCCATCGCCATCAGCGACAATCCCATGGTCAATCCCGCCGCCAGGGCCGACCACCACAGTGCCGCGACGCTGCGCTCCAGCTCCTGGTTGCCCTGGGTGCGAATGATCTCGTGCAGAACCGCCGCCCGCGGCGGCTGGTTGCGGTCGACCTCGTGCTGTTCCTCTGCCGAGAGGTCAGGGGTCTTGCCGTCTTCGTGAGTGTCCATACAGCTCCTGAACCGGTGGCGTGATGTACCTACGACACACGGCATCCGGAGCTGTTCAGTGATGCCGGCAAATCACAGGCGCCTGCAGAACCGCCTTCGCGAGCAGGCTCGCCCCCACAGAGTCTCCGTTGGCGTTCAATGCGGGCGAACCTGCTCGCGAGGAGGGGCGCGCCGCCGACGTCACTCGACGGTATCGTCCTTGAACTGATCCTTGACGTACTTGATCTCGGTCCTGCCGTGAGGGGCCGGCAGGCCGTCTTCGCCGAGATTGACGAAGACCATTTTCTCCACCGTCAGGATGCTCTTGCGGGTGATCTTGTTGCGCACTTCGCACGTCAGGGTGATGGAGGTGCGACCGAACTCGGTGGCGGTGATGCCCAGTTCGATGATGTCGCCCTGGCGCGAAGCACTGACAAAATTGATTTCGGAAATGTACTTGGTGACCACGCGCTGGTTACCCAGCTGGACGATGGCATAGATGGCCGCCTCTTCGTCGATCCAGCGCAACAAGCTGCCACCGAACAGCGTGCCATTGGGGTTGAGGTCTTCGGGCTTGACCCATTTGCGGGTATGGAAATTCATGATCACTCCTGGACGTCTGGCCGATGAATGCCCGCATCATGGCAGACGAGGCGCGCGGGCTCTACGTCGCCGCCCCTATAACGATCATCGGCAATTTCGATTTGCCGACAGAAACCCTTTGGAAGATCCGATTAGGCCGTTATAATCGCCCCCGTTTCATCGGCCCACGCTTTGGGCCGCTCCCGCCACCTGTCCGAGGGGCGCTGCAGCAGGCTCGACCTGTCAGGCTCGGATGGGGCGTTGCCCGTACGGGGCTCCTCGTACAGGCACTAAACGCACAACGGCGCCCATTCGCATACATTACGAATGGAGGCTCTTCATGAGCGCTGTTATCACGCCTGCCGCTTTTACCGACTACAAAGTCGCCGACATGTCCCTGGCTGCCTGGGGCCGTCGCGAAATCATCATCGCCGAATCCGAAATGCCAGCCCTGATGGGCCTGCGTCGCAAATACTCTGGCGAACAGCCATTGAAAGGCGCAAAAATCCTCGGCTGCATCCACATGACCATCCAGACCGCCGTGCTGATCGAAACCCTGGTTGCCCTGGGTGCCGAAGTGCGCTGGTCTTCCTGCAACATCTTCTCGACCCAGGACCAGGCCGCTGCCGCCATCGCCGCCGCCGGCATCCCGGTGTTCGCCTGGAAAGGCGAGACCGAGCAAGAGTACGAGTGGTGCCTGGAGCAGACCATCCTCAAGGATGGCCAGCCATGGGACACCAACATGATCCTCGACGACGGCGGCGACCTGACCGAGCTGCTGCACAAGAAATACCCGGCCGTACTGGACAAGGTCCACGGCGTGACCGAAGAAACCACCACCGGCGTACACCGTCTGCTGGACATGCTGGCCAAGGGCGAGCTGAAGATCCCGGCCATCAACGTCAACGACTCGGTGACCAAGAGCAAGAACGACAACAAATACGGCTGCCGTCACAGCCTCAACGACGCCATCAAGCGCGGCACCGACCACCTGTTGTCGGGCAAGCAAGCGCTGGTGATCGGCTACGGTGACGTGGGCAAGGGTTCGGCCCAGTCCCTGCGCCAGGAAGGCATGATCGTCAAGGTGTCCGAAGTCGACCCGATCTGCGCCATGCAAGCCTGCATGGACGGTTTCGAGCTGGTTTCGCCGTTCATCGACGGGATCAACGACGGCACCGAGGCCAGCATCGACAAGGCCCTGCTGGGCAAGATCGACCTGATCGTGACCACCACCGGCAACGTCAATGTCTGCGACGCCAACATGCTCAAGGCCCTGAAAAAGCGCGCCGTGGTCTGCAACATTGGTCACTTCGACAATGAAATCGACACCGCTTTCATGCGCAAGAACTGGGCATGGGAAGAAGTGAAGCCACAGGTCCACAAGGTTCACCGCACCGGCGCTGGCAGCTTCGACCCACAGAACGATGACTACCTGATCCTGCTGGCCGAAGGCCGCCTGGTTAACCTGGGCAACGCCACCGGTCACCCAAGCCGCATCATGGACGGTTCGTTCGCCAACCAGGTCCTGGCCCAGATCTTCCTGTTCGGCCAGAAATACGCCGACCTGTCGCCAGCCCAGAAGGCCGAGCGCCTGACCGTGGAAGTACTGCCGAAGAAACTCGACGAAGAAGTGGCCCTGGAAATGGTCCGCGGTTTCGGCGGCGTGGTCACCAAGCTGACCAAGCAACAGGCTGACTATATCGGCGTCACCGTCGAAGGCCCGTTCAAGCCGCACGCTTATCGCTACTGATCGGTGCTATTGCCTGCTCTCCTTGTGGGAGCGGGCTTGCTCGCGAAATAGGTTCATCATTCAACATTGATGCGCCTGACACTCCGCCTTCGCGGGCAAGCCCGCTCCCACATTGTGCTGCGCAAGGTCTCCAAGCCCACGAGTTTCCAAGGATATGACCATGTCCCAAGACCGTCGCTACAGCTTCGAGTTCTTCCCGACGAAGACCGATGCTGGGCATGAAAAGCTGATCGCCACTGCTCGCCAGTTGGCAAGCTACAACCCTGATTTTTTCTCCTGCACCTACGGCGCCGGCGGTTCGACCCGTGACCGTACGCTGAATACCGTGCTGCAGCTCGAAAGCGAAGTCAAAGTCCCTGCCGCACCGCACTTGTCCTGCGTGGGTGACAGCAAGGACGACCTGCGCAGCCTGCTGACCCAATACAAGGCCGCAGGGATCAAGCGCATCGTAGCCCTGCGCGGCGACCTGCCCTCGGGCATGGGCATGGCCAGCGGCGAGCTGCGCCACGCCAATGAACTGGTTGAGTTCATTCGCGAAGAAACCGGCGAGCACTTCCACATTGAAATCGCCGCCTATCCGGAGATGCACCCCCAGGCGCGCAATTTCGAAGACGATTTGCGCAACTTCGTGCGCAAGGCCAACGCTGGCGCCAGCAGCGCAATCACCCAGTACTTCTTCAACGCCGACAGCTATTTCTATTTCGTCGAGCGCGTTCGCCAGATGGGTGTCGAGATTCCGGTAGTGCCGGGAATCATGCCGATCACCAACTACAGCAAGCTCGCACGCTTCTCTGACGCCTGCGGCGCGGAGATCCCCCGCTGGATCCGCAAGCAACTGGAAGCCTACGGCGACGACACCGCCAGCATCCAGCGCTTCGGTGAAGAGGTCATCACGCAGATGTGTGAACGCTTGCTACAGGGCGGCGCACCGGGGCTGCACTTCTATACCCTGAACCAGGCAGAGCCTAGCCTCGCGGTGTGGAACAATCTCAAGCTGCCGCGTTAAAGCCAACTTGATGTGTACGCAAAGGCCCTGGCACAACCAGGGCCTTTTTTGATCCCGTCCAAGCAAAGCCCCAGCCCGCGTGCCAGAGCGCTCTAGCTATTTGACAGGCTCTCGTCGTAACCTCCGGTCATGCCTGTAATCGCCCGTTTAACGACACTTCTTCTCTTGTGCCTGAGCTTCGCTGCCCAGGCCGAGAAATTGCGCATTGTCACCGAACCCTGGGCACCCTATGTCTACGAGGAAAACGGCAAGATCCTCGGCTTGGACTATGAAACAACAGCCATCGTCTTCAAGCGCCTGGGCATCGACGTCGAATGGCAGTTGCTGCCCTGGAAGCGCTGCCTGGCGATGCTGGAACAGGGGTTGGCGGACGGTGCGCTGGACATCTTCCACAGCGACGAGCGCGACGCCCTGCTGCTTTACCCCAGCGAACCGCTGTCGGACGTCGAGTTTGTGATGTTCTATGCCAACGCCCGGCCTCATCCATTCCGTACGCTCGATGAACTCGATGGACTGACCGTGGGGACCTCGCCAGGCTATCTGTATAGCCAGGCCTTCAGGGAATCGTCCCGGTTCAAACGGGAGACTGCGCCCACTCACGAAGCCAACTTCGGCAAATTGCAATTGGGTCGGATCGACCTGCTCATTACCGACCGCCGGGTGGGCCGGCATGTGCTCAAGGCGCTGCAACTGGGCGACCAGATCACGGAGAACCCTTTGGTCGTCAGCCGTCAAAGCCAATACCTGGCGGTACGGCGCAAGGCCGGCATGGATTTGCTCGTGCAACGCTTCGGCGCTGAACTCAAGCGTTTCAAGCATGAGCCGGCCTACGCCGAACTGAGTGCCCGATATGGCGCAGGCTCCAGTGCCAACGTTGCGCCGCGCGACACCGTGCCACGCTGAAATACGCCGTTGAGCAGCAGGAAAGCAGCGCACGGCGATTGCTCTGTTATACTCCGGCCTTCCCGCCAGGCTCACGCCCGGACGCCCGGTCTTGCAAAAGGCATCCCGACACCGCTACAGCGCAGCTTCCAGCCCGCGCGAGCCCTGTCCGGACCCGCCTTTCAGACCCGGCAGGACCGGACGGGATGAGGTCTTCGATCGACCATCATTCGCGCCAGGCAAGACTATCCCATTGGGCCAGGCCCTCACTAAAAACAGGATTACTCATGTCCTTTGCTTCCCTCGGTCTCTCCGAGGCTTTAGTCGGCGCCATCGAAGCCGCCGGCTACACCCAGCCTACCCCGGTGCAACAGCGGGCCATTCCCGCCGTGTTGCAAGGTCGCGACCTGATGGTCGCCGCACAGACAGGTACGGGCAAGACCGGCGGTTTCGCCCTTCCGATCCTGGAACGGTTGTTCCCGAACGGTCACCCGGACAAATCCCAGCGTCATGGCCCGCGCCAACCGCGCGTACTGGTCCTGACGCCTACCCGCGAACTGGCGGCCCAGGTCCACGAGAGCTTCAAGGTCTACGCTCGCGACCTGAAATTCGTCAGTGCCTGCATTTTTGGCGGTGTCGGCATGAACCCGCAGGTCCAGGCCATGGCGCGCGGCGTCGACGTGCTGGTGGCCTGCCCCGGTCGCCTGCTGGACCTCGCCGGCCAGGGCAGCGTCGATCTGTCCCACGTGGAAATCCTCGTGCTGGACGAAGCCGACCGTATGCTCGACATGGGTTTTGTCCATGATGTGAAGAAAGTCCTGGCCCGCCTTCCAGCCAAGCGCCAGAACCTGCTGTTTTCGGCGACCTTCTCCAAGGACATCACCGACCTGGCCGGTAAGCTGTTGCACAACCCGGAACGCATCGAAGTCACGCCGCCGAACACCACGGTCGAGCGCATTGAACAACGCGTATTCCGCCTTCCAGCCAGCCACAAGCGTGCCCTGCTGGCGCACCTGATCACCACCGGCGCCTGGGAACAGGTCCTGGTTTTCACCCGCACCAAGCATGGCGCCAATCGCCTGGCCGAATACCTCGACAAACACGGCCTGCCCGCCGTCGCGATCCATGGCAACAAGAGCCAGAACGCTCGTACCAAGGCCCTGGCCGACTTCAAGGCCGGCGAAGTGCGCATCCTGGTGGCCACCGACATCGCCGCACGCGGCCTGGACATCGATCAGTTGCCTCACGTCGTCAACTTCGAGTTGCCCAACGTCGATGAAGACTATGTGCACCGTATCGGCCGTACTGGCCGGGCCGGTCGTTCGGGCGAAGCGATTTCCCTGGTCGCGCCGGACGAGGAAAAGCTGCTCAAGAGCATTGAGCGCATGACCAAGCAGAAGATTCCCGACGGCGACCTGATGGGCTTCGATGCCAGCACGATCGAGGCCGAGAAGCCTGAAGTGCGCGAGCGTCCGGACGTCCGCAACCCGCGTAACCCAAGAGGCCCGCGTGGCGATGGCCCGAATGGCAGCGGTGGCGGTCGCAAGGACAAAGGAAAAGACAAGGGCAAGGAAAAGCCGGCCAGCAACGGTCGCGGCGAACGCCCGGCCCGCGAACAGAAACCCCGCGAGGGCTCCCCGGCCCGCGAACAGAAACCCCGCGAGGGCTCCCCGGCCCGTGAGCAGCAGCGCCCGGCACCTCGCGCCGCATCTGATCGCGCCCCAGACGAGTTCCTGGACGACGATATCGACAATTTCGGCAACCGCGTCGACTACGTACCCCAGCAGAAACCGGCCGCAGGCCGCGGTCGCCGCCCAGGCGCCCCGGCACAAGGCGCAGGTTCAGGCGCACCGCGCAATGGCCAGCCCCAAGGGCGCCAGAACGGACCGCGCAACAGCAATGGTTCGTCCACCGGCACCCCACCGGCCAAGCGCAACGGCCCGCGCAACGGTGCGCCACGTGACGGCCAGGCCCGTCGTGAAGACTCCCGTCCACGACGCCCAGCCCGTGGCGACGACCAGGCTCGCCAGGAGCCCGCGGTGCAGAACCCGCGTGGCAACCAGCCGAAAATCATCCACAAGGAATCGAAAACCGATCGTTTCCCGACGCCTGAACAGCTGGATCAACTGCCAAGCCGTCCGCGTGGCGAAAAACCGGCCTTGCTGACACGCAATCGCTGAGTTTTCCCAAGCCATGAAAAATGCCCCGGGTCTCGCGACCCGGGGCATTTTTTTTGGCCCGACACACTTCCAAATGTGGGAGCGAGCTTGCTCGCGATGGCGGCAGTCCTGTCACATTAAGGTTGGCTGATGCACCGCTATCGCGAGCAAGCTCGCTCCCACAGGGTCCTTTGTATCACCCGGAACCCGGTGCAATAAAAAACGCCCCTGGCCGCAAGACCAGGGGCGTTTTTTCGTCAGACGCGAACGTTACTTCGCTTTGACACCCTCAAACGAGATGTACAGCTCAACGGCGTCGGATTGCGGACCCAGGTCCATCATTTTTCCGAAGTCGGAACGCTTGATGGTGGTGGTGCCCTCAAAGCCAGCGCGGTAGCCGCCCCATGGATCCTTGCCCTCACCCAGGAATGTCGCTTTCACCACGATTGGCTTGGTGACGCCGTGCAAGGTCAGATCACCCGTCACGTCGGCAGTGTCCTTGCCGTCGGCGTTTTTACCAGTGGGCTTGACGCCGGTGGATACGAATTTGGCGTCAGCGTATTTGGCCACTTCCAGGAAGTCTTTGCTGGCAATGTGTTTGTCGCGCTCGGCGTGGTTAGTGAAAACACTGGCGGTACGAACGTTGAACTCGATCTTGCTGGCTTCAGGCTTGGCGGCGTCGAAGCTGAACTTGCCGTCGATGTCCTTGAAGGTACCGGTGATGTAGCTATAGCCCAGGTGGCTGATCTTGAAATCAACGAAGGCGTGCTGGCCTTCCTTGTCGACCACATAGTCGGCAGCCATGGCCTGGCCGGCGGACAGCAGGGCAGAACCGATTGCCAGGGCGGCGAGCGTCTTTTTCAACATGCTTTCTATTCCTTTGGAGTCGAGGTTGAACATCAGGCTTGGCGCCCCAGCATGCGCTTGAGGGTCGCGTCACGGTCGATAAAGTGGTGTTTCAATGCTGCCAACGCATGGAGGCCGGAAAAAATTACCAGCGCCCATGCGAGGTACAGGTGGATCTGGCCGGCGACGTCTGCCTGGTCGGGCAGTCCGGACACCAGCGCGGGCACTTCAAACAGACCAAACACCGAGATCCCGACACCGTCTGCGGTGGAAATCAGGTAGCCGGCGATCATCACGGCAAACAGCCCGAGATACAGTGCGCTATGGCCAACCTTGGCGCCTACGCGGGTGAGACGACCATAGGTTTCCAGGGTCGGTGGCGGTGGGCTGACAAAACGCCAGAGCACTCGCAGCACCATCACCGCCAACAGCACCAGGCCGATGCTCTTGTGCAGCTCCGGCGCGTCTTTGCGCCAGGAACTGTAGTAATCCAGCCCGACCATCCACAGGCCCAGCGCAAACAACCCGTACACCGCCAGGGCAACGGCCCAATGCGAAACGATGCTGACCCAGCCATAGCGAGAAGAAGAGTTGCGTAGCTGCATTGCTCATATCCTGTAAAAACTTCGACCAAGACTAGCGAGTTATCTATCGATTTAAAGCGGAAATTTTCGCTTTGAAATATCGAGAAATACGATCATCAGTCTGGGAGGGGTGCGTTAAGGAAAGATTAAAGCGGATGCGTTGCGTGGTGGCGAGGGGAAGCGGGCATGGATCCCGCACGGTGGAAGGGGCTCATCGCGAATGCTGTTCATTTTGAGGGCTTCGGTAAACCCGTGGCGAGGGAGCTTGCTCCCTCGCCACGGGGCCATCGTTTCTCTTGAATGAACCCGAATAAAAAAACGCGGCCCACGGGCCGCGTTTTTTTTACACCTGAACGTTACTGAGCCTTGGTCTCAGTAGCCGTCGCAGGTTTGGCCGCCGGCTTCTTCACCGGCTCGGCCTTTTTCGCCGGAGCCTTGGCCGGGGCTTTTTTAGCCGGTGCCTTGGCGGCCGGTTTTTTCGCCGCTGGCTTGGCCGCCGCTTTCTTGGCCGGCTCGACTTTCGCCGGGGCAGGCGCGGGTGGTTCTACCGGGGCCGGCGCTGGAGCAGGTGCGGGCGCAGGAGGCGGGGCTACCGGCTCGGGTGCCTTGACCGGCTCCGGCTTCTTGTCGTCATCCGAGCCACCGAACAGGTTGCTGAAGAAGTTGCCCTTCTTCGCCGCCACCGCGCCAGCGGCAGCCGCCGCGGCCGGGGCGACCTTCGGTGGTTCGAAGGATTTGCCTGCAGCCAGGTCTTCAACCTGGCTGGCGGCACGTTGACCGCTGCGCAGCGCGCCTTCCAGCGTGCCTGGGTACATGGCGTCGGTGTGTTCACCGGCAAAGGCTACGCGCTGCAAGGGCTTTTCCCACAGGCGCCAGTATTTGCTGATCTGGCCCGGACCAAACGCCAGGTACGCGCCGCCCATGGACGGGTCGGTGCTGTAGCGACGAATTTCATAACCGGTGAACGCACCACGGGCCTGCGGATAAAACGCGTGCAGGCGGATCAGCACCTGGTCGACCATCTGCTTGTCGCCGAAGGCCTGCATCACCCGGGCGTTGTCGCCGGACAGGTTGATGACCACGTTGGCCCCGCCCTTCAGGGCCGGCTCGATCCACATCATGCCCAGGCCGGTATTGCTGTAGATCTCGCCCGACATGCGCGCCTTGCTGTCCCAGACCGGGGTCTTGAACTTGAGCATGATCTGGTCGCGCCAGCCATAGTTGGTGCCTTTGATCGCGCCTTGGTGCTGGGCGTCCAGGGCCGGGGTCAATTGGATCTTGTTCAACGCCCGCAGCGGCACCGCGAGTACGACGTAGTCAGCCTGGTAGCCGACGCTGCCGACCTTGACGGTGACGCCGTCCTTGTCCTGGGAAATGGCCGAAACCGGGGAGCCGGTCTTGATTGTTTTCAGTTGCTTGACGAATGCCTGGGCCAACACCGGGCTGCCCCCGAGCAGGCGCGAGGCGCGCAGGTCACGGTCGGACACGCCGCGATAGACGCGGTTCTGCTGGGCGAAATACAGCAGAGAGAGGCGCGACGGTTCGTCATAGCGCGTACGAATTTCCTGGTTGACCAATTGCCGCGCGGTGGCAGGCAGTTGCAGGCGGTCGAGCCAGTTGGACACGGTGATCTGGTCGAGCGCATGCAGCGTGCTGGTGGCCGCCGGGTTCAGCGGATCGTCGATGGAGCGCGCCAATTCGTCCAGGGTGGTCTCGTAGCGCTTGAGCGCTTCGGCGGTGGCGGGTTGCTTGGTCGCCAGGTCAGCGGCGGTGAAATAAGTGCCGTCGATCAGGTAACTCGGGGTACGCACGAATTCCGGGGCCGGGGTGGTGCTCAGCTTGAACGTCGAAACGTATTTATTCAGCACAGGCTGAGTCTTTTCGTTGCCGATCCACTCACTGGTGGCCATGCCCGAACGGCCGCCCAGGCTCGGCTTGGCTTCCAGCAGGGTCACGGCCCAGCCCTTGTTCTGCAGCTCATAGGCCGCCGTCAGTCCGGCCAGCCCACCGCCAATGACGATGGCCGTCGGTTGCTTGTCCTTGGCCAGCGCCGAAACGCTGAACAGCCCTATCATCACCAGCGCACAGGCGCGCAGCCAACCAGCAGACATTCAGCGAACTCCGGAATAAAGCGTAAGAATTTTCGATTTTTCGAGCCAGTCGGCTCTCGGTCTTTCGAGCCAGTCGGCTCAGGAACGGCGAAGAATACGTCAGCCATCAAAACGCCGCCAGCGACGTCTATCGCCTGGCTCAAAGTAGCGACAACGACACAATGGGTTGTCCGCCGGGCCGCCATTGCATAGGCTTGCGCGATTGTTTTGCCCGCGCCCGCCGCGAGCCGCCTCGAGGAGACTGTACATGGGCCTGAATAACCAGTGGATGCAACGCGATCTCGCGGTACTGTGGCACCCCTGCACCCAGATGAAAGATCACGAACAGCTGCCGCTGATCCCTATCAAGCGCGGCGAAGGCGTGTGGCTGGAAGACTTCGAAGGCAAGCGCTACCTCGACGCGGTGAGTTCGTGGTGGGTCAACGTATTCGGCCACGCCAACCCGCGCATCAACCAACGCATCAAGGATCAGGTCGATCAGTTGGAGCATGTGATCCTCGCCGGCTTCAGCCACCAGCCGGTGATCGAGCTGTCCGAGCGCCTGGTGAAGATGACGCCCGAAGGCCTGACCCGGTGCTTCTACGCCGATAACGGCTCGTCGTGCATCGAAGTGGCGATGAAGATGAGCTTTCACTACTGGATCAATCGCGACCAGCCCGCCAAGAAACGCTTCGTCACCCTGAGCAACAGCTACCACGGTGAAACCATCGCCGCGATGTCAGTGGGCGACGTGCCGTTGTTCACCGAGACCTACAAGGCGCTGCTGCTGGACACGATCAAAGTGCCGAGCCCCGACTGTTATCACCGCCCCGAAGGCATGGGTTGGGAGGAGCATTCGCGGAATATGTTCGCCGCCATGGAGCAGACCCTGGCCGAGCACCACGACACGGTGGCGGCGGTGATTGTCGAGCCGCTGATCCAGGGCGCCGGCGGCATGCGCATGTATCACCCGGTGTACCTGAAGCTGCTGCGCGAGGCCTGCGATCGCTATGGCGTGCACCTGATCCACGACGAAATCGCCGTCGGCTTCGGCCGCACCGGGACGATGTTTGCCTGTGAACAGGCCGGTATCACACCGGATTTCCTTTGCCTGTCCAAGGCTTTGACCGGCGGCTACCTGCCGCTGGCGGCGTGCATGACCACCGATGACGTCTACAGCGCGTTCTACGATGACTACCCGACCCTGCGCGCCTTCCTCCATTCCCACAGCTACACCGGCAACCCGCTGGCCTGCGCCGCTGCCCTGGCGACGTTGGATATTTTCGAAGAAGACAACGTCATCGAAACCAACAAGGCGCTGGCCCAACGCATGGCGAGCGCCACCGCGCACCTGGCCGATCACCCGAACGTTGCGGAGGTGCGCCAGACCGGCATGGTGCTGGCCATCGAGATGGTCAAGGACAAGGCCAGCAAAACCGCTTATCCGTGGCAGGAGCGCCGTGGCCTGGCGGTGTTCCAGCATGCCCTGGAGCGCGGCGCGTTGCTGCGGCCGCTGGGCAGCGTGGTGTATTTCCTGCCGCCGTATGTCATCACGCCGGAGCAGATTGATTTCCTGGCTGAAGTGGCCAGTGAAGGCATCGACATCGCCACCCGGGACAAGGTCAGCGTGGCAGTGCCGAAGGACTTCCATCCGGGCTATCGCGATCCGGGCTGACGCTGCGATGAACGGTTGGAACACTGTTGTGGCGAGGGGATAAATCCCCTCGCCACAGGTTTAACTATTTAGAGATTCGAAATGAGACTGTCCCGCTTCTTCATCGACACCCCCCTGAGCCTCGGCGATCACGAATTGCCCGAAGCCCAGGCCCACTACATCGGTCGGGTGCTGCGTATGGCCGAGGGCGATGCGGTGCAGGTATTCGACGGCTCCGGCCAGGAATTCCGCGGCACCTTGGCCGAGGTCGGCAAGAAACGCGTGCGCGTGCAACTCGACGAGCAGTTTGCCGGACAGCCTGAATCGCCCCTGCGCATCCACCTCGGCCAGGGTCTGTCCCGGGGCGAACGCATGGACTGGGCGATCCAGAAGGCCACTGAACTGGGGGTCAGCGAGATCACGCCGATCTTCACCGAGCGCTGCGAAGTACGTCTCAAGGACGAGCGCGCCGACAAGCGCCTGCTGCATTGGCGCCAGGTGGCGATCAGCGCCTGCGAGCAATGTGGGCGCTCCACCGTGCCGGTGATCCATCCGCCACTGTTGCTGGCCGACTGGTTGAAGCAGGCCGAGGCCGAATTGAAGCTGGTGCTGCACCCGGTGGCCGATCCACTGGTCAGCCATGCCAAGCCTTCGACCCTGGCGTTCCTGATCGGTCCCGAAGGCGGGTTGTCGGATGCCGAAGTCGAGCAGGCCAAGACCGCCGGCTACCACGCCGCCCGCCTCGGCCCCCGCGTGCTGCGTACCGAAACCGCGCCGGTGGTGGCGTTGGCGGTGGCGCAGCAGTTGTGGGGGGATTTCTGAGACTCCGCGACCACTGAAGATCAACTGTGGGAGCGAGCTTGCTCGCGATTGCGGTGAATCAGTCGACACTTGCACAGGCTGACCCACCGTTATCGCGAGCAAGCTCGCTCCCACAGGAATCATCGGTGCAGCGCGATCACTGCACCGGCTCACTCGTCGGCTTGGCAATGATCGCCTTCAACTCGCTGGTCATCGGGAATTCCAGGTTCAAGCCCTTGGGCGGGATCGGCTGCTGGAACCAACGCTCATAGATCGCATTGATTTCCCCTGACTTGTACAGGTCCGCCAGGGTCGCGTTGACCAATGCGAGGAATTGCGGATCGTCCTTGCGCACCATGCAGCTGTAGATTTCCCGCGACTGTTCTTCCCCGACCACGACCCATTTGTGTGGATCGCGCGCCTTGGCCCTTTCACCGTAAAGCAGCGCGTCGTCCATGTAGAAAGCCGCTGCACGCCCGGTCTCGAGCATCTGGAAGGCTTCGCCGTGGTCCTTGGCACTGATGACGAACATGTCGACCTTGTTGTCCTGGTTGTAGCTCTTCAGGAACCGCTCGTTGGTCGTGCCGGCGGTGGTCACCACATTCTTGCCGCGCAGGTCGGCGAAGCTGTGGATGCCGCTGTCCTTGGCCGTCAACAGTTGGCCCTTCACGTAAATGAAACCGTAGGAAAACGCCACTTGCTTCTGCCGCTCGGCGGTCACGCCGGTGGAACCGCACTCCAGGTCCACGGTGCCGTTCTGCACCAGCGGGATGCGTGTCTGGGACGTGACGAGGTTGTACTTCACGTTCAGTTGCGGCAATGCCAATTGTTGCTGGATGCGCGCGACAATCTTGCCTGCCAGCTCCACCGAATAGCCCATCGGCTTGCCGCTGTTGTCCGCGACGTAGGAAAACGGCACCGAAGCGTCGCGATAGCCCAGGGTGATGCTCTTGCTGCTGGCGATCTTGCCCAGCGTGCCGGCCGGCGGCGCTTCATTGGCGAATGCCGCAGCGCTCAGCAGCAGGCTCAGGGTACAGCCGATCAACGTGATTTTTTGCATTGTTATTCTCCGTTGCGGGTGGGTCAGGCGGCGCGGGGCGTGAGGCCTCGCATGTCGATGGAAGGTGTACGTTGGCGGATCAGCTCACTGAGCAAGCGGCCGCTGCCGCAGGCCAGGGTAAAGCCCAAGGCACCATGGCCCAGGTTGAGCCACAGGTTGCGGTAGCCGGTGGCACCAATCAGGGGGACGCCGCTGGGCGTGGCCGGACGCATGCCCGCCCACTCGATAGCGCGTTCGTAATTCCCGGCCAGCGGCAAGGTGTCCATCGCCTGGCGCCGGATAAGGGCCAGGCGCCTGGGGTCCGGTGCCGGGTCGAAACCGACAATGTCGACCATCGCCGCCACCCTCAATTGTTCACCGATGCGAGCGTAGACCACCTTGCGGTCATAGTCGGTGATGCTCAGCTCCGGCGCCCGGTGCCGCGCCTCGATCGGTACCGTCAGGCTGTAGCCCTTGAGGGGATACAGCGACAATCGCAGCCCGGGTAATGCGAGCGCTGCGCTGCGATGACCCGCGGCGATCACCAAGGCGTCTACGTCCAGGCGATGTCTGCCCAGGTCGATTGCCTGCACCGTGCCATTGGCATGATGGAGAGCGGTCACCGCACGCCCTAGCAAAAACTCGCAGCGCCCCGAAGCCCGGAGCCGCGCCGCCAATTGCAGGCAGAACGCATGGCAATCGGCGGCCTCCTCGTCCGGCGTATAGATCCCGCCCACGAACGGCACGTCAGCCAGTGCCGGCTCCAGGCTCGCGCACTCCTCGGGGCCCAGTACTTGTTGATGATCAAGGTCAGACAGGCGCCGGCGGGCGTGCTCGAAATGGCCGGCATTTCGAAACGTCACCAACTTGCCGTTGCGCCGCCAGTCGAAGCCGTCGAGGCGATCCTCTTCGCGCCAACTCTGCAATGTCGCCTGGCTCAGCAACGCCAGGCGCAACAGGTGCTCACCGTTGCGGCGGTTGACCGAGGTCCGGCACGCCCCGATGAATGCCGCCATCCAGCGCCATTGGCCCGGGTCGAGGCGCGGGCGCAACTTCAGCGGCGAATCCGCGCGCAACATCCAGCCCAGGGCTTGCCACGGCACCCCGGCATCCGCCAGCGGCGTGACGTAGCGATAGGACAACTGCCCGCCATTGGCGAAGCTGGTTTCGCTGCCCAACGCGTCCCGAGCTTCGACAAGCGTGACGTCGACGCCTTCGCGAACCAGTGCATAGGCCGTCGCCAGCCCGATCACGCCGCCACCGATGATGCAAACCCGCTGAGCCATGTCCGTCTCGCACCTGTTTCGAATGGCCCAAGGTTAGGATCGGATGACAGCGCTCGAACAATGAATAAAGATGGGTCTCCTATAAACAAAGGTTATGGACTCGCCATGCGCCTTCGTCATATCGAGATTTTCCAGGCCATCCGCCAGACCGGCTCCATCAGCGGCGCCGCGCAGTTGTTGCATGTCTCCCAGCCGGCGGTGACCAAGGTGTTGCAGCATGCCGAGCAGCAGTTGGGCTTTGCGCTGTTCCTGCGGGTGCGCGGCAAGTTGCAGGCCACGCCCGAAGCGCTGGAGCTGGAGCGCGAAGTAGACAAGGTCAGCGAAAGCCTGCAAGGCGTGCGGCGCCTGGCCCAGAGCCTGCGCCGCGAGCCGGGGCACAGCCTGCGGATCGGCGCCACGCCGGCCTTGGCGCTGTCATTGCTGCCGACGGCGATTCATCAATGGACCCAACGTTACCCAGACATCATCTGCGAGTTATCCAGCGCCCACAGCCGCGAACTGACGCAGAACCTGCTGATGCGCGAAATCGACGTCGCCCTGACCCTGCAACCGCCCGATCACCCCGGCCTCAAGGCCCAGCCCCTGGCCAGCGGGGTGTTGGTTGCCCTGGCCCCCAGCGGCCATTGGCCCGAGGCGGCGATCGGCACGCCCATGCCGTTGCAGGCCCTGGCCGGCGCGCCGTTGATCGGCTTGTCCAGCACCGACCCGCTGTCAGCCAGGCTGGACGGCTACCTCAAGTCGGTGGAACCACCGCCACGCGTCAGCATTTCCGTACAGACCTATTCACTGGCCCGGGCCATGGTCGAATCCGGCGCCGGGCTGGCGGTGATCGACCCGTTCACGGCTTTAGGCGCTTCGCGCTCCTGCACGGCCATCCGGCCCTTGTCGCCGCCGCTGCCCATTTCCCTCTACGCGGTGACCCGGGCCAACGAGGCCCCGGTCCATACGATGGGCGCCCTGTTGGAGATCTTCGCCAGCCAGGCCAAGGCGCAACTGGATCGTCTGTTTGCGAGTGCTCAGAGCACGTAGAACAGGATCGCCACGAAATGCAGCAGGCTGCCAGCGATGACGAACAGGTGCCAGATGCCATGGGCATGGCGCAGGCGCTGGTCGAGGGCGAAAAAAATGATGCCCACCGTGTAAAGCACGCCGCCCGAAGCCAGCCAGGCGAACCCGGCGCTGCCCAGCGCCGCCAGCAACGGCTTGACCGCCACCAGGACGATCCAGCCCATCACCGCATAAATGACGATCGACAGGATCCGTGCTTCGGAGCGTGGCTTGATTTCCTGGAGGATGCCGATCACGGCCAGCCCCCAGACGATCCCGAACAAGGTCCAGCCCCACGGCCCGCGCAGCGTCACCAGGCAGAACGGCGTGTAGCTGCCGGCGATCAGCAGATAGATCGAAAAATGATCGACCTTTTGCATGATCGCTTTCTTGCGCCCACGCACGCTGTGGTACACCGTCGAGGCGCTGTACAGCACCAGCAAGGTGAACCCGTAGATCGCCACGCTGACGATCTTCCACGGATCGCCCGCCATCCCGGCAATCACCAGCAACCACACCGCGCCAATAAACGCCGCGACCGCCCCCACCAGGTGCGTCCAGGCGTTGAGTCGTTCCCCGTGATACATCCAATCCCACTCCATATTCCGAAACTGGCGCCAAGGCTCAGGCTTGGCGGGGCAAAGTGCAATGCCTTGTTCTCAAACCTGAAGACATCTTTGTGGCGAGGGGATTTATCCCCGCTGGGCTGCGAAGCGGCCCCAAATCCTGTCACCCCGGTGTGTCAGGCCGGTGGCATTCAGATGTATTGGGGCCGCTGCGCGGCCCAGCGGGGATAAATCCCCTCGCCACAGATTAACCCTCCAAAAAGAGTCGATTGGGGCACAATCAGCCCATACGAATAAGAGTCCGCCCCCCCCATGCTGATCGACGAAGAATTGACCCTGAAGAAACTCGAGGTGTTCCTGGCTTTCATGCGCACCGGCAACCTCGCGCGGGCGGCGGCCGAGTTGCAGACCAGCAACGTCAGCGTGCACCGGGCCATTCATTCGCTGGAGAGCGCCTTGCGTTGCCCGTTATTCAAGCACGAGGGCCGCAACCTCACGCCCTTGGAAAGCGCCTATGTATTGGAAGAGCGAGCGCAGAAACTGATCCAGGACGTGATCGAAAGCGTGCGCCTGACCCGCGAGGCGGCGGGTTTTTCCGCCGAGCGCTTCAAGCTTGGCTCGCTGTACTCGCTGACGGTCAAGACCGTGCCGCAGCTGATCATGGGCCTGAAGATCCGCCGCAGCGAACTCAATATCGACCTGATCATGGGTTCGAACATCGACCTCCTGTACAAGCTCAAGAACATGGAAGTCGATGCGATCCTGGTGTCGCTGGACGACAGCGTCAACGACCCGGACTGCGAACAGATCCAGCTGTTTTCCGATGACATCTTCCTTGCCACGCCGGCCGACTCACCCTTCGCCCAGCGCAGCGAAGTCGACCTGGCCGAAGTGCGCGACGAAACCTTCATCACCCTGACCCAGGGCTTCGCCACGCACCAGGACAGCAATCGGGTGTTCAAGCAGGCGGGGTTCGAGCCGAAGGTGGCGATGCAAGTCAACGATATCTTTACCCTGCTGAGCATGGTCAGCTCCGGGGTGGGTTATGCCCTGCTGCCGGGCAGGATCGCGGCGGTCTACGAAAACCGGGTGAAACTGATCCCGTTGCAGGAAAAGTACCGGTTGCAGCAGCACATCGGTGTGGTGTTCCTCAAGGCCAAGGAACGCGACCCGAACCTGCTGGCGCTGTTGGCGGAGTGCCGGATGTATGCCAATCGCCAGGTTTGAAACCTAGTTGTCCCCAATCGCGAGCAAGCTCGCTCCCACAGGGACACGCGGTCAACTGTGGGAGCGAGCTTGCTCGCGATGGCGACTCTCCTTTCAATAAGGATTCAAGCCCTACCCCATCAACCCCCGCATGATCAAAAACAACAACGAAGGCCCCAACAAGCACCCAAGCGCCGTATAGAACGCAGCCGTCAGGCAGCCATAGGGCACCAGCTTCGGATCGGTCGCCGCCAAGCCACCGGCCACGCCGCTGGACGTGCCCATCAACCCGCCGAAGATCACCGCACTACGCGGGTTGTTGAGGCCGATGAACGGCGCCACGAACGGCGTCGCCACCATCACCAGGATCGCCTTGATCAGCCCGGCGGCAATGGACAGCGCCATCACCTCGGAACTGGCGCCAATCGCTGCCCCGGTCACCGGCCCGACGATATAGGTCACCGCCCCGGCGCCGATGGTGGTCAGGCTCACCGAATCGGTATAACCGAAGGCCATCGCCACGCCGACACCGGCAATAAACGAAGTCCCGACCCCGACGAACAAGGCCAGCACGCCAACGAAACCGGCGCGCTTGAGTTCTTCGATACTGACGCCGAACGCCGTGGCGACGATGGCGAAGTCCCGCAGCATCGCACCGCCCAGCAGACCAATCCCGGACAGCAACGGAATGTCCACCACGCCCTTCTGCCCGCCCGTCATGGCCCCGCCGATGTATGAGAGCACCAGCCCCAGCAGGATGGCGATGGCCGAACCGTGCAAGCGACCTTTGGTGAACGTATTGCTGATCCAGTAGGACACCCACATCGTGATGCCGACAATGGCGAAACCGCTGATCAGGCCGTAGCCGGTGATGACTTTCATCATGGATTCGTACATGGCGGTCACCCTACCGTTTTCACGGACACGTTGGATTGAGGGTCCTTGTTGCCGATGCGCACCAGCACCGGCACCAACGCAAAGGCAATCACTACCGCCAGGGTTCCGGCCAGGATCGCCATCGGCCCGCCCTTCAACGCGCCATAAACGTTTTGCTGCGCCGCCATCGCCACCACGATCGGGATATAGATGGCGCTCCAGAATTCCACGCCGGCTTCGGACTTGCCCTTGAACAGGCCGCGCTTGCTCAGGTAACTGCCCAGGCCGATCAACAGCAGCATCGCAATGCCGACGCCACCGACGTTGGCCGGCACGCCAATCAGCTTGCCCAGCAGCTCACCGATGAAAATACCCGCCAGGGTACAAAAGGCCAGAAACGCCACACCGTAGATAATCATTGTCGTAGTCCTCAAAATGCATCGTCGAAGTTGTTGTTTTTGTGCTTCGCCAGCTTGAGTCGGTGTCTAGGGTTGGCGGAGTCCCTCCTCATGCAGCAGCGCTTGCAGCGTGTCGAGCCGCGCGCCGTCGAACGCCATGACGGTACCTTGCTCGAACACCCGGCGCGCCAGCCCGGTCAGCACTGCGCCGGGCGGCAATTCGATTTGCAGGCGCACGCCACGCTCGTAGGCGCTCTGCACCGTGCCGCGCCAATCGACGACCCGGCACATGTTGAACGCGAGATCGTCGCGCAACGCATCGGCCTTGATCACCGGACGAGCGCGGCTGCCGCTGAGATAGCCCAGCGCTGGTGCCTTCAACGGCACATCGGCGAATGCCTGGGCCAACGTCCGCGCCGGAGCCTCCAGCAACGGGCAATGGGATGGCACGCTCACCGCCAGTCGGCAGGCCTTGCCAGCGCCTTGCCGCCGGGCCTTCTCGGCGACGAGGCCCATGGCTTCGTCGCTGCCGGCAATGACCACCTGGTTGTCGGCGTTGATATTGGCCAGGTAAACCGGCGTTGTTTCACTGTGCACCTGCGCCAGCAAGGTTTCCACGGCGGCGAGGTCCAGGCCGATCATCGCCGTCATGCCGTAGCCTTGCGGGTAGGCCTGCTGCATCAGTTCGCCACGCAAGCTGACCAATCGCAGCGCATCGGCAAAATCCAGCGCACCGGCCACGACCGCCGCCGGATACGCGCCGATGGACAGTCCCGCGACGTAATCCGGCGCGAGGGCCTGCTCCAGCAGTCGACGAGCCGCCGCCACGCCGGCGATCAGCAGGCACAGCTGCACGGCGCGCGTCGATTGCAAGGCCTCGGCACTGTCCAATCGCAAGACGTCTTCATCCAGCACATCCCCCGCCTCGTCGAGAATCAGCGGCGCCAAGCCATGGAGCATGCCCACGCGCTGCGCACCCTGGCCGGGGAAGACGAAGAGGCTGCTCACGCGACCTGCTCCAGCGAAGATTGCCAAGGGTCATTCACCAGGCGCGCCTGGGTATCATCCTTGAGCAAGACCCGCCGCGATGAACCCGCCCACTCGCGCAGGGCCACGGCGCCGCAAGGCGTTTGCAACTGCATGTCCACGGCGCAGACCGAGGCATCCAGCAGCGCCAGCACTTCCTTGGCCTGGAGACGACCCAGACGCCGCGGCGTGCGCAGGATCAAATCCAGGTCGCTGCTTTCATGCAGCGCCTCGACCCCCGTGGCAAGCTCGAACCCAGCGCTGCCGCCCACACCCCAGGTCCAGCCACTGGCGTCGAGCAATGGCCGGAGCTGCGCCAGGGCGATCAGTGCCGGCAGGTCACGACGGGATTCGACACGGCAAAGCTCTTCCGGGCGCACCCGGCGCTGCACCGCAACCAACGGCATCGACGTGGCGTAACGCTGTTCGCGGGAGCGACCGCGCACGCCCACCGCGACATGCCCAGGCGAGGAAAGCGCACGGCGCACCACCACCGGTTGCCCGAGGTCCAGCGACTCGACGGCCCAGCCCGGCGCATCCGCAGGCAACTGCGAGGCAGTCATCCCCCAGAGCAGGTCATGGGCCAGGAACGTGCTCACCACTGCGCCCTCAGCAATTGGCGAACGGTGCTCGAAGCGGCGCGATGGGTCGAGCCCAGGCGATTGGTCAAATCCCGAGGTGCACCAGCCAGGTCATTGATCGCTTGTTGCAGGCAATCAATCACCCGGCCCAGATCCGCCGCCGTCGGCTGCTCGATCTGTTCCACCGACAGGGTTTCCCAGAGCAGCCCCAGGCTGGCGTAGCTGTCGATGTCATAGGCCATCGGCGGCACGCTGGCGGCCAGGGCTTCGAGTTCTTCGACACTGCGCAGGGTCACTCGCGCCGCCGAGGCCTTGCCCATGGCATGAACCATCACGCCCGGGTCGCGCAGGGCGATCAACCGGTTGGCCTGGTAGCCGTGGGCGAGGAACGCACCGGACATCGCCTTGCCCACCAGCAAGCCAATCACCGGATGCCCGGCCAATCGGGCGCGGGCATAACTGTCCGCCGCGCCGGCCAGCGCCTGGTGAATGCCGAGGGCTTCTTCGCGACGGCCGTAAGCCTGGCTGGGCACGTCGACTATGGCGACCAGCGCACGTTTGCGCGGCGCATTGCGGTCGGCTTCAATGGCATCGTCCACCGCCTTGGCGAGGCCCCAGCCTTCGAGCAAGCCGACTTCGCCGTTGCGTGCTCGAGGAAAACGGTTGGCGGGATCGGCCACCACGGCGAACAGGCGCGCAGTTTGTTCGCCCAGTTGGACATCGGCGACTTTCAGCGAAGCCGGCAGGCCGGCCAACGCCTCGGTACCACCGCTCAGGGCCTCGAACCAGCGCAGGCCTCTCAATGAATACGAAGTCATGGACGTTCTCCCTGATACAGCTGGCGAACCGCTGCCGGTTCGATTTGCACTTCGGTGTCCAAGCGGGCCAGGCGTTGCAGGAACAGTTCGGCCTGACCGCTGCGATGTTTGTCGGGCACACCCAAGTGCAATAGTTCTTTGACCTGCTGGCGAATCTGCGCGACGTCGTCGGCAGCGTATCGGTCCACCAATCCAGTGGCGTAACGCTGTTCGCCGCCGGTCAGGCTCCAGATGAACGGGCGATCGCGGGAGTCGTATTCTTCGAGGCCGGCTTCCTGCTCGATCACCTGAGGGCCGTTCAGGCCCAGCCGTGCTTCCTGGGTCACCAACAAGTAACTGCACAACCCGGCTGCGATCGACATGCCGCCAAAACAGCCGACGCTGCCGGCGACCACGCCCACCACTGGCTGGTACTGGCGCAGGTCGACGATTGCCGAGTGAATCTCGGCAATCGCCGCGAGCCCGAGGTTGGCTTCCTGCAACCGTACGCCGCCGGTTTCCAGCAGCAACACGGCGCGGGTCGGAATACCGTTGCGGTTGTCTTCAGCAGCCAGCTCCAGCGCCCCGGCGATTTTTGCCCCGCCGACTTCACCGAGGCTGCCACCCTGGAACGCGCCTTCGATGGCAGCCACGACAACCGGCAGACCGTCGAGGTTGCCCTTGGCGATCACTACGCCGTCGTCGCTCTGCGGCACCACGCCCTGGCGTAGCAGCCACGGCGACATGACGCGCTGGAACGGATCGAGCAGTTCACGGAACGTTCCCTTGTCGAGCAAGGCCCTGGCCCGTTGCCGGGCACCGAGTTCGACGAAGCTGTGCTTGTTGAGCAACGCTGCGCTGTTAGTCATGGCCGATCTCCTCGAAACCTTGCTCCAGGCGCAGACGCACCACGCCGGGGGTGGCGCCGAAATCATGGATGTCGATGCTCATTGCCGGCGGCGTCTGGCCGTCGAACATGCGGGTGAACAAATGCTGCCAGCGTTGCTCGCTGCCGTTGACCGAGGTCTGCACGTGGATGGTCAATTTGCCCGCCAGTCCCGGTTCGATCAGCACTTCCAGGTCGCCCGAACCGACGCAACCCACCAGCGCCCGGCCCCGTGGCGGCTGCCCGGCGGGGAATTCAAAGGATAAGATTTCCATCAGCAAGCTCCTGGGAAGAGGCCATCGCCGCGTTCGATACGGTCGAGAAACAGGCAGGCGGCGAGCAAGTCGGCAGCACCGCCGGGCGAGGCGTTCAAGGCAATCAGTTGTTGGTCCAGCGCATGAAGTTGGCGACGACCGCCCAGGCTCGCACTGCCACCGGCATCGAGCACCGCTTTGGCGCCGTGCTGCATGGCCTGCAAACCGGCTTCGCCAGCGCGGTAGAGCACGCAGGTGTCGGCCAGGGTGGTCATGATTGCCAGCAAAGCATCGAGCCGGGCGTTCTGTTCGCCCGCACCCGCCGCGCGACTGCGCTTGAGTTGCGGCAGGCCCAGGCCGGTCACCGCCGGGAATGCCAGTTGCGCTTCCTCCCGGGCACCGCGCACGCCGTAGCGTTGGGCGACCTGGGCGCCATGGCTGAGGGGTTGCGGTGCATAACGGTCATTGAGCAAGGCCAGGCGTGCGGCACGTAAAGTGACGGCACTGGCAACACTGGATTCAGCTTCCAGCGCCGCCGCCGCTACGAGCAGGCCCAAGGCCCAGATTGCGCCACGGTGGGTATTCACGCCGCCCGTGGTCACCAGCATCGCGGCTTCACCTTCCCGGCCGATCCGGCCGAGGGCTTCGCGCAGTGGCAGGCCGATCTCGCCGCAGTCGAGGGCGGCCTCGGCCATTTCCTTGAAAGCCGGCCACAATGACAACGCCGAAGCGTGCATCAGGCCCAGGTGCAAATCGGTGTGGGCACCGCTGCCGCGACGGTCCACCAGCGCCGGTTTCGGCGAGAGGTCGGCCTCGTCGATCAACGCGTCCACCGCGAGGTCGGCCAGACGTTCAGCCAGGGAGATTGGCTTGGGTTGCAGATTTAAGGCGCGCATTTACCAGCTCCTGAACTTGGCGGGCGGGTTGTAGAGGCCACCGGACCACTCCACCAGGTCGGCCACGCTCTTGGCCGCGAGCAATTCGCGGGTGGCGTCGGTGCGGCGGATTCCGAGGTCTTCGGGCAAGGCGATCAGCCCTTCGCGGCGCATGCGCGCGGTGTCTTTCGGATCATGGCGCAAGCCGATGGCCGTCACTCCGGCCACGGCGGCGATCATTGCCTGGCGCTCTTCGAGAGAGCGGGCCTTGTACAGGTAGGCGATGCCTTCCTCGGTCAGCAGGTGGGTAACGTCGTCGCCGTAGATCATGATCGGCGCCAACGGCATGCCGGCTTTCTTCGCCACGTCCACCGCGTCGAGGGTGTCGACGAAGGTCGGCTTGCCGCCCTCCTGGAACGTCTCGACCATCTGCACCACCAGCTTCTTGCCGCGTTCGAGCAACGGCGCTTCACCGTCACCGTGACGCATATCGAGCCAGGCCGGCGTGCCGTGACGACGACCGCGCGGATCATGGCCCATGTTCGGCGCCCCGCCGAAGCCGGCCAAGCGGCCCCGGGTCACGGTGGAGGAATGACCGTCGCCGTCCACTTGCAGGGTGGCGCCGATGAACAGGTCCACCGCGTACTGCCCGGCCAGTTGGCAGACCATGCGGTTGGAGCGCAGCGAGCCGTCATGGCCGGTGAAGAATACGTCGGGCCGGGCGGCGATGTAGTTTTCCATGCCCAATTCGGTGCCGAAGCAATGCACACTTTCGACCCAGCCGCTTTCGATGGCCGGAATCAGCGTCGGATGCGGATTGAGCGTCCAGTTGCGGCAAATCTTGCCTTTCAGGCCGAGGGATTCGCCGTAGGTCGGCAGGATCAACTCGATGGCGGCGGTATTGAAACCAATACCGTGGTTGAGGGACTGGACGTTGTGTTTTTCGTAGATCCCGCGGATCGCCATCATCGCCATCAGCACGTGTACAGGCTTGATATGACGCGGGTCGCGGGTGAACAGCGGCTCGATGTAGAACGGCTTGTCGGCCACCACCACGAAATCCACCCAGGACGCCGGGATATCCACACGCGGCAGCTCGCTGACGTCGTCCACCAATTGGTTGACCTGGACGATGACGATGCCATCGCTGAAGGCCGCCGGCTCGATCAGCGCGGGCGTGTCCTCGGTACTCGGGCCGGTGTAGATATTGCCGGCGCGGTCGGCCATGAAACCGGCCGAGAGCACGACGTTGGGAATCAGGTCCACCACCAGCCGCGCATAGAGCTCGATGTAGGTGTGGATCGCGCCGATTTCCAGCAAGCCGTCTTCCAGCAATTGGCTGATGCGCAGGCTCTGGGTACCGGCGAAGGAGAAATCGAGCTTGCGGGCGATGCCGCGTTCAAACAGGTCCAGGTGCTCGGAACGACCGACACTGGGCATGATCATGTGCAGATCGTGCAGCTTTGACGGATCGGCCTTGGCGAGGGAGCGGGAAAGGAAATCCGCCTGCTTCTGGTTATTGCCCTCCAACACCACGCGGTCGCCGGGCAGGATCAAGGCCTCCAGCGCCGCAACGATTTTATCGGTGGGCAACACCACGCCATCGGCAAGGCCCTTGACCAACGCCAGGCGCCGCTGCTTTTCGCTGCGCCGCCGCGTCCATCGCGAGTCGGGGGATATTGTTGTTGTCATGACCACTCCACGGGTTCGCTGTCGTGGAGGTCACATTAGGAGTGTTGTGGCGCGGGCATCAATCAAGCTCGACGGCGGATCGTTACGGTGGGAGTAACGAATTCCTGAGCGGGTACAAATTCTTGTGGAAGCGAGCTTACTCGCGATGACGATGGGTCAAGCATGCTGACTGTTCTGCCACCATCACGAGCAGGCTCGCACCACAGGAGTCCATGTGATTACAGCGAATTAGCGAAGCAGCCTCAAACCAACGCCTTTCATAAACAACCGCTGGTCGAATTGAGGCTTCAAACTGTCAGTCCTGACAGTAGCCAACCTGCCAGTTACAGCGCCGAATAGGCTGCGCCGCGATCTTTAATGTCCGGTTTCTTCGGCAAGGTCAAAAAAGCGCTGACTGGAGAGAAACACCATGAACGACAACGAATACGGGCACGACTTTGAAGATGGAAAACGCAACGGCTGGGAAAATGATATTGGCTCCCTGGATGGGACGCTCAAGTCGGAACAAGACCCAGGCGGCAAGAAGAATACCTTCTGGTCCGGCAAGCTGGAATACAGACCCCCATCAACGTTTCAGCCATCTCTCGCCAAGATGTTTACCTTTCCAGAACCAAAGCAAGACAAAGGTTTTCTTCTCACATCCTTCAGATACCGCGTTCACCCACCGGAGGCGGGGGAAGCAGAAACGATCAGAGTCATAGTTACTGCAAACGTATCGCTGGGCTTTTCCGCTTTTTGGATATATCCGAGCACGCCAACCGGTACGTGGCTCCCGAGTGATCTAATTGCGGTTTCCTACTCTGGTACCGGGGCCCATGTCGTGATCGGTACGGATTTCGGGGAGTCTGGTGTGTCCCGTAAGCTGGACATCGATGACATCAAGGTCGAGCGGGTTCCCGATAAATAGACAATCACGAAAGGTCGCCTGGCTTTGCAGGTTTTTACCCAGGGGGACCCGTTCCCCCGTCGCGGTTTTTGGTAACCCGATATATCAAGTTGAATAATTACCTTGTGGGAGCGGG
>NZ_JAESPG010000028.1:0-93716 GCF_016756915.1 Pseudomonas sp. HB05
CGGCGTGCCGGGCCTGACCCTGATGAACCGCTACATCAGCGGTGACAACGTGCACACCGCCACCGTCGATGACGGCAAGGAATGGGGCCGTGAAACCGAACTGGCCTACACCGTGCAGAGCGGTGCGTTGAAAAGTCTCAACGTGAAATGGCGTAACGCATCGATTCGTCGCGACTTCAGCACCAACGAATTCGACGAGAACCGCATCTTCATCAGCTATCCGATCTCGCTCCTGTAACACCCCATGGAACCCTTGCCATGTGCGCCTGCCAGCGCCATGGCGAGCCCGGCAAGGATGCCGACCTAGAGCGGTTCGTCGATCAAACGTTGACAAGGTAGCGGAAGGATAAGGATATTCCCTCTCGGTCGTACGACAACTTATAACAACTGTACCTCTCACTGTTTGCTCAGGTAATGCCATGACCACGACACAAATTCGCCACCCCTTCAATCGCCTGCTCTTGACCGGCGCCGCCGGCGGCCTTGGCAAAGTCTTGCGCGAACGCCTCAAGCCTTATGCCCGTCACATTCGCCTGTCGGACATCGCGAACATGGCGCCGGCCATCGACGAAAGCGAGGAAGTGGTGCCGTGCGACCTGGCTGATAAGCAGGCCGTGCATCAACTGGTGGAAGGTGTCGATGCCATCCTGCATTTCGGCGGGGTATCGGTTGAACGTCCATTCGAAGAAATTCTCGGGCCCAACATCAGCGGCGTGTTCCACATCTACGAAGCCGCGCGCAAGCACGGCGTCAAACGCGTGATCTTCGCCAGCTCCAACCACGTCATCGGTTTCTACAAACAGGACGAAACCCTCGACGCCCATTGCCTTCGTCGTCCGGATGGCAACTACGGCCTGTCCAAGTCCTACGGCGAAGACGTCGCCAATTTCTATTTCGATCGCTACGGCATCGAGACCGTGAGCATCCGCATCGGTTCGTCGTTCCCTGAACCGCAGAACCGCCGGATGATGAGCACCTGGCTGAGCTTCGACGATCTCACTCAACTGATCGAATGCTCGCTCTACACCCCGAAAGTCGGCCACACCATCGTCTACGGCGTCTCCGCCAACCGTGATGTCTGGTGGGACAACAGCCACGCCGCGCACCTGGGCTACAAGCCCAAGGACACGTCGGAAATCTTCCGCGCCAAGGTCGAGGCGCAGCCAATGCCGGCCGCCGATGACCCGGCCATGATCTACCAGGGTGGCGCCTTTGTGGCGGCCGGCCCGTTCGACGACTGATTCGCCTGTTGTTCATGGGATACGAACCAACCAAGGAATCGCCATGCAAGCCGAATTGATTGTCGATGCACGCAACGCCGTCGGGGAAAGCCCGGTGTGGGTCCCCGAGGAAAACGCCCTGTATTGGGTGAACATCCCCAGCGGCGGCCTGCAACGCTGGAATGCCAGCAGCGGGAAAATCCAGGGCTGGGAAGCGCCCGAAATGCTCGCCTGTATCGCCCGTCACCAGGACGGCGGTTGGGTCGCGGGCATGGAGAGCGGTTTCTTCCGCCTGCACCCCCATGACGACGGCAGCCTGGACAGTGAACTCTGCGCCAGCGTCGAACACAGCCGCGCCGACATGCGCCTCAACGATGGCCGCTGCGATCGCCAGGGCCGTTTCTGGGCCGGCAGCATGGTGCTGAACATGGGCGCCAACGCCGACGAAGGCCGGATGTACCGTCATGAAGCCGGGCAACGCAGCCCGGTCGAGGCGCAACTGAGCGGTTTCATCGTGCCCAACGGCCTGGGCTTCAGCCCGGACGGACGGACGATGTACCTCTCTGATTCGCACCCGTTGATCCAGCAGATCTGGGCCTTCGACTACGACATCGACAGCGGCACCCCGTCCAACCGGCGGCTGTTCGTCGACATGATGCCCCTGGCCGGTCGCCCGGACGGCGCGGCGGTGGACGCCGACGGTTGCTATTGGATCTGCGCCAACGACGCCGGGCTGATTCACCGTTTCACCCCGGACGGACGTCTCGACCGCTCCCTGGAAGTACCGGTGAAAAAACCGACCATGTGCGCCTTTGGCGGCAGCCAGCTGGACACCCTTTTCGTGACCTCGATTCGTCCGGGTGACGACAACGATCCGCAATCCCTGGCCGGTGGCGTGTTCGCGCTGAACCCCGGCGTCAAGGGCCTGGCCGAACCTGCTTTCGGAGGACGGAAACACTCCGCGAACTGATCTGCTGCACCGCTTTACTGGATGAGCCAATAAAAAAACAACAACACTGGAGATTGACCATGAATTTCAAACGCACGCTTCTGATCGCAGCCCTGCCCCTGGCCTTCCTGGCCCAGGCGGCTCACGCCCTCGATATCAAGATCGCCGACATCCACCCCAAGGGCTACCCAACCGTAGTCGCGGAGGAATCCATGGGTAAAGCTCTCGAAGCAGAGAGCAAGGGCGAACTGAAGTTCAAGTACTTCCCGGGCGGCGTACTGGGTTCTGAAAAAGAAGTCATCGAGCAGATGCAAGCTGGCGCGATCCAGATGTCCCGCGTCAGCCTGGGCATCGTCGGCCCTGTGGTGCCTGACGTGAACGTGTTCAACATGCCATTCATCTTCCGCGACCAGGCGCACATGCGCGCTGTCATCGACGGTGAAGTCGGCGATGCGATCCTCGACCGGATCACCAACTCGGAGTTCGGCCTGGTGGCCCTGGCGTGGATGGACGGTGGTACGCGCAACATCTATACCAAGAATCCCGTGCGCAAGCTCGAAGATCTGAAGGGCATGAAAATCCGTGTCCAAGGCAACCCGATGTTCATCGAGATGATGAACGCCATGGGCGCCAACGGCATCGCCATGGACACCGGCGAAATCTTCAGCGCCCTGCAGACCGGCGTGATCGACGGCGCGGAAAACAACCCGCCGACCCTGCTCGAACACAACCACTACCAGAACGCCAAGTACTACAGCCTGACCGGCCACCTGATCCTGCCCGAGCCGATCGTGATGTCGAAAATCACTTGGAACAAGCTCACGCCGGAACAGCAGGACATGGTGAAAAAAGCCGCCAAGGCGGCCCAGGCTGAAGAACGGGATCTGTGGGACAAGAAGTCCGCCGCCAGTGAAGAAAAACTCAAGGCTGCCGGCGTCGAGTTCATCACGGTCGACAAGAAGCCCTTCTACGACGCCACCGCGCCAGTCCGGGCCAAATACGGTGCGCCGTATGCCGACCTGATCAAGCGCATCGAAGCTGTCCAGTAAGGCCTCTCAATCTGCACTCTTGAAAAGGCTGGGCGCGCCTGCGGTTGAAGGCGCGCCCAGTTACGGTGGAACCCGATGAAGAATTTGCTGCTGCGTATCAACGACACGATCTACATGACTTGCATCTGGGTCGCCGGCCTGTCTGTCCTGGCAGTTTCCCTGATGATTCCCTGGGGTGTGTTTGCCCGCTACGTATTGGGCTCGGGCGCCAGCTGGCCGGAGCCCACCGCCATCCTGCTGATGATGGTATTTACCTTCATCGGTGCTGCCTCCAGCTACCGTTCCGGATCGCACATGGCCGTGGACATGGTCACCAGCCGTTTGCCATCTGAATGGCGAACCGCGGCGTCGATTTTCACCCAGTTATTGATGGCGGCGGTGTGCATATTCATGACCGTCTGGGGCGCCAAGCTGTGCATGACCACTTGGAACCAATTCATAAGCGCCATCCCTACCCTGCGCGTCGGCATCACGTACATGCCGATCCCGGTCGGTGGCTTCCTGACCTTGATTTTCGTCTTGGAAAAACTCTTGCTGGGTGATCAAAGCCAGCGTCGGGTCGTGCAGTTCGACCTGGTTGAAGAAAACGAAGGTGCCGCTTAATGGACGCTCTGATTCTGCTGGGCAGTTTTTTGCTGTTGATCCTGATCGGCATGCCGGTCGCCTACGCATTGGGCGCCGCCGCCCTGATCGGGGCGTGGTGGATCGATATTCCGTTCCAGGCCATGATGATTCAGGTCGCGGGCGGGGTGAACAAGTTCTCGCTGTTGGCCATTCCGTTCTTCGTCCTGGCCGGCGCGATCATGGCCGAGGGCGGCATGTCCCGTCGCTTGGTGGCCTTCGCCAGCGTGCTGGTCGGTTTCGTGCGCGGTGGCCTGTCCCTGGTCAACCTCGTGGCGTCGAGTTTCTTTGGCGCGATCTCTGGTTCCTCGGTGGCCGACACCGCTTCGGTGGGCTCGGTGCTGATCCCGGAAATGACACGCCGGGGCTACCCGCGTGATTACGCCACCGCTGTCACCGTCAGTGGTTCGGTGCAAGCGCTGCTGACACCGCCAAGCCATAACGCCGTGCTGTACTCGCTGGCAGCAGGCGGCACCGTGTCGATCGGCTCACTGTTCATGGCCGGCATCGTCCCCGGCGTCATGATGAACCTCTGCCTGATGGCGCTGTGCCTGGTCTTCGCGAAAAAGCGCAATTACCCTAAAGGCGAAGTAATTCCGCTCAAAGAAGCATTGAAGATCTGCAAGGAAGCCATGTGGGGCATGATGACCTTGTTCATCATCCTGGGCGGCATCCTCTCGGGTGTGTTCACCGCCACCGAATCGGCCGCGATCGCCGTGGTGTGGGCGTTCTTCGTGACCATGTGCATCTATCGCGACTACAAGTGGAGCGAGTTGCCGAAACTGATGCACCGCACGGTACGCACCATCTCCATCGTGATGATCCTGATCGGCTTCGCCGCCAGCTTCGGCTACATCATGACGCTGATGGAAATCCCGGCGAAGATCACCACCGCATTCCTGACGCTGTCGGACAACCGCTACGTGATCCTGATGTGCATCAACGTGATGTTGCTGCTGCTGGGCACCGTGATGGACATGGCGCCGCTGATCCTGATCCTGACGCCGATCCTGATGCCAGTGATCGTGGGCATCGGCGTGGACCCGGTGCAGTTCGGCATGATCATGCTGGTGAACCTGGGTATCGGCCTGATCACGCCACCGGTGGGTGCGGTGTTGTTCGTCGGCTCCGCCATCGGCAAGGTCAGCATCGAAAGCACCGTCAAAGCCCTGCTGCCGTTCTACGCCATGCTGTTCGTGGTGCTGATGTTGGTGACCTACGTGCCTGCCATTTCGCTGTGGCTGCCGCATTTGGTGTTGTAACAGAAAACAATAGGTCCCCTTGTGGCGAGGGGATTTATCCCCGCTGGGCTGCGCAGCGGCCCCAAAACCAGCCATCTCGATTTGTCTGATACACCGAGATTGGAGCCTTTAGGGCTGCTTCGCAGCCCAGCGGGGATAAATCCCCTCGCCACACTTGGGCGTATTCCCCTCCAGCTTTGCCAACCTATCAGACGCCGCCATGACACCACCTCTCCTCCACCTCGAAGACGAACTAACCCGCCTCACCCTGGCCCCGCACCTGGGCGCCAGCCTCGTTGAATGGACCTTGCGCAGCAACGGCGCCCCCTTGTTGCGCCCGCCCGCGCCGAACGCTGTAGAAAACGGCCTGCCAGGCAAACTCGGTTGCTTCCCGCTGATCCCTTGGTCGAACCGCATCGCCCAAGGCGGTTTCGATTGCCCGGACGGCTGGCTCGCCCTGGAAGCCAACAGCCCCAACGATCCGTTTCCAATCCATGGCAGTGCCTGGCAGCAACCGTGGCAAGTGGCCGAACAGAGTGCCCAGGAAGTCTTGCTGCAACTCGACAGCCAAACCCCGTTCGCCTATTGCGCCAGCCTGCGGATCCGGTTGAGCGGCGGCCAATTGCAGATGGCATTGCACGTCACACACATGGCCGAACAGGCTGCCTGGCATGGGTTGGGGCTGCATCCGTATTTTCCGCGCACTGCCGGTACGCGCCTGCAAACCCGCGCGAGCGAGGTCTGGATGTGCGACGCCTCGAAACTACCGACGGAGCTGAAGGACGTTCCCTCGGACTGGGATTTCCAACACGCGCGACTGTTGCCGGACACCCTCGTCGACAACGGCTTCGGTGGCTGGGATGGCCAGTGCCTGATGCAGCAGCCTGACTTGGGCTACGAACTGGAATGCCGCGCCAGTGGCAGCGATTACTTCTTGCTGTACTGCCCCGTGGGCCTGGACTTCTTCTGCATCGAACCGGTCAGCCACCCGGTCAATGCCCATCACCTGCCAGGACGGCCGGGGTTGCGTTTGCTGGAGCAAGGGCAGTCGATGGCGTTGGGGTTTTCGATGCAGTGTCGAGCGCTCTAGGTGGCACACGATCCCTTGTGGCGAGGGGATTTATCCCCGCTGGCCTGCGAAGCAGGCCCATCCATTATCAAGCCTGGCGTCTGCTTCGCAGCCGAGCGGGGATAAATCCCCTCGCCACAAAAGCTCCGACCAGATCGCTACGCCCGCACCAGCATGAACACCGCCACCCCCAGGCACACCCCGGCGAACCCCACCTGCAACGCCCGCGCCGGGACCTTCGCCGAAAACCGTCGCCCCAGGATCATCCCGACGATGCTCGCCGCAATGAACACCGCCCCAACCCGGTCGATGCTCACTCCGGCATGAAACGCCCCCACCACACCAATCAACGAAATGAGGCTGATGACCATCAAGGAGGTGGCGACGATCCCGCGCATCTGCACGTCGGTGAGTTGCTTGAACGCCGGCACGATCAGGAACCCCCCGCCCACGCCCAGCAGGCCCGAAACCATGCCTGTTACCGCGCCCAATGCCGACAGCGTGGCGGTGCAGCGAGCGGTCCAGGCCAAGCGACCAGTCTGGCGATCGAGCATGCAATTCTTCTGGCCCCAACTGGCGGCACCATGATCGCTGGGACCGGGCTGCGCGGTTTCCCGACGCAGCATGCGCGCCGCCACCAGCACCATCAGCAGGCTGAACAGAATCATCAGGATTTTTTCCGGAAGCTGGTGGGCAAAATAGATGCCCACCGGCGAGAACACAGCGCCTAGCAAGGCAATCAATAAAGCCGCCCGATAACGCACCAGGCCATGGCGCAGCCCATCGATGGCGCCGACCGCCGCCGCGCTGCCCACCGCGAACAAAGCCACCGGAGCAGCCTGGGTCATGCTCCAGCCCAGGCCCAACACCAACGCCGGCACGGCCAGAATCCCGCCGCCCGCGCCCGTCAGGCCAAGGACCAGGCCCATGACCACGCCAAAAAAACTCGCCAGTAACATTCAGGTTCTCTCAAGCCGCGCACACCTGTTGGCAGGTGCGATCGCATTTGCAGGACGCCTTGGCCCTCACTAAGCTGCGGACCATATGTTGTAAACCCCAAGCGTAGCAACCGCTTCTTCCCGTACAGGTCCGCCGTCATGCCCGCGCAGATTCAAAGCTTTCTCGATCCCGCTTCAAAGACCTACACCTACGTGGTTTATGAGCATGATGGCGGGCAATGCGCGGTGGTCGACCCGGTGCTCGACTACGACCCTGCCTCGGGCCGCAGCGGCACCGCACAGGCGGATCGAGTGATCGCTTTTGTGCGCGAACATCAACTGACGGTGCAATGGCTGCTGGAAACCCACGCCCATGCCGATCACCTGTCCGCCGCGCCTTACCTGCGCCGGGAACTGGGGGGCAAAATCGCCATCGGCGAATCCATCGGCCAGGTGCAGAACGTGTTCAAGACGCTGTTCAACCTGGAGCCGCAATTCGCCATCGACGGTTCGCAATTCGACCATCTGTTCGCGGCCGACGAGTCCTTCCTGATCGGCAACCTCAAGGCCACCGCGCTACACGTGCCCGGCCACACCCCGGCGGACATGGCCTACTTGATCGATGGCGATGTGGTTCTGGTGGGCGACACGCTGTTCATGCCCGACGTGGGCACCGCCCGCTGTGATTTTCCCGGCGGCAATGCCCACCAGCTCTACGCCTCGATCCGCAAGCTGTTGGCGTTCCCTGCCGGTGTGCGGCTGTACGTGTGCCACGACTATCCGCCGGAGGGACGCGAGCCACAGTGTATGAGTACGGTGGGTGAGCAGCGCCAGCGCAATATCCATGTGCGCGATGGCATCGATGAAGCCGAGTTCGTGGCCATGCGCACCCAGCGCGACAAGACCCTGGGAATGCCGACGCTGCTGTTGCCGGCGATCCAAGTGAATGTGCGAGCGGGACACTTGCCGCCGGCCGAGGGCAATGGCGTGACTTACCTGAAGATTCCGATCAACCAGCTCTAAGATCACCCCATATCCAATGTGGGGTGACTCAGGTACCCAGCGTCAACCCATTCGCCGGCAACGGCAGCGCGGTTTTGTAGCGCACCTGCTTGAGGGCGAAGCTGGAGCGAATGTTCGCCACGCCCGGGACCTTGGTCAGGAAGTCCATCATGAACCGCTCCAGCGACTGGATCGTCGGCACCAACACGCGAATCAAATAATCCGGATCGCCGGCCATCAGGTAGCACTCCATCACCTCCGGCCGGTCTGAGATCGCCTCCTCGAAATGCTGCAACGCCTCTTCCACCTGCTTCTCCAGGCTGACATGGATAAACACGTTGACGTGCAGCCCCAGCAGGTCGGCATCCAGCAGCGTGACCTGCTCACGGATCACCCCCAACTCCTCCATCGCGCGGACGCGGTTGAAGCACGGCGTCGGCGATAGATTGACCGAACGGGCGAGATCGGCGTTGGTGATGCGGGCGTTTTCCTGAAGGCTGTTCAGAATGCCGATGTCGGTGCGATCCAATTTACGCATGAGACAAATAATCCTGTTTTTTATCGTTGTGCAGATTTTTTATCTGCAAATGATCTGAACAGCAAGCCAACAGAGAAAAATATTCTTCTTCGTCGAGCCTATGATTGTTGTAGGACAATTTCCCACCTACCCAGGGAAATTCGTCAGCTAGCGCGCCCACTACAAGAAATTCACAAGATCGAGCGTAGAAAGCCATGAACCCAGCGTACGAACCGCTACGCCTGCACGTTCCCGAACCCTCGGGCCGTCCCGGCTGCAAGACCGACTTTTCCTACCTGCATCTGTCCGATGCCGGCACGGTGCGCAAACCACCCATCGACGTCGAACCCGCCGACACCGCCGACCTGGCCCGCAGCCTGATCCGCGTGCTCGACGACCAAGGCAATGCCTTGGGCGACTGGGCCGCCGACATCCCCGTCGAGATCCTGCGCAAGGGCATGCGTGCCATGCTCAAGACGCGCATCTACGACAACCGCATGGTCGTCGCCCAACGTCAGAAAAAAATGTCGTTCTACATGCAAAGCCTTGGCGAAGAAGCCATCGGCAGCGCCCAGGCCCTGGCCCTGAACATCGACGACATGTGCTTCCCCACCTACCGCCAGCAAAGCATCCTAATGGCCCGCGAGGTGCCGCTGGTGGACCTGATCTGCCAACTGCTGTCCAACGAGCGCGATCCGCTTAAGGGCCGGCAGTTGCCTATCATGTATTCGGTCAAGGATGCTGGTTTCTTTACCATTTCCGGCAACCTCGCCACGCAATTCATCCAGGGCGTGGGCTGGGGCATGGCCTCCGCGATCAAGGGCGATACCAAGATTGCCTCGGCCTGGATCGGTGACGGCGCCACCGCCGAATCGGACTTCCATACCGCCCTCACCTTCGCCCACGTCTACCGCGCGCCGGTGATCCTCAACGTGGTCAACAACCAATGGGCGATTTCCACCTTCCAGGCCATTGCCGGCGGTGAAGCCACGACCTTCGCCGGACGCGGCGTCGGTTGCGGCATCGCCTCCCTGCGCGTGGACGGCAACGATTTCATGGCGGTCTACGCCGCCTCGCGCTGGGCCGCCGAACGCGCCCGTCGCAACCTCGGCCCGGCACTGATCGAATGGGTCACCTACCGCGCCGGCCCGCACTCCACCTCGGACGATCCGTCCAAATATCGCCCCGCCGACGACTGGAGCCACTTCCCCCTGGGCGATCCGATTGCCCGCCTCAAGCAGCACATGGTGAAGATCGGCCAGTGGTCCGAAGAGGAACACGCCGCCGTCACCGCCGAACTCGAAGCCGAGGTGATCGCCGCGCAGAAGGAAGCCGAGCAGTACGGCACCCTCGCCGGCGGGCAGATTCCAAGCGCCGCGACCATGTTCGAAGACGTCTACAAAGAGATGCCGGAGCACTTGAAGCGCCAGCGTCAGCAGTTGGGGATCTGACATGAACGATCACAACAACAATATTGCGTTGGACACCGCCATGACCACTACCACCATGACCATGATCCAGGCCCTGCGCTCGGCCATGGACGTGATGCTCGAGCGCGACGACAACGTCGTGGTGTTCGGCCAGGACGTGGGCTATTTCGGCGGCGTGTTCCGCTGCACCGAAGGCCTGCAGAACAAGTACGGCACCTCGCGGGTGTTCGACGCGCCGATTTCCGAAAGCGGCATCGTCGGCGTGGCGGTGGGCATGGGCGCCTATGGGCTGCGGCCGGTGGCCGAGATCCAGTTCGCCGACTATGTCTACCCGGCGTCGGACCAGATCATTTCCGAAGCGGCGCGCCTGCGCTATCGCTCGGCCGGCGAATTCACCGCGCCGATGACCCTGCGCATGCCGTGCGGCGGCGGCATCTATGGAGGCCAGACCCACAGCCAGAGCATCGAGGCGATGTTCACCCAAGTCTGTGGCCTGCGCACCGTGATGCCGTCCAACCCCTACGACGCCAAGGGTTTGTTGATCGCCTCCATCGAAAACGATGACCCGGTGATCTTCCTCGAACCCAAGCGCCTGTATAACGGCCCGTTCGACGGCCACCATGACCGTCCGGTAACGCCGTGGTCCAAGCATCCGCAAGCGCAAGTGCCAGACGGCTACTACACCGTGCCGCTGGACGTCGCCGCCATCACCCGTCCGGGCAAGGACGTGACCATCCTCACCTACGGCACCACGGTCTACGTATCGCAAGTGGCCGCCGAAGAAACCGGCATCGACGCCGAAGTCATCGACCTGCGCAGCCTCTGGCCGCTGGACCTGGAGACCATCGTCAAATCCGTGAAGAAAACCGGCCGCTGCGTGGTCGTCCACGAAGCCACCCGCACCTGCGGTTTCGGCGCCGAGTTGGTGTCGTTGGTGCAAGAACACTGCTTCCACCACCTGGAAGCGCCCATCGAGCGTGTCACCGGTTGGGACACCCCCTACCCGCACGCGCAGGAGTGGGCGTATTTCCCAGGGCCGTCCCGTGTGGGCGCGGCGTTGAAACGGGTCATGGAGGTCTGAATGGGCACGCACGTTATCAAGATGCCGGACATCGGCGAAGGCATCGCGGAAGTTGAACTGTCGGTGTGGCATGTCAAGGTTGGCGACATGGTGGTCGAGGACCAGGTGTTGGCCGACGTGATGACCGACAAGGCGATGGTGGACATCCCCTCGCCGGTGCATGGCCGGGTCATCGCGCTGGGTGGCGAGCCGGGTGAAGTCATGGCGGTGGGCAGCGAGCTGATCCGCATTGAGGTGGAAGGTGCGGGCAATTTGAAGGAGTCGGCGCAATCGGCTCCCGCTGCGGCGGCTGTGCCGGCGCCAAAGCCAGCGCCAGTGGCCACGCCTGAACCGATGGTGGAAAAAACCGCCGCGCCACGCTGCGCCCCGCAAGCTCCGGTGGCCCGCGACCCTGAAGAGCGCCCATTGGCCTCGCCGGCCGTGCGCAAACATGCATTGGACCTGGGCATCCAACTGCGCCTGGTCCAGGGCAGCGGCCCCGCCGGGCGAATCCTGCATGAGGACTTGGAAGCCTATCTGGCCCAGGGTTCGTCGCCACAGGCCAAGGGCGGCTCGGGTTATGCCGAACGCCACGACGAGCAGCAGATCCCGGTGATCGGCATGCGTCGCAAGATCGCCCAGCGCATGCAGGAAGCGACCCAGCGCGCCGCCCACTTCAGCTACGTCGAGGAAATCGACGTCACGGCCCTGGAAGAACTGCGGGTTCACCTGAATGAAAAACACGGCGGCAGTCGCGGCAAGCTGACCTTGCTGCCGTTCCTGGTCCGCGCGTTGGTCGTGGCCTTGCGTGATTTCCCGCAGATGAATTCACGCTATGACGACGAGGCCCAGGTCATCCACCGCAGCGGCGCGGTGCATGTTGGCGTCGCCACCCAAAGCGATGTCGGCCTGATGGTGCCGGTGGTGCGTCACGCCGAGGCTCGCAGCCTGTGGGACAGTGCGGCGGAAATCTCGCGCCTGGCCACGGCCGCACGCAATGGCAAGGCCAGTCGCGATGAGCTGTCTGGCTCGACCATCACCCTGACCAGCCTCGGTGCGCTGGGCGGCATCGTCAGCACGCCGGTGCTGAACCTGCCGGAAGTGGCGATCGTCGGCGTGAACAAGATCGTCGAGCGGCCTGTTGTGATCAAGGGCCAGATCGTGATCCGCAAGATGATGAACCTTTCCAGCTCCTTCGATCACCGGGTGGTCGACGGCATGGACGCGGCGCAATTCATCCAGGCCCTGCGTGGCTTGCTCGAACAACCTGCCACTTTGTTTGTGGAGTAGGCGATGCAAACTCTGAACACCAAGCTGCTGATCATCGGCGGCGGCCCGGGCGGTTATGTGGCGGCGATCCGCGCCGGCCAACTGGGCATCGAGACGATTCTGGTGGAAGGCCAGGCGCTGGGCGGTACTTGCCTGAACATCGGCTGCATCCCGTCCAAGGCGCTGATTCATGTGGCCGAGCAGTTCCACCAGACGCGCCACCACAGCCAGGGCTCGGCCTTGGGTATCAACGTGTCCGCGCCAACCCTGGACATCGGCAAGAGCGTCGAATGGAAGGACGGCATCGTCGATCGCCTGACCACCGGCGTCGCCGCGTTGCTGAAGAAGAATAAGGTCCAGGTCATTCATGGCTGGGCCAAGGTCATCGATGGCAAAACAGTCGAGGTCGGTGATACGCGCATCCAGTGCGAACACCTGCTGCTGGCCACCGGTTCGAAAAGCGTCAACCTGCCGATGCTGCCGATAGGTGGGCCGATCATCTCGTCCACCGAAGCCCTCGCGCCTACCTCGGTGCCCAAGCATCTGGTGGTGGTCGGCGGTGGCTACATCGGCCTGGAGCTGGGCATTGCCTATCGCAAGCTCGGCGCCGAGGTCAGTGTGGTCGAGGCCCAAGAGCGGATCCTGCCGGCCTACGACGGTGAGTTGACCCAACCGGTGCATGAAGCGCTCAAGCAATTGGGCGTGAGGCTGTATCTCAAGCACAGCGTCGAAGGTTTCGATGCCCAGGCCAGCACCTTGCAAGTGCGTGATCCCAACGGCGACACGCTGAACCTCGACACCGACCGGGTGCTGGTGGCGGTCGGGCGCAAGCCAAATACGCAAGGCTGGAATCTGGAAGCGCTGGACCTGGCGATGAACGGTTCGGCAGTGAAGATCGACAACCGCTGCCAGACCAGCATGCGCAATGTCTGGGCCATCGGCGACCTGAGCGGCGAACCGATGCTCGCCCACCGAGCGATGGCCCAGGGTGAAATGGTCGCCGAGCTGATCGCCGGCGAGCACCGGGAGTTCAATCCGACCGCCATCGCAGCGGTGTGCTTCACCGATCCGGAAGTGGTCGTGGTCGGCAAGACGCCGGACGAGGCCAAGGCTGCCGGCCTGGACTGCATCGTTTCGAGCTTCCCGTTCGCCGCCAATGGCCGGGCCATGACCCTGGAATCGAAAAGCGGTTTCGTCCGCGTCGTGGCGCGCCGGGACAATCACTTGATCGTCGGTTGGCAAGCAGTTGGCGTGGGGGTCTCGGAGTTGTCCACCGCATTTGGCCAATCCCTGGAAATGGGTGCGCGCCTGGAAGACATCGCCGGCACTGTCCACGCTCATCCGACGCTGGGTGAAGCGGTGCAGGAAGCGGCGTTGCGGGCGTTGGGGCATGCGTTGCATCTGTGACAGCTGTGGGTGACTCCCCCTGTGGCGAGGGGATTTATCCCCGCTGGGTTGCGCAGCAACCCCAAACCTGTCAGCGCCAGGCGTCAGATATCTGAGCTAATGGGGCCGCTTCGCAGCCCAGCGGGGATAAATCCCCTCGCCACAAGCTGCGAAACACCCCCGGAATGAAGTATTGTTGTCCCCATTCAAAACGTCAGAAGCCTTGAACCGTTTCGACGGTTGTCAGGAAATAGAGGGTGTCATGGGTAACGAGAGCATCAATTGGGACAAACTGGGCTTTGACTACATCAAGACCGACAAGCGCTACCTGTCGCACTGGCGCGATGGTGCCTGGGACGCGGGCACCCTGACCGAAGACAACGTGCTGCACATCAGCGAGGGCTCCACCGCCCTGCACTACGGTCAGCAGTGCTTCGAAGGCCTGAAGGCCTATCGTTGCAAGGACGGCTCGATCAACCTGTTCCGCCCGGACCAGAACGCCGCCCGCATGCAGCGCAGCTGCGCCCGCCTGCTGATGCCGCACGTCGACACCAAGCAGTTCGTCGAAGCCTGCAAGCAAGTGGTCCGCGCCAACGAGCGCTTCATCCCGCCGTATGGCACTGGCGGCGCGCTGTACCTGCGTCCGTTCGTGATCGGCGTGGGTGACAACATCGGCGTGCGCACCGCACCCGAGTTCATCTTCTCGATCTTCTGCATTCCGGTCGGCGCCTACTTCAAGGGTGGCCTGACTCCGCACAATTTCCTGATCTCCAGCTTCGACCGCGCCGCCCCGCAAGGCACCGGTGCGGCCAAGGTCGGTGGCAACTATGCCGCCAGCCTGATGCCCGGCTCCCAGGCCAAGAAAGCCAGCTTCGCCGATTGCATCTACCTGGATCCGCTGACCCATTCGAAAATCGAGGAAGTCGGTTCGGCCAACTTCTTCGGCATCACCCACGATGACAAATTCATCACCCCCAACTCCCCGTCGGTCCTGCCAGGCATCACCCGCCTGTCGCTGATCGAACTGGCGAAATCGCGCCTGGGCCTGGAAGTGATCGAAGGCGACGTGTTCATCGACAAGCTGTCGGATTTCAAGGAAGCCGGCGCCTGCGGTACCGCTGCGGTGATCACGCCGATCGGCGGCATCAGCTACAAGGACAAGCTGCACGTGTTCCACAGCGAAACCGAGGTCGGCCCGATCACCCAGAAGCTCTACAAAGAGTTGACCGGCGTGCAGACCGGCGACGTGGAAGCGCCGGCGGGTTGGATCGTCAAGGTTTGATCCAAGCCCCCTAGGCACTTGAGGGCTTTTTTGTGGCGAGGGGATTTATCCCCGCTGGGTTGCGAAGCAACCCCCAAGTACTTGGGTGAGCCACAAAAACCTTGCGAGCGCTTCGCACTCGAGCGGGGATAAATCCCCTCGCCACAGAGATTGCGCGACCGCAGTAAAAAGCCCACCCCTGCTTCAGGGGTGGGCTTTTTTACACCTTCGTTCAGTTACCCTCGCCGCAAAACCAGCCCTCGCCCCCAACGCTGGCGAAACCATCCATAACCGCTGACCAGCAAGATCCCACTCAATACCAAAGCCGCGCCAACGATAAAGTTCGGCTCCAGCGGCTCATCCAGCAACCAGACACCGAAACCGATGCCGAACAGCGGCGTCATGAACGACAGCACGCCCAATTGCGACGCCAGGTAGCGGCGCAGCAGGGAAAACCAGATCAGGAAGCTGGCGAAGGACACCAGCAACACCTGGAACGCCATGCTGGCAATGAGTTGTGGCGTGGGGTTGATTGTCGTTTGCCCCAGCGCTGCCGACATGCCGATCAACAGCACCCCGGCACCCACCAACTGATAAAGCAGCGTCTGGCTGGCCGGCAGGTCCGTGAGCCGCGAACAACGCACCGTCACCGTGGTTGCGCCCCACAGCGCGCCGGCCAGCAAGCCCATGCCATCGCCGAGCAATGAGCTGCCGTTCGCCGCACCCGAGCCGCCACTGAAGGCCACCACGATCCCACCGAAGGCAACCGCGATGCCCAGCCATTGCGCCGGCTTGAGACGCTCGCTCGGCAGTTTCCAGTGCAAGCCGAGGGCGGCGAACATGGGTGCGGTGTAGAGGAAAATCACCATGTGCGATGCCGTCGTATGGCGCAGGCCTTCGCCCACCATCACGAACTCCAGGGCAAACAACAACCCCACCAACAGGCCTGGGCGCCAACTGCCGTCGGCCAGGGACAGGCGTTCACCGCGCGCCAGCACTAACAGCCAGACCAGTACCGCGGCGATGGCCGAGCGCACGCCCAATTGCAGCATCGGCGCCATGTCGACGGCGCCGGCCTTGATCGCGACTTGCTGGAACCCCCAGATGGCACAGAGTCCGGTCATCAGGGCAATGACCTGGCCATCCAGGGCGCGGCGGGTGGTCATGGAAAAGGTCCTCGGGCAGAAAAGAGATGAAAGGATTGTCTGCCTGACACCTTTGCTGGATATAGTGATTACCCGACAAGCCATCCCGGTAATCCGCCATTGCGGTCGATATGCAGCCTCCAGCCCAACACCTGAAGATTCCTCCGTTCGACGCGGCCCTGCCCTCGCCGATTTTCTTCCGCAGCGCCTGCATGCCGGCCCATGCCACGTACCCCCGGCACCGGCATGCCTGGGGTGAGTTCGTCTACTCCTACAGCGGTGTGATGGAAATCGAGATCGCCCAGCACCATTACCTGGCGCCACCGCAGTACGGCATCTGGCTGCCGCCGGACATGGAACACGTGGGGTTCAATCGGCATGAAGCCTGCCATTGTTCGTTGTACCTGGCGGCCGAACTGTGCGGCGCGTTGCCGGCCGTACCTTGTGCGCTGACCTTGAGTCCGCTGATCCGCGCGTTGCTGGAAGAGCTGCGCAGCGACCCGCCGAGCCAGCCACAGACGCCCGAACAGCAGCGCTTGTTGCAGGTGCTGGTGGACAAGCTGGCCCGGGCGCCCCACGTCGGCAGTTACCTGCCCTCTTCGGATGATCCGCTGTTGGGCCCTGTACTGCGGGCCCTGGAGGCGAACCCCAGCGACCCGCGCTCGTTGCCGCAACTGGCCCGCGCCGCCAACACCACCGAGCGCACACTGATGCGCCGGGCCCAGCGAGACCTGGGCATGTCCCTGGTGGAATGGCGCCAGCGCCTAAAAGTCATCGAGGCCCTGGCCCTGCTCGAACGCGGCCAGAGCGTGGAAACCATCGGCCTGGACCTGGGCTACAGCAGCGCCTCGGCATTCATCAGCATGTTCCGCAAAATGATGGGCACCACGCCGGATGAATATCGGCGCAGGCATATGGTTGGATGATGTGGCAATGGCGGTGGGTCAGTTGCATGGAATGGCCCCTTCGCGAGCAAGCCCGCTCCCACAGGGATTTCAGGTGTTCATGACGCCTGTATTCACCGCAAATCCATTGTGGGAGCGAGCTTGCTCGCGAAGGCGGTGGCTCAGCTTGCATGGATGTTGGATGCGACGGCCCCTTCGCGGGCAAGCCCGCTCCCACAGGGAATTTCGGTGAGCAACGGTTCTCCGTTCAGCGCAGATCCACTGTGGGAGCGAGCCTGCTCGCGAAAGCGCCAGCGGATTCAACCTCCATCTCGCCACTGACGCCAAACCGCGCCGCCATCTCCCGCCGTCCAGCGGCCGTCACCCCCAGCGCACGACTGTCCAGGTCCTGGACGACCCATTTGCGCTTGATCGCCACTTGCAGCAACGCCGCCCCCAAGGCACCACCCAGGTGCGGCCGGCGCATGCTCCAGTCCAGGCAGGGGCAGGCAAACCGCCGCCGTTGGGCCGCCAATGCCTGCACGTCAATGCCCAAGCCTGCAAACAGGGCCTCACCCGTTTCACTCAGCCGATAACCCTGCCCTTCTACATCGAGCAGCCACCCGGCTTCGAGCAAGCGATCATGCAGCCGCACCGCCAGGGTACCGGCCATGTGGTCGTAGCAAGTGCGAGCGAATTGCAGGCGATCCGGCGTGCGCGAGGTGAACGCCGGCGCGGCGTTCTGGCCGATCACCATCAACGCTTCAAGGGCTTCTGCCACACGCTTATCGGCGAGGCTGTAGTAACGATGACGGCCCTGCACATGCAAGCGCACCAGGGCCAACTCCTTGAGCTTCGCCAGGTGGGCGCTGGCGGTGGACGCGCTGACGTCGGCGATGCTCGCCAACTCCGTGCTGGTGCGGGCGTGGCCGTCCATCAGTGCGCAGAGCATTCGGGTCCGGGCCGGTTCGGCAATCGCCGCGGCCACCTGGGACACGCCTACATCGTGTTGCTCTGCGTTCATATTTCGCTCCCGGACGAATCAAGCCATGCGTCGACTGGAGATAGTAGCAGCACTTCTCCCGCATGAACGAGGTAGCCCATCATGGACCCGATCACCGCCGCGACACACGCCGATCCGTACCCCTACTACGCGACCCTTCGCGCCAGCGGCGGACTGCACTTCGACCCACACCTTAACCTCTGGGTAGCCAGCAGGGCCGAAGCCGTGTGCGCCGTCTTGCATCACCCCGACTGCCATGTGCGCCCCGCCCACGAACCGGTGCCGCAAGCGATTGCCGAGGGTCCCGCGGGCCAGGTATTCGGGCACCTGATGCGGATGAACGAAGGTGAACGACAACGCTGCCCGAGGGCGGCGATTGCGCCGGGGTTGCAAGACATCGATCCCCACCAGGTCGAGGCGTTGGTCAAGGCGCGCTGGCTCAGGCAGGGTGCCGAAGGCGTGCATCAGGCGCAGTTCATCGGCCCGGTCAGCGTGGTGGCGCAACTGCTGGGCTTCAATCCGACGGACAGCCACCTGATCAGCGAACTCACGGGGGATTTCGTCGCCTGCCTGTCGCCCCTGAGCCAAGCCCCGCAACTGGAAGCTGCGCACCGGGCCAGCGAACAACTGGCGAAGCTTTTCCAGGAGCGGATCGTTGCGCAAGACAGCCAGTTGTTGAACGGCATCTGCCGAGGCTTCGAAGCGGGCGACGCGGACAGTCGGATCGCCAACCTGATCGGCTTGCTTTCGCAAACCCATGAAGCCACGGCCGGCCTGATCGGCAACGCGTTGTTGGCGTTGATCCGTGATACAGCGCTACAACGCGAGCTACGGGATGATCCCACGCAAATCAGCCCGTTATTGGCTGAAGTCCAACGTTTCGACCCGGCAGTGCAGAACACCCGGCGCTTCATCGCCGCCCCTTGCGAAATTCTCGGCACTGCCCTGCAGCAGGGCGACGTGATCCTGGTGCTGCTGGCCTCGGCCAATCGCGACCCGCAGCTCAATCCGCAACCGGACGCCCTCCTGTTGGATCGGCCGAATCGGCGCAGCTTCAGCTTTGGCAGTGGCCGCCACGAATGCCCAGGCCAGGCCTTGGCGATGACCATCGCCCATGCGACGTTAGATGCCATTCTGGAACGCGAGCCGGGCCTGGACCAGTTGATCTGGCGCTACCGCCCCTCCGCCAATGGACGCATCCCGCTGTTCAGCGATCGGTAATCAACAAAAACGCTATCAATCGTCCCGCGTCAGGACTTCCAGCAATTCGATTTCAAAGATGAGGTCGGCGTTGGGCTTGATGTGGGCGCCCATGGATCGTTCGCCATAGGCCAGGTGCGCCGGCACCCACAGTTTGCGCTTGCCGCCGACCTTCATGCCCATGAGCCCGACGTCCCAGCCCTTGATGACACGGCCCGTGCCGATCACGCATTGGAACGGCTTGCCGCGGCTGTAGGATGAATCGAACTCCGTGCCGTCTTCGAGGGTGCCGCGGTATTGGGTGGTAATCAGCGCGCCTTTGACTACGCTTTTGCCATTGCCCTCTTCCAGGTCGATGATTTGCAGCTCTTCAATCATGGCTTCTTTCCCGTGTGATCCAGGCGCGGGGTTTTCGCAGATATTTGCGTGACAGGCAACCTTTTGCGGCAAAGGGAACCGCAACGGCCACTTCGGTTCACATGGGTATCGACCCTGCATTTCAGATAAGGATTTTCTGATGATCGACTCTCGCCCCCTCCACGGCTTCATTCCGCCTTATATCCTCAACCGCATCATCGCCCATGGCTCCGAGCAGCAGCGTTCCAGCGCACTCGGCACCCTGACCCATGTGAAGAACCTGCGCCACAATCCAGGCCCGCCCAGCAACCCACCCGCCACAGCCAGGCTGCCCAAGCCCGGCAAGGCCGGCCAACCAACGCGCAGCATCCACGATGCCCAGAACGGCATGGAACTGCCGGGTCAACCGGTGCGCCTGGAAGGCCAGCCGGCCAGCGGTGACCCAGCGGTAGACGAAGCCTACGACGCCCTCGGCGCCACCTATGATTTTTTCTGGCGAGTGCTGGAGCGTGACTCCATCGACAACAAAGGCTTTGCCCTGGTCGGCAGCGTGCATTACGGCCAAGGCTACGAGAACGCTTTCTGGAATGGCGCGCAGATGGTATTTGGCGACGGCGACGGTGAGATCTTCCAGCGCTTCACCCGCTCCCTGGACGTGGTGGCCCACGAGTTGGCCCACGGCGTCACCGAGAGCGAAGCCGGCTTGATCTATGCCAACCAGTCCGGCGCGTTGAACGAGTCGATTTCCGATGTGTTCGGCGTGCTGGTCAAGCAATTCGTATTGGGCCAGACCGTCGAGCAGGCCGACTGGCTGATCGGCGCCGATCTGCTCACCGACAAGATCAACGGCGACGGCCTGCGCAGCATGTCCAACCCCGGCACAGCCTACGATGACCCGCTGCTGGGCAAGGATCCCCAGCCGGCGCACATGCGCCAGTTCGTCATCACCCGCGAAGACAATGGCGGTGTGCACATCAATTCCGGCATTCCCAACCGGGCCTTTTATCTGGTGGCAACCGCGCTCGGCGGATTCGCCTGGGAAAAGGCCGGGCGAATCTGGTATGACACCTTGTGCGACAGGCAACTGGCCAACGACGCGTCCTTCAGTGCGTTCGCCGGCCTGACCGTCGAGCACGCCCGCCAACGCTTCGGCGCCCGGGAAGTCAAGGCGGTGCAGGACGGCTGGACGCAGGTGGGCGTCGACCTGAACGAGGAGAACGGATGAAAACCCTTCCAGACCTTGATGACAAAGCGGTGGTGAAACTGTCGCGCCAGGGTGGCGTGGCAGCCATCCACGCCTTGACCCGACCTCGGGAAATCGAGTTCGCCCAGTGCGACCTCGACCAACGCACGCGCATATGTTCGGTGCTGGAGGGGTGCCTGCCACTCACCTCCTCCACGCCCGGCCGGGGCGACCAGCGTTATTTCCAGATCGAGGTGCGTTACCGGTCCAACGACCAGGACGACGAGATGGTGCTACAGGTGCCCGAGGACCGGGCACCTGGCGACTTGGTTCATCTGTGGGATAAAGGCGAAGTGCTTTAGCGTGTCGCAGGGACAATCTTGACGATGGCGCCGGACACGGTTTCGATCAGCAGGTATTTATCGTCGATCTGCACCCATTGCTGCTCGCTTGTCGGCTGTTCGAGTTTTTTCTGCTTCCAGTCCTTCATGGCCCTGTCCGCACGCTGATAGTCCGCCGGTACCCGGTCGTTTTCCACCAACCGGCGGCCATTGCTCGGCGAATGTTCCAGGGCATCGCCGGTCTTCTCGACGGCTTGCGCGACAGGCCCAAAGGCTCCGAGGCCGGCGATCAGGACCAGGCTGGCGATGAGGGTGGGTTTGCGCATAGAAGAGCTCCAATTAATTCAAGGTACTGAGTCTGGGACTTCAGCGGCGGCGAATCATTCCGTTTACTGTGGTGCTTAGAAGCTGGCCCCCCCCCTTTTGTGGCGAGGGGATTTATCCCCGCTGGGCTGCGCAGCAGCTCCAAGCCAAGCAACTCGGTGTGCCAGGAAGATTGAGTTCACTGCTTTAGGGCTGCTGCGCAGCCCAACGGGGATAAATCCCCTCGCCACATGACCTAGTTCACCGCGCGACAGCGCAGCGTCGAGACGCGGCGGGCTCCCTCACCACAGGTTGTGCCGGGCATGGCATAGTGGCGAGCCTTGGCCCAACACCCGCCGGACGGACCCAACATGAGCACCACCACCTCTTCCCCAGCCCTCAAGGAAATCTTCAACAGCACCCGCCTCGAACACATCGCCACGGAAATGCGTGCGGTTTACCCCGCCTTCGATGCCAAGGCGTTCCTGAACATGGCCAATGATGGACTGGCGCAGTTGTCGGTGATGCAGCGCATGGCGCGGGTCAGCGAGTGCCTGCATGCGGTCCTGGCGCTGGATTACGAAGCTTCACTGGAGATCCTGCGGGCACTGGCTCCGCGGCTGAACAGCATGTTCGTCAGCATGTTCCTGCCGCACTACGTGGCGTCGTACGGTCGACATGCGTTCGAGTCCTCCATGGACGCCCTCAAATACTTCACCCGATTCGGCTCAGCAGAATTCGCCGTACGGCATTTCCTGCGCGATGACCTGGCGCGCACGCTAGCGGTGATGCACGACTGGGCACTGGACACCAACGAGCATGTCCGCCGCCTCGCCAGCGAAGGCAGCCGCCCGCGCCTGCCCTGGTCGTTCCACCTGGAACCGATCCAGGCCAACCCGGAACTTGCCGCCGCGATCCTCGAAACGCTCAAGGCCGACGACAGCCTGTACGTACGCAAATCCGTCGCCAACCACCTGAACGACGTGACCAAGCAGCATCCCGAATGGGTCCTCGACCGGATCGAAGGCTGGCCGCTCCAGCAGCGCCATACCGCCTGGATCGCCCGGCATGCCCTGCGCAGCCTGATCAAGCAAGGCAATCCTCGGGCGCTGGCCGTGATCGGAGCGGGTGGCAAGGCTCAGGTCGAGGTCTTGGATCTGCAGGTGCTGCCGGCGGTGATTCGCCTGGGGGAGCAGGTCACGCTGTCGTTCAAAGTGCAATCGACGTGTCCCGAGAACCAGCGTCTGGTGATCGATTACGCCATCGACTACGTCAAGGCATCCGGCGGCACGTCGGCCAAGGTATTCAAGCTCAAGACCTTCGACCTGCCCGCCCTGGCGTCCGCCAACCTCAGCCGCTCCCAGCACATCCGCGAGCTGACCACGCGCCGGCACTATGAGGGCCGGCATTCGGTGCATGTGCTGATCAATGGCGAGCGGCTGGGCAGCACCGCATTCGACATCGTTTCCTGAGCAGTCGCCTCAGGCGATTGCCACGCGCGGGAATTGGCGGATGTTCTTGAGGAAGTGCTCGGCCGGCTGCGGATGCCCCAGTAGATAACCTTGCAGTGAGTCGCAGCCCAACTGGGTCAGGAAGTCCTGCTGCACATCGGTCTCCACCCCTTCGGCGACGATCCGCAGGCCCAGGGCCTGGCCAAGGGCGACGATGGCCGAGACGATAGCCGCGTCGTCGCTGTCGTGCTCCAGGTCGCGGACGAAACCGCGATCAATCTTCAGCTCATTGGCCGGCAGGCGCTTGAGGTACATCAGGCTCGAATAGCCGGTGCCAAAGTCGTCGATGGACAAGTCCACGCCCATGTCCGACAACTGCTGCAACACCGTCATGCTCGCGTCCGCGTCGCTCATGGCAGTGGTCTCGGTGATTTCCAGGGTCAGGCTGTTTGGCGGCAGATGGTGAGTCTCCAGCGCCTTGGCGACGCTCTGCACCAGGCCTACATGGCAGAACTGCAACGCAGAGAGATTCACTGCGATGCGCCAGTCGGTGTAGCCCAGCACGTACCATTCGCGCATCTGCCGGCAGGCTTCGTTGAGCACCCATTCGCCGATGGGGATGATCAGCCCGGTTTTTTCCGCCAGATCGATAAAGGTATCGGGCATCAACAGGCCCTGGGTCGGATGAGTCCAGCGCAACAGCGCCTCGGCGCCCACCGGACGGCCGTTGGCGGCGTCGAACTTGGGTTGGTAATGCAGGCTGAATTGCCGCTGCTCAACGGCGATGCGCAAGTCTTGCAGCAGTTGCAATTGCTTGCGGGCGTTGCTGTTCATCGAGGCGTCGAAAAAGCTGTAGCCGTTCTTGCCGGCGCCCTTGGCGTGGTACATCGCCGCGTCGGCATTCATCAGCAATTCATCGGCGCTCTGGCCGTTACCGGGGTACAGCGAAATGCCGACGCTGGCGGAAATCTGCAAGTCATGGTCGGCGACACGGAACGTCTGGCCGATCAGCCCGACCTGCCGCGCAGCCAGACGCAGGGCATCGTCAGGATCAGCCAACTGCACCAGCAGGACGAATTCATCGCCGCCAATACGCGCGAGGGTGTCTTGGTTGCGCAAATCTTCACGCAAGCGCAGGGCCACGTCCCGTAGCAACAGATCGCCCATGTGGTGCCCAAAGGCGTCGTTGACCGGCTTGAAGCCGTCCAGGTCGATGAACATCAAGGCGAAACAACCGCCCTGCTCCTGCACTCGGTGCATGGCCTGGCCGATGCGATCCGCCAGCAATACGCGGTTGGGCAATCCGGTCAGGGGGTCGTGCAAGGCCAATTGGGTCAGTTCCCGATTGGCCTGGGTCAGCGACCTGGCCAGCTCCGCCGTGCGAGCTTCCAGGCGGGCGTCGAGGATGGAAGTCAGCAAGGCAATCGCCAGCACCGCCAGGGTGGTGATCAGCACCAGATTGTCGAGTCCCTTGCCGCTCAGGCCATCGAGGGAACCGCAGAAACTGCCCTCGCTGAACTGCGCCGCAGCCATGCCCGTGTAGTGCATGCCGACGATGGCAGCGCCCATCACCACCGCGGCGCCAGCGCGAGCCAGCCGAACATGAGGGGTGTTCCGACGCAGGCGAAAAGCGATCCACAGCGCCGCCGCACAGGCCACGACGGCAATCAGCAACGAAGCCCCGAACAACGTCGGGTCATAGTCGATACCCGGCTGCATCCGCAACGCGGCCATGCCGGTGTAATGCATGGCACTGATGCCGGTGCCCATCACCAACGCGCCGAACGCCAGTTGCCAGGCCCGCAGTTGCGGCTGGCTGACCAACCACAAGGCAAAGCCGCTGGACAGAATGGCGATCAATAGCGACAGCGCGGTGATCGCCACATCGTAGCCAAGCTCCACCGGCAAGGTGAACGCGAGCATGCCGATGAAATGCATCGACCAGATGCCCACGCCCATCGCCAGCGCACCACCGGCCATCCAGTAATGCTTGGCCCGGCCCTGGGCCGTGGCGATACGCCCGGTCAGGTCCAGGGCGGTAAACGAAGCGAGGATCGCAACAAATAAAGAAATCGAAACAAGGGCGGGGGAATAACTGCCGATGAGCATGGATTTTTCTCGTGACCTGAAGGCCGTACTGCGTCCATGCCCGGTTGAAAGGCGGCGATTGTACACAATCGGGACGAGAGTGCACTGACCACACATCAAAAAGCCATCATCCTTGGAAAGTTTGCGACGAAAGACACTGGGGCAGGCGGCTGCCAGTGCGCTATCGCGAGCAAGCTCGCTCCCACAGAAGGCTGCGGACGTATGAAAATCTGAGGTTCGGCTCCGAGCCCATGTGGGAGCGAGCTTGCTCGCGATGCGGTGCCCGCGACAAAGAACAACCTGAGCCCGTGCAGGTTCGGCTAATCTCCACAGATCATTACCAGGAGCAGCCGGCATGACCCCTATGGATACCAAAGCCACAACCACCGCTTTACTCGTGATCGACATCCAGAACGACTTCATCCCCGGCGGCCAACTGGCGGTGCCGGGCGGCGACGAAATCGTGCCGCTGGTCAACCGACTCGGCCGCTCGTTCCTGAACGTTGTCTGTGCCCAGGACTGGCACCCCGCCGGGCATGCCTCGTTCGCCTCCAGCCACGAAGGCAAACACCCCTTCGACCTTATCCAGTTGCCCTACGGCGAACAAAAGCTCTGGCCCGAACACTGCGTCCAGGATACCCAGGGCGCCGCCCTGCACCCTGACCTTGACTTGCCTCATGCCCAACTGATCATCCGCAAGGGCTGCAACCCGGCCATCGACAGCTACTCGGCCTTCATGGAAGCCGACCGCCTGACCCAGACCGGCCTGACCGGCTACTTCAAGGAGCGCGGCATCGACACGGTGTACATGGTCGGGCTGGCCCTGGATTTCTGTGTGATGTATTCGGCGCTTGACGCACGAATGGTCGGTTTCAACGCAATCGTCGTGCTCGACGCTTGCCGGGGCATCGATATCGACGGCTCAATGGACGCGGCCATGCGGCGCATGCAGGAGGCCGGCGTACGGCTGATTCAATCCAATGACATAACCAGCGGATGATTCATACTCCGAGCATTTCCACGCCACAGTGAGCCCCCATGCCCCGCCTCACCCGCACTCATCCGCGACTCTCCCTAGCCACCGTCATCGGCCTGGCAGCGGGCCTGTTGATTCCAACGGACTCGATCATCAGCAAGATCCTGATCGGCTGGAACGCCGGGGTCTGGACCTACCTGGTGCTGATGTTCTGGCTGACGGTGCGGGCCAAGGCGCCGGACGTGAAGCGCATCGCCGAGATGGAGGACGAAAACGCCGGATTGGTGTTGCTGATGGTCTGCATCGCGGCGCTGGCGAGCCTGGCGACCATCACCTTTGAACTGGCCGGCAGCCGCGACTTGGCAACCGCTGGCAAACTGCTGCACTACGGCGTCACCGCATTGACCGTTATCGGCTCATGGCTGCTGATCGGGGTGATCTTCAGCGTGCACTACGCCCGGTTGTATTACACCTGGGACGGCAAGGAACCGGCCCTGCGTTTTGCCGAGGGGCTGACCACACCCAACTATTGGGACTTTCTGTATTTCTCGTTCACCATCGGCGTGGCGGTGCAGACCTCGGACGTGGGGGTTGCCACACGGCAGTTGCGCAAGATTGTCTTGGCGCAGTCGTTGATCGGGTTCGTGTTCAACACGGCGATATTGGGTTTTTCGATCAATATTGCGGCGGGGTTGTTTGGGTGACTGTTTGGGGCCACTTCGTGGCCCAGCGGGAGCAAGCTCCCTCGCCACGGGAATATCGATACCTTAAGTGAACAGCATTTCCCTTGTGGCGAGGGGATTTATCCCCGTTGGGCTGCGTAGCGGCCCCAAACCAGACAACTCGGTGTGCCAGGAAGATTGAATTCATTGATTCAGGGCTGCTGCGCAGCCCAGCGGGGATAAATCCCCTCACCACAGAGACTGCACTGGCCTCAAGACGGTGTGGGGAGCCACAGCCGGAAACGTGCCCCGCCCAGCGGCGAGGCCTCGACGGTCAGCGTGCCGCCCTGGGCTTGCAGGGCGCGGCGGCTGATCGCCAGGCCGAGGCCGAAGCCGCCGGTGGCGCGGTCGCGGCTGCGGTCCAGGCGGTAGAATGGTTCGAAGACACGCTCGCGCTCGCTGTCGGGGATGCCGATGCCGTCATCGTCGACCCAGATTTCACAGCCTTGCTCGCTGACCAGCACCCCGACCTGGATGCGTTTCTCGCAATAACGCATGGCATTGCGCAGCAGGTTCTGCAAAGCGCGGGCGGTCAGGCGCGGGTCCAGCACAAAACGCTCCAGCGCCCCGTGCAGCAGCACGTCGATCACCACCTCCGGCGCGGCCAGGTCTTCGTCGAGGCTGCCGAGAATGCTGTCGATGAACTCATCCAACGGCACTTCAACCCGCTCCGGCAAACGCTCGGGATTTTGCAGGCGGCTATAGGACAACAACTCCAGCACCAACTCGTCCAGTTCACGAATGTGCGCCACCAACCCTTGCAGGCGCTCGCGGCTGGCCGTTGGCATGTCCTCCGACAACGCCAGGGCCAAGCCGAAATCGAGCCGGGTCAGCGGCGTGCGCAATTCATGGGATACAGCGTTGAGCAGGTCTCGCTGCTGGTTGAGCAGGTTCTCGATGTCCCCTGCCATGGTGTCGAATACATGGGCCAGGCTGCCGATGTTGGAACTCGGCGCGATCTTCGTACGCTCGCTTAAATGTCCCTTGCCGAAACGCTCGGCGGTGCGCTTGAGGCGCTCCAGATCGCGCCAGTGCGGCCGCAGCCAGAGCAGCAGGCACGCCAGCATCGTCGCGCCGATCAGCACGTTGATGCTCCAATACAGCCAACTGACGTCCGCCGGATCCGGCGGCACGACCATCTTCACCGCCGTGCGTTCGTCCAAAGGCGCCGCCGCCAGGGTGCGCCAGCCCCAATCGCCGATGCGCACCACGTTTTCTCCACGCTTTAGGCGCGCCTGCTCGATCGCAGTGAAACCGGTGTCCTCGGTGGCTGCCAGCTCGATGCGCAACGGCTCGAATTCCTTGTCCATCTGCGCAGCCAGCGCCGGCCATTGCGCGCTGGGCACGGCGCGGAACTGCTTGACGATCAGGGTTTGCAGTCCACGGGAATAGTCGAGGTTGTAGGCTTGGAAGCGCTCTTGGAACAGGCGGATCACCAGTTCCGGCATCAGGTAGATCGCCGCGCTGTAGGAAACGATGGTGACCAGGTAGAGTCGAATCAGCAGCTTCCACATCGATCAGCATTCCCACTCGGAACGGCTGAACAGATAGCCCTTGCCCCATACGGTCTTGATCTTGCGCGCTTCGCCGGCGTTGTCGTCGAACTTGCGCCGCAGCTTGGAAATCGCCACGTCCACCGAACGGTCGGTGCCGTTGAATTCGATGCCGCGCAGGCGTTGCAGGATCTGGTCGCGGCTCAGCACTTCGCCGGAATGCCGTGCCAGCACCACCAGCAAGTTGTATTCGCCACTGGACAATTCCACCGGCTGGCCGCGCCAGGTCACCGTGCGTTCGGACAGGTCGATGCACAGGTTGCCCATGACGATGCGATCGTTGACCGTCTGCGGCTCGGTCAGGCTGCTGCGCCGCAACAACGTGCGCACCCGAGCGAGAAGCACCCGTGGCTCGCAGGGCTTGGTGACGTAGTCATCGGCGCCCATCTCCAGGCCCAGCACCTGATCGTGGCTGTCGTCCCGGGCGGTGAGCATCAGGATCGGCAGGGTCGCCGAATCGGCGCGTAGCAAGCGGCAGACCTGCAGGCCGTCCAGCCCCGGCAGCATCAGGTCGAGGATCACCAGGTCCGGCGGATTCGCCCGCGCACGTTCACGGACGTGGTCGCCACGGTTGAGCACGCTGACGTGATAGCCGTTGCGCTCCAGGTAGCTGGCGATCAGTTCACAGAGGGCGGCGTCGTCTTCGACGAGGAGGATGTTGGGCATGGGTGGGTCCAGACAAATGCTGTGGTGCTGGGCTAGGCCTCATCGCGAACAAGCCTCTTCCCACAAGTCTTCTGTATGGCACAGACCCACTGTGGGAGCGAGCTTGCTCGCGATGGCGATATCCAGGCGCAGAAATCTCAAGCCGCCAAGGATATACGCCCTCGCCCGTCGCCGACCAAACCCCTTACACAATTTCACACACAGCCTACAAAACCCTAACGGTGGACAGTCAAACTTTGTCGGCAGGTAAGATCGCAATAGAGGTTCGTCCACCGCGCCCACCCTCATCGGGGCAAGCCCACAGCTCAGCATTATCCAGATCAAAAGCGCCACCGATAGAAGTGAAGCTCAGGGTAATCTCACTGGCACCAGAGCCCTCCGGCGCGACAAAACCAACACTGAAATGTCCCGCGGAATCGAATGAATAGGCGAGATTGTATTCAGCAATCGCTACCTGCCCTGATCCGTAATAATTGGCGATGTCAAAACTCACGCGGACAGGCGCAGCAGTTTTCACCACCACCGATTGGAAAAGTCTCCCGCCGTTTTCAAACTGCGCCCGATTGTTCGCGCCCTTGACATGGTCGTTGTGTTCCCAATGACCAACGGTTCAGGAAGGGTCCGGGGGGTGTTGTCGGCAGTGTCCATGGCAGGGTCCCAGTTGGATGAGGTCTGGGGTTATTCAATGCCAGAAAACTGGGTGTGCCTACTGTCAGAGTTGACAGTAGGCACACCCTCGGGACCGTCCTTCCACCTGCCTGTCAGGGGCGCGCCGCTACTCTGTTATCCTCCTTCCAAACCGTTCGCCAAGCGGATAATAAATGCTTCCTCTTTTTGCCTTTCTTGCGCCCTTTTCTTGAGTAAGACTGTGCGGCCCGAAAAATGATGTTTTATCGAATTAACATTATTTTTCGGGACTGCGAACCGATGTTTAGCCGTTCCAGGGCGCTGGGGACATTCTTAAATAACCAGATGTTTTCCGGCTATCGAGCCGTCAGCACTTTTCAAAAAAACGACCCATGTCGAAATTTGCTCAATCTTCTTCATACTTCAGCCCTCTCGACAACTGCAAAGCCCTTTGCAGCCATCACTAACTTAATAGTTGTTGCATCATTAAATACTGACGCAAGGCAAATGCATCACGATCGAAGGCCCAGTGCCTGAGTTATGTTGCTACTGTACGGGTAAATAGTGGCATTCGTCCTCTTAAGATGAATCTCTAGAAAACGATAATAAGTTGCCCGTGTTGCCGATGAGCCCAACCATTGGGATGTCCAGCTTGATGGGACTATAAAGTTGTTGGCAATATCATGGTAGGGGTACTCATATTCCGCGTCGTACTCGAATTTCTGACTGACTAACCAGTTGTAGGCCTGAAGCGCATTAAAAGGGCCGCCGTGGACAATGATTTCATACTTGCGGCTTACCAACGCCTGATATGATGCCGTCAGCCCAGCTGCATCCCTAACCGTTATTGTTGTGGTCCCGTTTCTTAGCCCTCGAACCTTCCCGGTGGAACTGACTGATGCAATAGTAGAATTACTGGTGGAGTAGGTGTAAGGAAGTATTCCATCGCTAGGCAAACGTGTAACCTCGTCGAAAATTTCGGCCTGCCTCCGTGGCCAGGGTGCTTTGTAATAATGCAAAAGGTCTAGCGTCATATTCGAGTTATCAATGCGTAACCGCGACACGGTAAAGCTGCGCGCGGTCGAGGACGGATTGCCCACATACAGAGCCTCAGCTTTGAAGGTGTGCAGCCCGAGTGCTACGGGAATAGCCGTGCTGGTCCAGATCCCACCGATCGCCGTAAACCGTCCCTTGGACGTAGCTCCGTCAAACAATTCAATCTCCAACCCGGCCGAGGCAGTACCGCTCAATGTCACGCTGGTATCTCTCGTGGTGCCATTGGGAGGAATCTCAGTATTGCTTGGCTGGCCCTTTACCCAGGCAATAGTCGGCGCCGTCGCCGGCATGGCCTTGACGGTATAGGTCCGAAGCGGGAAGTCCACGGCATTGGCTTGGGCCGAGCTGCGGTCGAAGGTCACCTGCAGGATGACCTTCAGCTCGGAGCCGTCGCGCAGTTTGACCAGCTCGCTGCGCAGCAGGTCCGTGACCAGCCCGGCGCTCACTTCGGAGGAATTCACTGCCGAGGCGGTATAGAGCGTGATGACGTAAGAGGCGCCGTTCTGGTCGATGCCCTCGGCGCGCAGCCACACACGCTGGCCGGCCGCGATCAGCGGCCAGGGCGCGCAGGTCACGCGCGCGTTGCCGGTGAAGCTGGTCAGGTCCAGTTCGCGGCCGAGGCCGCCCTGTGCCGCCTGGGGGATCAGCGGCATTGCCAAACTCGTCGCGGGCATCGCCTGCACATTCAGCGTCAGCGGGGCTGACGCCGGCCCTTCGCTGCCGTCACGGGTCACGGTGTAGGTAACCGTGACCGATCTGTCCAGGTTGAAGGCGAGCACCGACACTGGGAGCGGAATTTCCCGGCTGCCGGGCAATGCCTGTACCGGGGTGGTATGGGAACCGGCCCCGGCAGTGCCGGCCCAAGTCACGCTGACCTTATCGCCGGGTTGAATACCATAATCGGGAATCACCACAGTCAACGCATCCTTGGCCGCCACCGGATTCAACTGCTGATTGGGCGTAGCGCCGCTGGCCTGCTTGACGCTGGGCGCAGTCAGATTCACGGCCGCGCCAATTTTTATCGTTAATATCTCAGAGGCAGAAGTCCCGCCCCCCGCCCGTTTGACCCAATACATCGCCCGTACCGTGCCATCGCGGTTGCCCTCGATCAACGCGGCCCTGATGGTGAACGGGATGTTTTGGTTCTCGGTAGATCCGGTGACCGGAATCGAGTCCCGGTACCGTCCGGTGTTCGCCCCCCACCACAACATATGCACCCGGTCGCCGGCCGCTTGCCCGCTGTATTTGAGAACGATCAAGCGCGTACCGTCCGGCTTGTCCGCAGGATCCAGTACGCCGCCGCTTTCGCCCTCGACCACCGGCAGCGGCAATTCAGCCTGGGGCTCACCGATGCTCAGCAGGTCGGCGTGCAGCGATTCTTCCTCGATGACTTCCCGGCTCACCGCATCGCGCAGCAGCTTGTAATACAGATCGAGCGTGCCTCCCTCAATGGCGGTGAGGTGCTCACCGGCCACGACGATTTCAATCGGCACACTGCCCTCCGCTTCGTTCTTGCTGAGCGGATGCAGTGTCAGGTCAGGTGTATAAGTGCTGCCGGTCCCGGTGATGCCGTTCCAGATCAGCGCAATGGCATTGCCCTCTTGCATGGCCGGGTCCAGCGGGATCTCAATGGTCGTGCTGGGCAGTTGTGGATCGAGTGTGCCGGCGATCTCGTCCAGGGGAATCGGCGCTGCCAGGGGATTGGCCCTGCCCACGATCCGCGGGGAGAATATCTTGGAGAACAGGTCATCACTACCATCCGCCTTGATCAGCCGGTAGAAAAATGCCGCATGAGGGCCGCCGGCCAGCTGTCGTACCTCGGCGCTGGGGCGTTTGAACATGAGGACATTCGGGACGCTGAGAATTTTTTCCCGCGCAAAGATGACTTCTTCGATCTTTTCCCCCTCTGCCGTTGTGCCCGTCAAACTCATCTCGACTTCATCGTCCACCTTGAAGTGACTACCTACCGCGATCACCTGAAAGGTCAGGTCCGCCTCGCCAAGCTGGTCCACGTCTAGCTCCAGGTTGAACACCTCCTCGATCAACGGTGCATCCAGGCGCGAGTTGCCGGTGTCCACGATCACCCGTACCTCGGTGCTAAAGTCTTCGGATTTGTTGTCCACCCGGTCATAGACTTCAAAGACCACCGCCATGCCGTTGGTGTCGGTGTCCCCGGCCTTGAGAATGGTCTCCTCATCGACAGTGATGACCAAGGGCTGGTTCTGTGGCGGAAAATGTTCCGGCCCTACCGTTTTCCAAATAATTTCACCGCCCCAAGACATCTTGATCCGGTCCCCTTCGGCCATGATCGGGTAAGGCTCGATGGTCACCGGGACACCTAGCCTGGCGGCTTCCTGATCCACCGCGCCGGGGGGCAGGAACTCGGGCGGGATTGTCAGTCTCAGTTCCGAGTGACCGGGCGTATCACCGTCCTGATCCTGGCCACCGGGTGGGGCAAACTCGACCTTGACGTGGATCTTCGTCACCTCCGAAGGCTCGTAGTTGGAGGCCCCCACTATTTTCACGTCGTAGCTCAGGTCAAAGTCGCCGTCGACCAATCCGCCTACCGCGATGTGCCGTACAACCGGCTCGTCCACCTCAGCGTCTTCATTGATGGAGCCCGTCACCACTGGAATAGTGCCCAGTTTGATCCTGAAGGCATCACCCCGGCCCATGTTAGGCCAAGGCGGTAGAACCAGCCGTAACCCGTCGTGGGGAAAGACCAGCCTGGCGGCGGCAATGTTGATGCCGACGCTGCCTACGGGAGCCGGCGGATACGCGGGTCCGCCGTCAGGGATGGTCAGCTCTTGAAGCTGCAGGGGGGTGTTGTCGGCAGTGTCCATGGCAGGGTCCCAGTTGGATGAGGTCTGGGTTATTCAATGCCGGAAATCGGGGGGTGCCTACTGTCAAGGTTGACAGGTGCTAACTGCTCAAAGTGACCTTGACGATCCCGGCGCCTCGTAAGATGGCCATTTGCGAGAGGCGGCCGGCATTATCGAAGCGGGCGCCTGAAACTGCTGGACTGACTCGGTAAGCGCCCCCCTCCAGGGTCGTCTCATCTCAAATGTACCGTTGACGATCAGATTTTCATCAACGCGCTTATCCGCGGCCATGGCGTTGCTCCTCTTATGCATAGCGTTCCATTAGCAGCGGGGCGGTCATTACGGTTACTGTCGGGAATGATATGTTGAACAGGCTATCTGACAAAGGGGCGTATCTACCTAGCCGGTTCAAGGTTCGGTGAGATCACAAGATGCGGCAATTGCCCAAGGGTGAAGGAGCTGACGCCTTCGCCCCATTGATCCGTTGCAATCACGGCTCACACCAGCTCCACAAAACGCCGCATTGAAAATAGATGCGTCCCCTATTTTACCTGCTAATTCGATTCCACAGCATCGTTCTTTTGTATTTGCTTTATCAGGATGTTATCCAACTTAAAGCCACTATGAGTATGAGGAGAATCTCCGAACGGCCAAAAAACAATTCCCAGTCGCATTTCTCTGGACGTTGCCAAAAAAGAGCCAGCTATGTTTTTCCAGACATTAGTAAGTTCACCAGCCGCCGAAAGACCTTGCGGGCTCATTAAGTTTATCTCCGGTTTATTTGCAAAAGTCTGTAGTGCCACACTATCGAGCGAAAATTCATACGTCGCGCCCACTTCAAGACCAGAAATAAGTTTCAGCAAGACGTAGCGCGCAACGGAGGAACGAGGAGTGACAAAATCCAAGTAAAAATTATTATTTTCCGATCTAACATTAAACTCCCCCTCTGCCGTAGGGTCTATTTGCCAGTTGTTCCAATCACGTCCGTCAAAGGTGGTCAAGTCCCACACAGTTAGCGTGCGAGCCTCCGAGACGGGATTGCTGCCATAAAGGCCCTTGGCCGTGAAACTGTGGGCCGCCAAGCTGAGCCCCGTGACCTCTTTGCTCCAGTCCCCATTGGCGCTGACCGGTGCGGTGCCCTTCGAGGTGGCGCCGTCGAAGATCTCGACTCGCTGGCTGTTCACAGCCTTGCCGCTGAGGGTGACGGTCGTCGCGGTGGTCGTGCTGTTATGGGGGATCTCGGTGTTCTGCGGATCCTTCACCGAGGCAATCGTCGGCGTCATGGCCGCTATCGCCGTGAATAACCGGACGTTGGAATTGGGTGTCCCACCGGTGTTGTAAAGCGCCTTGGCATAAAAGCGATGCCCTCCATCAGCAACCGCAATGTCCGCGAGCGACCAGACCCCGGTTACGGGATCGGCTGTTCTGGTGCCTTTCAATACGGCACTGGCCCCACTGCCATCATAAATCTCGACATCACGCCCCTTGCTCGCCGTTCCGTTCACCGAAACGCTGGTCGTGACGGCGCTGGTGCCTTCCGGGATCTCCACGCCATTGGCATCCTTGACGTTATCGAGGGTCGGTATCGCCTGCACGCCGATGCTGATATTCAATATCTCAGAGGCAGAAGTCCCGCCCCCCGCCCGTTTGACCCAATACATCGCCCGTACCGTGCCATCGCGATTGTCCTCGATCAACGCGGCCCTGATGGTGAACGGGATGTTTTGGTTCTCGGTAGATCCGGTGACCGGAATCGAATCCCGGTACCGTCCGGTGTTCGACCCCCACCACAACATATGCACCCGGTCGCCGGCCGTTTGCCCGCTGTATTTGAGAACGATCAAGCGCGTACCGTCCGGCTTGTCCGCAGGATCCAGTACGCCTCCGCTTTCGCCCTCGACCACCGGCAGCGGCAATTCGGCCCGGGGCTCACCGATGCTCAGCAGGTCGGTGTGCAGCGATTCTTCCTCGATAACTTCCCGGCTCACCGCATCGCGCAGCAGCTTGTAATACAGATCGAGCGTGCCCTCCTCGATGGCAGTAAGGTGTTCGCCAGCCACGACGATCTCGATCGGTACGCGGCCCTCCGCCTCGTTCGCGGTGATCGGGTGCAGTGGGAGATCAGGTTTATAGGAAGTGCCGTTCGCCTTGGTGCCGTTCCAGATCAATTCAATCGCATTGCCCTCTTCCATAGCTGGATCCAGCGGAATCTCAATGGTGGTACTGGACAGTTGTGGATCGAGTGTGCCGGCGATCTCGTCCAGGGGAATCGGCGCCGCCAGGGGATTGGCCCTGCCCACGATCCGCGGGGAGAATATCTTGGAGAACAGGTCGGCGCTGCCATCCGCCTTGATCAGCCGGTAGAAAAACGCCGCATGAGGGCCGCCGGCCAGCTGTCGTACCTCGGCGCTGGGGCGTTTGAACATGAGGACATTCGGGACGCTGAGAATTTTTTCCCGCGCAAAGATGACTTCTTCGATCTTTTCCCCCTCTGCCGTTGTGCCCGTCAAACTCATCTCGACCTCATCGTCCACCTTGAAGTGACTACCTACCGCGATCACCTGAAAGGTCAGGTCCGCCTCGCCAAGCTGGTCCACGTCCAGCTCCAGGTTGAACACCTCCTCGATCAACGGTGCATCCAGGCGCGAATTGCCGGTGTCCACGATCACCCGCACCTCGGCGCTAAAGTCTTCAGACTTGTTGTCCACCCGGTCATAGACTTCAAAGACCACCGGCAAGCCACTGTCATCGGAGTCTTTGCCGTTGAGAATGGTCTCCTCATCGACAGTGATGACCAAGGGCTGGTTCTGTGGCGGAAAATGTTCCGGCCCTACCGTTTTCCAAATAATTTCACCGCCCCAGGACATCTTGATCCGGTCCCCTTCGGCCATGATCGGGTAAGGCTCGATGGTCACCGGGACACCTAGCCTGGCGGCTTCCTGATCCACCGCGCCGGGGGGCAGGAACTCGGGCGGGATTGTCAGTCTCAGTTCCGAGTGACCGGGCGTATCACCGTCCTGATCCTGGCCACCGGGTGGGGCAAATTCGATCTTGACGTGGACCTTCGTCACCGCTGAAGGCGTGTAGCCGGGTTCCCCCAGTATTTTCACGTCGTAGCTTAGGTCAAAGTCGCCATCGACCAGCCCACCTACCGGGATATACCGCTCAATCCACTGGCCCACCTCCGTCTCTTCATCAATGGAGCCCGGCAACACGGGGATGTTGTTCAACTTGATCCTGAAGGAGTCTCCCCGCCCCATGTTGTCCCAGGGCGGTAGCAGCAGCCGTAGCCCGTCGTGGGGAAAGACCAGCCTGGCGGCGGCAATGTTGATGCCGACGCTGTCGGCTGGAGCCGGCGGATGCGCCGGGCCGCCGTCGGGGATCTCCAGCTCGTCATACTCGAGAGGGTTGTTGTCGGTAATGGCCATGGCAGGGTCCCAGTTGGATGAGGTCTGGGGTTATTCAATGCCGGAAATCGGGGTGTGCCTACTGTCAGAGTTGACAGTAGGCACACCTTTCCACGGCTACTAAATTAGAGCACACCCACATCACAACTGGACGTTTCCCATGACCCGGTTCATGCCCTGCCTACTTCCTCCCCTGCCCCTTTCCCCAGCACCGCTGCAGCTCAGGGGGCTGTTCATTGCAGGTTGGACCAGTCCCGTCATCGATGCTGATTACGGAATCAACCGCAGCATTGTCTTCGACCTCGCTCGCCCCCCCCAGACCGAAGACCCTCCCAAGGACGCACTCTGCATCATCGACCCTTGGAACGAGCAGAAGGAAGGCGACAAGATCGATGTCTACCTGAACGATGAAATAATCGCTCAGGGGACTGTTGAAAAGGGAGGGCTCAACAAGCGCCTGTTCTTGTCATTGCCACACGAAAAAATCACCCCCACCTGGGGCGAGAACTTTCACTTCAAGTTGACGCCCGTAGGTGAAACCGGGCCCAGCGACGAGTCGACACCCTGGCGTTTGCGAGTCAAGCTGGATCGCCCCGGCGGCAAAGACAGAGAACCTCACAACCCAGGTCATTCAGAACTAAAGGCTCCGCTGCCCCCTCAGGATGTGATCGATAATGGGGTAGACGCCGGTTCCGCCAAGAACGGCTTCGACCTTGAGATCCGGCATTATCCCGGTCGTGCGGCCCACGACACCATCCAGCTGGCCTGGGGTAGCGCTTTTGTATACCGCGAGATCACCCCGCAGGAGGCGAGTACGACCGATTCGATCTTCATCAGGATCGACCAACAAACCATCCTCGCCGCCGGAGACAGTGCCCGACTGCTGGTCCATTACATGGTGTTCGATCTGGTCTGGAACTATGCCGAAAAATACTCCTCGCGCACTTACGTACAAGTAGACGCCGGAGCTGCTCGACTGTCCGAGCCCATCATCAAGGAAGCATCCAGCGGTGTCATCGATTTGCCGACGCTGGGCAAACAGCCCGTGACGATCCAGGTTATCGCGCGCGCACCCGACTTTGCTCTGAACGACACGTTGAATATGACCTGGATCGGAACTCCAGTGGTCGGCCTACCATTGGAGAACCGTCAATCCAAAGTCATCGACAACCTGCCCGCAGTCTATGCATTCGAGATTCCCAACGCTGAAATCCGTGCCCTGGCGGGCGGGTCTGGCGATGCGTTCTATATCCTGGAAAAAGCCAACGGTGATCCTCCTCTGTCATCCAAACATGCCTTCGCAAACGTCGAGGGGCAGGTCTCCGCTCTACCCGCGCCGACACTTATCGAACTGATTGGGGACACACTCGAACCGGACCAGCCCTTCGCCACAGTGATCATCCATGCTTATCCGGGCATGAAGGGGGGCGACCATCTCAAACTGGTCTGGCTGGGTGAAAAGGCCAACAACGCAGGCCCCTACCTGCATGAAGAAGAGCACATCGTCAGCGACAATGAAGAGGACACAGACATCGTGATGTTCGTCCTCGGTGAACACATCGCGGTGCTGACAGGAGGCAGCCTGAGGCTAAGTTACTGGGTCTCCAACGACAATGCCGTCGTGTACGACGTCCGGGAGTCCGACTTCCTCGACGCCAAAATCCAAGTCATCCGTGCTGAAATCCCCGCGCCCATGGTCGTTGAAGCGCCCGAGAATAAATTGGATCCGTACATTCATACCGGCAGCGTGACGTTGCGTATCGGATACCTCGGCACCGCAAAAGACGACATTCTCACCTACTACTGGCATGGCAACCCTGGAGATGGCAGCACCAGCGATTGGGTACCGATATCCCAAGCCAGCGCCGGCAAACAGCTGGATTTTACGATCCTGCGCAAGTACATCGAACCGAACATCAACAACATCGTCCGGATTCGCTATGTTGTCCTGGAGAAACTCACCGGTCGGTATCGCTATTCGGGCTTGCTTGAGCTGGTCATCGGCGACCTGTTGGGCGACCTCCCGGAACCCATGGTGATCGAAGCCTCGCCCGCAGATGAGCTCGATCCAATCAATGCACTCGCCGGCGCCACGGTAGAGGTGCGATACGAGAGCATGGATGAGCCACACAGGATTCATTTGAATTGGCTGGGCACCCCCGGGGCGGGTACATCCGATGATCTGGAGTTGCCCGGCAGTGCCAACGGCAGTGTTCTGTTCACCGTCCCGGCCTCGGTGGTCGGCGCCAATATCAACCGTAACGTGATGCTCGGTTATGAGGTGACGCATAAAGGCTTCGTATTTCCCTCCGAAACCCTGGCGCTGAAAGTACTGGCCTTTCAGGATCCGGACAACCAGCTGCCCAAACCATGGATGCCCCAGGCAAACAACACCACCTCAGTACTGAACCTGGCAACCTTTACCGGCAACGCCAACGTCACCGTTGGAAGATGGCCATTCATTGCCGCCAAACAACGCATCTGGTTGCGGCTAGAAGGACATTCCGAGACTGGAATGCTTTTTCCTATTCCGTTGTTGGACGGCCATGAGCTGACGGCCAATGAGGCCGCGAATGGCCTGAGCGAAGTTGTGCTGCGAACCGAGCTGGAACGGCTTGGCCACAACACACCGCTGACGGTCGTATGCAAGGTGGGCTTCAGCACCGAAACCGATGAGTTTTACGCGCTTGCCTTCCCTCTGACCCGCTATACGTTCAAGAGTCGTCATGACTGGGTTATGCCGGAGATTACCAGCGTCAAGGACTCGTGGGGCGAAGTAGGAGAAGGAGAGAACACGCTCGACACCCGTGTGAGACTGGACGGCACGGCAACCCCCGACTCCAGTGTGCAACTCTACGAAGGTACCGTTCCCGTGGCGATTCTGCCGGTGAGTATCGGAGGGGCTTGGTCGCACGACATGTCCTCGCTGAGCGTGAAATCGTACCGGCTTACCGTCCACGCGCTGGATGGCAGCGGTTTCATCTCATCACCGCGCACGTTTTCCGTGGAGGCCGCCAATGCCCCGACCATTACCAGCCTCAAGGACGCCTGGCGTGAAATTGCCCACGACGGCTACACCACTCACCGACAGGTCACGATCAAGGGCCAGGCCAATGCCCGGCAGAATGTGAGAATCACGGGTATTTCAGTTCCCCCACCGCAGGTGCCGACCGACGACAGCGGTGGCTGGACCCTCACGTTCAGCACGTTGGCTCTCCAGCGATACAGTGTTGTGGCTGAGGCACTTTATGGCGAGGGCGTTCCGCCGTCCGCGCCGCGGTCATTCACCGTGACGCCAGTTGTCAACCCGACGATCACCAGCGTTCGGGACTCCCGTGGCGAACTCAACAACGGCGGCAGTACGACAGATAACAAGGTGACGTTGAGGGGGAGCGGCAGCGCTTATCAAATCGTCCAGATACTGGGTACCACGACGACAGCTCCCGAAATCCGGGCTGATGGCCTAGGTATCTGGACCCTGGCAGAACTGGCTGTGACTCCCAGAGGCTACAGCCTGACCGCCAAAGCGCTGTACGGTGACAACGTCCCCATTTCGTCGCCGAGAACGTTCACGGTCGTTGCACCAACGCCAGCGTTGAACTTCAACCAGAGCCCCGTCACATTGGGTGGAGCAGCTTACATACTCGCCGGGAGCGCCGCGCTGCCCAACTTCGGCGCCGGCACATCGGTACGTCATGCTGCCACCGGAGGCGTAGGATCCCATCGGTATAGTTCCAGTAATCCAGCCGTCGCGGCGGTTGACGGGGCCGGGCTCGTAACCGTGCGTCGTAATGGCAGCACAACCATCACCGCGACCGATTCGGCCACGCCACCACAATCCAAAAGTTACACCGTTACGGTTACGGGCGTCTGGCTATGCCATAACCTTGGAGGCGGGCATTACCAGACGATTCGCAGCGTAGCCGCTTCACGCGGTTTGAGCGTCCCGGATCTCGGTACGTTGAATGCAATCAGCGCCGCCTACCGGGGCCGCTGGCCTTGGGGGGGAGCCTACACCTGGTCCAGCAGTGTCAAGAATCCATTCCCTCCGGTGTACATGTATGCGCTGACCATGCCCAATGGTGCTACGTGGGGACTATGGGATCTGAACCCGATCGGCACAGGCCTGGGTATCGGGAGGTGAGGTGAGCCGCTTCAATCGAAAGAACCCTGCACTGCGGCAGGGTTCTTTGGGTTATGTCTAAGGGGCTCCAGCGCTTACCAGTTATAGCGCAGCCCCACATTCGCGCCGAACGGCATTTCGATATGCTTGCCATTGGCATAGTCGAAATCGGCATGCAGTTGCAAGCGCTCGCTGAGCTGCGCCGCTATACCGGCTCCGAGCTCGCCGCGCGATCCGGAAAGGTCGTTATTGAACACATTGTTATTAACTTGCACTTCGTTGTTGTTGGCGAACTCATGCGCCATCGCCACCCGGACATAGGGCTGCAGCACGGTGCCGTCGTCCAGCATAAAATTACGCCCACCCGTCATGCCGACCTTGCCCAGGAAAGAACGAGTACGATCGCCTTCGGCCTGCATGCCGTTGTTTAGCCCATAATCCTGGCCCTGGATCACCACCGTCGAGAATTGAGTATAGGGTTCGATGAAGTAGTTGTTGTCCAGCTTGATATGCCGTCCGAACTCAACCGAGCCGCCCAGACCTGCAGTGTTGTAGGAACCCTTGGCACGGGCACCGTCACTCATGGAGACTTTTGCCTCGTTATGGAAACGGTTGAGCTTGAGTACACCGTCGAAGTAGTAGCCCGTGTCCGCGTCCAGCCAAGTGGTATAAGCCCCAAGGTAGTAGCTTTTCACGGTGCCTAAACTGCCGCGGCTCAAATCCAGGTCGGAGTTGCTGTGGCCCGCCATCGCACCGATAAGCCATTGTCCGTCACCCATGGGCAACGGCGCATCGGCTCCCAGGGAAAAGCCCTGCTGAGTTTGCTTGTAGCCAGTACCGGAGGCCGCGTCCACGCTGTATTTGTTGCCATAGGTACGGCCCCATGCGCCCGACTTTCCTCCGTTGAAACGCAACTCGCCCATGCGACTGCGCAAACTGGTCAGCTCACCCAACCAAACTGTTGGGGCAGTATTGAATAGGGCCATGACCGTGCGGGTACCAGGGCTGACCGTCGCCGTCTCGGGATCGAGGAACCAATCAGTCCCCCCTGAACCATTCGCGGTGGAAACCAATTTGTAAGAGTAGGTCCCGACATCCACCTGATCGCCGACCAAGCCAAAGGTAGCGTCGCCCGCCGCCGTTTTCACCAGGGTCAGCGCTTCTGCAGACGCCGGATCGACGCCGGAGCCAGCCACCAGCAAAGAGTGATCGCCGCTGGCAACGCCGGTGACATTGAGCACATCGTGTTGATTGGTGGCCCAGTCGACATCCATCTTGAAGGTTCCGTCGCCCGTCAGGGTGCCCACGTTCAACTGATAGAACTTCCCAGCACCGCCGAAGGCCACCGTTCCCGCGTTCATGGACAAGGTGCCAACCGTATTGTCACCAGCCATTTCCCATTCGGAACCGCTATTGATCGTGACGCCGGAAACGCCGACCAGATTCCCTTTGAAGAACGAACCGTTAGCGAGCCCCAGGGTACCGGTGCTTCCGGATTCGACAATAAAGTCACCTTCCATTCGGGCTTGATCGAAACGCAGATTAGCGGTGCTGTTTTCGGATACATCAATGTTGCCTTTCAGCACGACACCGCCGCTATTGCTCACACCCATGTTCGCTGTGGAACCGCCAACCACCTCCAGCAAATTGCCGTTGCCTGCGATGAGATTCGAACCATTGGTCAGTTCGATATTGATCACCGTCGATGCGGCGCCGGCAGCCGAGACACGAATAGCGGCACCGTTTTTGCCCTCAACGGTCGTACCATCGAGCAATACCTTGCCTTCACGCGGAAGTGGCCGATTGCCTCGCAGATCGAGTCCATTCAGACCGCCGATAATCGTGCTGCCGATAAACTCCGCATCGGCACTGAACAATCTGACGCCGTAGCTATCGACCCCCGTACCTTCGATGTGAGAGTTGTGGACTTTCAGAGTACTTAACGCCGAAGCAAAGGCTCCACCTTCCAGCCCTTTGATAACGCTACCGGCAGTTACCGTCGCCGACGACCCCACGCCGAGGCTTTGCAGCAAATGCAGGCCAATCCCGTAGTCATTGGTCACCGTGCTGTTATTGATCGTTGCTTCACTGGCTTCCAGTTGCACGCCAGCGATGAGTCCTGCGCCCGTGGCAGTCACCGTGGCACCATCCAGCGCCACTCGCGAACCGTTACTTGCCCATATTTGCTGCGTCGTACTACGAGGGCGGACATTAACAGCGGAGCTGTTTGAAATAATATCCATTACGTTGGCGCCGTTCACATTGAGCGTGGAACCTGTTATGACTTCGTAGCGATCACTAGGGGTACTAGGGACAACGTCCCTGACCTGACCATTTTCTACTAAGTCGGCCTGCACCGATGTGCTGACCAGCATCGACCAGATAAGGCAACAAGACACCGGCGCTATACCGGACAAAAGTGATCGTGCGGAATTCGAGGAATGCATAGTGATGAACCTGAAGTAAGAGTGAAGGTGCACTTCCTCACGACTCAGCCGCAATCAAAGTGCAAGGCGGCCGCAGGATACTCAAAGAACCACGCATAGCATGTAGGAAAAATCCCAAATAGCACCTAGAAAAATCCCATAAACTTACACCAATAGAATTTTCCGATCTCTTGGAGAAATAACAACGTAAAGGAAAAAAATTTTTCCTTTACGCCTCTTCACCTTTATCGGGACCAAGGAATATCAAGGATTTATCGGGCACAGACCTGCAGCATCCACCGAAGCGGCACGTATCGAAAACGTGCCTGACAATGTCGACGTGCCGACTACCACCGAATAGTCAACCTTCAATGCCCCCCTGCGTCCTAGGAAATCGTCAAAATAATTGGCCCTGGGCCCAACCAACTCAATAAAGCCGTCATCTACTTGTGATTGGCTCAGTGAAGAAATCGTCGTTGTCCAAGCCGTTCCCACTTCATTGCCCAGGACAGGTGGAAACACATCATATCCTTGTACCGTAATGGCCATTGACTGGCCCGCCGACAGCCTTGGATTCGGTGGAATATGCAACCGCAAGTTAGCGTCTGGACCGATCCAAGACGAACAGTTGATCCACCATGTGGTGCCACCTACAAACTGAGCATCAGGGAATTCCGGCTCGGCCAGTCTGATAGGTACGGCTTCCTCTACATTCACCTCCGTAGGAGGAGAAGGGGTAGGGTTGTTATCGCCGACTACGCCCACTTCGTACCACACATCAATCAGCACGCCCGGTACCTTCTCGATCTCACTCCAAGGCACATTGAACACGAGAGGATTACCTGGGGCCGGCACGGGAGTTACTTCAGCTACGAAATCGGGTAGATCTCCCCAGTACAGTCTCGCCCAGTCAACACCGACAAGCCCCATGGGTACCGAAATAGTCGCCGTTGCAGGCAGCCCTTTGTCGCTTTCCACCAGCTTATTATTTTCTGGCGCTGTGCCACCGCCTCGGACAAGCACCGCCGGCAGAATACCTGGCTTGATAAGCTGAGATAGATCGACATTGATATCCAGCGGGCTGTCAGCATCATACCTGTGTGGGCCTCGCTGGATCTGATAAGTCACTGCCGTCGGCTTTTCTCCCGTAGTGCTACCATAATCCGGTTCGATCAGTTCAGAATCGCTTACATCAATGATCATTGGGTCTGTTGGATTATCTCCAACTCTGTAGGGAGTACTGGCCTTATAGGCGCCCCACGTCAGGTAAATACGATCGTTCTTTCCGTGATTCGTATAGCGCGGTACCAATGCCCGGACGCCTGCTTTAACGTCGGCCAAATCAATCAATGTCTTGGCATCTTCAGCCAATGGCACCCTCAGAGGACGGAACGGCCCAACAGGAAGGGGAAGGAGCAGTAAATGAGTTTCAAGCGGTACCGATTCTGGGCCGACATTACCCACAATATCTTTTAGTTTAAATTCGAAAGCAAGCTGACCATCGTCTTTCCCCGTGAAATATATAGTCGGAATAAAGATTGTCCGGTCGTTAGGAATCTCCTCATCAAAGACTTTGAACGAAACAAGGTCTTCTTTTAACAGGGCGTAAACCTCAATCTCGTCCTGGTTACGTTCGCCTGCGTAAGGAGGTACGATTAGCGGCACGCCTGTACTACTGACACTATCTAGGTATGCCTTTGTCAACCCGTCGTCTTTAGCGACCTGGTCTCTAAATTCCAACGGGAGGGTAGAAGATTGATTGTCATTTGGCGGAGTCTTATCGATAACGAATTCCGCTATATCAGAATCTGTGGTGCTCCCCGAGGGGATTTCTACACTGTATTTCAACTCGTACGTCCCTTCCTCTGCAAAAGCCGAAGCACTCACAGTGGTCGGATAGGGAAAGTCACCAGGTTGAAATGGCCCGGGGATCGGATGCATATCCGTAGGAACACCCCAATCGGAGCTCCCTTTGCGCCTGACGAAGATCCTGAGCGTATCTGTCTCGCCCAGTTCGGCTTGCTCTGGCCATTCAGGGACCTCTAGATCAAGATCAGTCTCCTGCAGTGCCCGAGGCACATAGTTTTTGTATTCGGGAAATGCTGGAAAGTAGTTCGGAACAATTATCGGATCCAAGGGATCAGCTAGTTGGTCGGCCCTCTCCTGTAAATACCAAGTCGTGTAGGCCTGACGAGCCTGCGCGGAGGTCAATACAATTTTCTTCTGGTCATTCATCTTCTCAGCTCCGGTAGATATCAGTTAGACACACCCATGAACAGACAAACACTTACAACTTATTACTTCCCAGCGAGCCCGACATCAAACAGTCTTCAGTCCTTCAGCCCTCATGTCTTGAGGCAGCACACTGTTCCTCCGAAACGGTTTCAACAATCTTCAAATTCTCCGGCGCCGGAGAAGTGCCAAATTGTCCGTCCGTTTTGCTCAGTGTGTAATAAGTGCCCCACGATCCTCTCGACACCGGTTTTATGTGCGGATCAAAGGGCAAGATCCAGACATCGATAAACCCGTCACGAATATGCTCAGGTCTTATCTCTTCTGGAAATTCACCATAAGTTTCGTCAATAGGATCGGCAGAATTGAATGCTCGATAACCTTGCCAAAACACCCTGACTTCGTCGCTTGCTGCAAAATGACCACTGTCGAATTTTATGCGAACCCGAATCCCTTCCCATGGTTTATCTTCACAACCGATATAACCAAAACCATCCGCATCCTCAAAAACCGGCGCTGGCAAATCATCAATGGTAGTGACCTGAACGCGCACATAAGTATTTTCGGATTGCTGTTCGTTAACGCCGTTGCTGGTTGTGTAGTACACCGGCAATCTCGCGTTGTTAGGCTCCGTATCAATCACATCCCAAGATACGGCGGAGAACAAAACTTCCGCGCCTTCGACATCGCCGGCCCGCACGGTATAGGTGGCGACGGCCCCGCTGTATTGCCCCCAGTAGAGCTCGAGCATCTCTCCGGGACTCGGCGCCTGATAAAGTTTTAGCTTCGGAATGACCGGAGAGGTCCTGTCACCGGGCAACAACACATTGGGCACGCCCGAACCACCCACAATATCAATGAGCGGTAAAAGCGGGTTGAGCAACGCCGGTGCATTGGGATGGTCCTGACCGGCAACCGTGAAATTGATGCTGATATCGGCTTCTTCCGAAGCACGCGAACTACCACCACGAATGAAGTTGTAGCCCACCTTGACGACCGAGGGGCCTGGTCCATTGGCGATCAAAAAAATCCATGGCACCGGTATGTTCAACGGAAGAACAGCGTTGCGCCGGGGCAGCCGAATACCGTCCCAAACCAGTTCTATCTGGTCACTGGGTAGCAATGGAGGGGGAATATTTTCAACGACTGCCTGCACTTGCGCTCGCGCATCGGCCCGGTGTACGAGGTTGTCATCGTCATGCAGCGGCACAGTGGGTGGCGGAAGTCGGCCAGGCCAAGGTATGAGTGAAACGGTGCCGGTGGCTGGCTTCGAATAGGTCAGCGTTTCGTTTCCGGCACGGTCCCGAATTTTATAAAAAGCATGGAAGGTTCCATTTTGGTTCGGCGCACGAATGTCGTCGCCCATCAAATCCACACGAATGTCTCCGGCATCAATCTCCGCCTGAAGAACCGTTTTTGGTGTGACAAACGTCTCGGTGGGCGGGTTCGTTTGCGACCAGAACAACTCAAGCACATCGCCGTCCGCCGCGCCGGTATAAGTGGGCGACGGAAGGCGAAACTCGACCTTGTCATTGTTGTTCAGAAGATACTCTTCGGTAATGATGTTCCCAGGCAAGTTACTGGGAAACAGCAACACCTCAAGTTGTTTATCGTAACTGGGCGGTTCGGTATCCACTGTCACAAAGCGATGTTCAGAAGGCGCCCCATTACCAGCACCCTCTATGACAACTTCGTACCATATTTCGAAACGCCCATCGGGCTGGAGCAAGTTCCTCGGTACGGCAAGAGGAAGGGGAAACATATCCTCTGTAATGGGGCCTTTCACGGGGAGTGTTTGAACGGGCGCGCCCGTCCTATTAGTGGGACGCTCCCAATAAAGTTCGATAATGTCTTCTTCACCCGCAATCGCATATTCGGGCCATCGCTCAGGCACATAGACAGGCAACGGTTGATTTTGTGACCCTGTGGGAAGCAGCCCTTCTGGGTCACTGTCTTCAATAATCAAGGGAATCGATAATTTCTTCAGCTCAGCCAATATTGGACCTCGTTTGCGCATCAAAGGCCCTTCTCTTTCACCTGAGTCTTTGTTCTCTTTCGATTCGCTCACTTTCCACTCCAAACTCGCGACATTGAGGTTATTTGCGCCGCGCTGATGATGCGTAGTGCATTCCGGGTCTACACAACAGAACCCAAGTGAACCTATTCGACTCTCTATCCAATCGATTGAATACTGTCAGAGTTGACAGGTGCGGATACCGTCCGTCGTTTTAACAGGCAGCGAACGGCAATATTTCAATTCTGTAAATGAACGCGCCTTGCACGCGAACATCGCTCTTTCTGGATCGGGCGCTCTTTTTGAATACGCTACGCTGGTGTGTGTGTGTGTGTAGACCGTTGTAGAACTTCAGCGCACTTGTAAGGACTGAACGGCACACGAGGCAATCCGCCGGCACGCCTCCGCCAGCTTCACCTGATCGACCACCAACCCAATCCGAATATGCCCCGCCGCACTCGGCCCAAACGCCTCCCCCGCCAACACCGACACGGCGTACCCGTCCAGCAGCCGCTCGGCAAACGCCTGGGCCGCCAGGCCGGTCTCGCATACGTCGACCATTACGAACATGCCGCCATCGGGTCGTACAGGTTTGAGCCCCGGACACTTCGCAAGCGCCTCGCATACCAGATCCCGACGTTGGCGATATTCCTCGCGCATCCGCGCCACTTCAGGCAAATCCCGCTCCAGCGCAACCTGAGCGGCACGCTGGACGAAATCCGGCAAACCAAACAGCATGCACAGCGACAGGTTGGATAGATGTTCAGCCAGGGGTTCGGGACCGATCGCCCAGCCGATGCGCCAGCCGGTCATGGCGTGGGACTTGGACAGGCTGTTGATGGTCACGGTGCGCTCGGCCATTCCCGACAGGCCCGCCGGGCTGATGTGCTCACCTTCGTACAGCAAGTCGCTGTAGACCTCGTCGCTGATCAGCCAGAGGTCATGGTCGATGCACAGGTGCGCGAGTGCTTGCCAGGTCGGCAGCGCCAGGCTGGCGCCGGAGGGGTTGTTCGGGCTGTTGAGGAGCATGGCGCGGGTGCGTGGGGTAATCAGCCGGGCGACGTCGTTCGGCTGGACGCGGAAGCCGTTTTCCGGTGTCACCGCCACCGGCACCACTTTCGCCCCGCAGGCGCCGAATACCGCTTCATAGGTAACGTACATCGGCTCGGCGACGATCACCTCGTCGCCAGGGTCGAGCAGGCACTGCGCGACCGCATAGACGGCACATTGCGCGCCGGGCAGCACGGTCACATGCCCGGCGCCCACCGGTTGGCCGCAGCGCTGTTGATGGCGTCGGGCGATGCTCGCGCGCAACGAGTGCAGGCCCCGCGTATCCGAATAGTGTGTATCGCCCGCCCGCAGGCTGGCGACGGCAGCCTCGACAATCGCGGGCGGCGTGTCGAAATCCGGATCGCCCACCGAGAGCAACAAGACTTCCCTGCCCTCCTCGCGCATGGCCAGCGCCCGGTCGTGAATGTCCCAGGCGGCAGCGCCGTCACCGGTGATGCGTTGGGTCAAGGCTGAAAAGCGCATGGAATCTCCTGTGAGCGCGGTGTCCAGCCTCAACCCTATCTCAAATCACGAAACGCGCCACCGCCGCATTCAACCCCACCGCCAGGCGCGACAGCTCATGGGTGGCGTCGCTGGTCTGTTGCGCGCCGCTGGCCGACTGGGTGGCCAGGTCGCGGATGTTCATCAGGTTGCGGTCCACTTCTCGCGAGACCTGGGCCTGTTCTTCAGACGCACTGGCGATGACCAGGTTGCGCTCGTTGATCTGGTGGATCGACTGAGTGATCTGCTCCAGCGCCACGCCAGCGGCCCGGGCCAGTTCCAAGGTGCTTTGGGTGCGCTGGTTACTTTGCTGCATCGACTGCACGGCCTGGCCGGTGCCGTTCTGGATGCCGGCAACCATTTTTTCGATTTCCTGGGTTGATTGCGCAGTGCGATGGGCCAAGGCGCGGACTTCATCGGCCACCACCGCGAAACCCCGCCCGGCCTCGCCGGCACGGGCGGCTTCGATGGCGGCGTTGAGGGCCAGCAGGTTGGTCTGTTCGGCGATGGCGCGGATCACGTCCAGCACCTTGCCAATGTCGCGGCCCTGGATTGCCAAGCCTTCAATCATCGAGGCGGTGGCTTGCACGTCGTGGGTCATGGTCTGGATCGCGTCGACGGTTTCCACTACCCGTGTGCGCCCCTCCTGGGCGGCCTGGGTCGACTGGTTCGACGCTTCGGAAGTCGACACGGCGTTGCGGGCGACTTCTTCGACGGCGGCGGTCATCTCATTGACGGCGGTGGCCGCTTGCTCGATCTCATTGTGCTGCTGTTGCAAACCCCGGGAAGATTCCTGGGTGACGGCGCTCAGCTCTTCGGCGGCGGCGCCCAGCTGGGTGGCGGAGCCGGCGATCTGCTCGATGGTCTGGCGCAGGCTGCTTTGCATCGCGCCAAGGGCCTGGAGCAACCGGGCGGGTTCGTCCTTGCCCTCGTCGGTGATAACGGCGACCAGATTGCCTCCGGCAATGGTCCGGGCCGCTTCGAGCGCCCGGTTCAGAGGCGTGACGATGCTGCGGGTCAGCAGCAGGGCCAGCAGCACGGTGGCCAGCGCGGCGATGATCGAGACGACGAGAATGCCGGTGATGGCGCTGTTGTAATAGTCGCCGGCCTGATCCGACGCTTCATGCCCCTCCGCCACGCTCATTGCAATGAGCTTGTTGAGTTGCTCGCCCATCTGGTCAGTGCCTTCCTTGATCCGTGTGTTGATGAGGCTGCGCAACGCGTCGGCCTTGTCTTGTCGGGACAGATCCAGCATTTCCTTCTGGGCCTGGAGGTAGTTTTCCAGGGTTTTCGAAAAGACTTTATACAGTTCAGCTTCATCTGGCTCGGCGGGCAGCGCTGCATAGGCTGCATTCGCCTTGTTGAGTTTTTCCACCAGCACGCCGATGCGGGTCTCGGCCTCGCTGAGGCTGGCCGGGTCGCGGTTGACCAGGATACGAAATGAAAGAATGCGCATGCGCAGCACGTTTTCAAGGACATTGGCCAGGTGACCGACGGCGGGTAACTGGGTCTGCTCCATGTCCACCGACGCCTGGCGAATGACGGACATGCGATTGGCGGCGAACACGCCGAGCACAACGACCAATAGCGCAATGACGGCAAAGCCGAGAAAGGCTCGGGGGGCGATATTCAAGCTACGTAGGGACATGGGAAGACCTCGGTGGTGGGTCGAGCGTCCATGCCGCCGGCGTATCGATTGGGATAATTATGTGTACGCCTACCCGGTTATCGGCTGGGCTTGAGGCTTTTTGCAGGAGGACGATGAAATATATTCCCGGCGTGTTCAATTGACGCCCCGCCCTCGCCCATGGTCTCCTGTGCGCCAGTTTGGGTGCCCTTCACAGGGTGAAACGGGAAACCGGTGAATCGTGTGCTTTACTTCAAGGCCACGTCAGTCCGGTGCTGCCCCCGCAACGGTAAGCGAGTGAAGCGTCGAATCCACTGTGCGTGCGCATGGGAAGGTGACGCTTGCAGGCACGGCTCAAGCCCTGTCCCTCGTGAGCCCGGAGACCGGCCCATGACTCATTTTCAACAAACCCGCGGTGGGCGGGCGCTGTTCGAATCCCGGCGAGCCTTTGCCCGGGTTTTCATTGCGCTCGATCCGCCCGCTGACAGACCAGAGGGAAGCGCCATGTCGACCATCAGCAGCACCGCCCGCTCCACCAGCAGCACCGTTACCCTGAGCCAGCGCCTGAGCGCGGCGGTCCTCGCCTCGATCCTCGGCGCGGGCCTGGTCTATTTCGCCGGTTTCTCCCACATCGAAGCAGTGCACAACGCAGCCCATGACACACGGCACAGCGCCGCGTTCCCGTGCCACTGAGTGCTGCCGACATGATCAAGCGTATCGCGCAAACCGCTGGTTTCAGCGGGCTACTGGCCGCCCTGCTGCTGACTCTGCTGCAAAGTTTCTGGGTGTCGCCGCTGATTCTCCAGGCGGAGACTTTCGAGAAGGCCCCGGCGACCGAGGTCCATGAACATGCCGCTGGGGCTGCACATAGCCATGACGCCGAAGCCTGGGAACCGGAAGACGGCTGGCAGCGTGTACTGTCCACGACGGGCGGCAATCTGGTGGTCGCGGTGGGTTTTGCGCTGATGCTGGCGGGCCTGTACACCTTGCGTGCACCGACGCGGACGTCCCAGGGCTTGCTTTGGGGACTGGCCGGTTATGCGACTTTCGTGCTGGCGCCGACTCTCGGCCTGCCACCGGAATTACCCGGCACGGCAGCGGCGGATCTGGCCCAGCGGCAAATGTGGTGGATCGGCACGGCGGCGTCCACGGCAGTGGGCATCGCACTGATTGCATTCGGTCGGCATTGGCTGTTGAAGTTGCTGGGCCTCGCCATCCTGGTGACGCCTCATGTGATCGGCGCGCCCCAGCCCGAAGTGCATTCGATGCTGGCTCCCGAGGCGCTGGAAAGTGAGTTCAAGCTCGCCTCGCAATTGACCAATGTTGCATTCTGGCTGGCCTTGGGCCTGATCAGCGCCTGGCTGTTTCGCCGGGGCGCCCAGGTCCACCACGACGCATGAGCAATGGGCCCATCCTGGTGGTCGGCTTCGGCTGCCAGCGCGGTTGCCCGGCCAGCACGTTGCGGGCATTGCTTGACCAGACCTTGCAGGCCCATGGTATTGCGCTTGATCAGGTACGGGCATTGGCCAGCATCGAACTCAAGCGTGACGAACCCGGGCTGCTGGAATTGGCGGCGCAATTGTCACTGTCGCTGACGTGTTTCACTGCCGAGGAGCTGGCAGGCTATCAAGCACGGCTCAGTCATCTGTCCGAGATTGCCTTTGAGCGTACGGGCTGCCACGGCGTCGCCGAAAGCGCCGCCCTCGCGCTGGCCGATCGATGGGGTTCTTCCCCCGCGAGTTTACTGGTTACCCGCCAGAAGGCTGCACAAGCCACGCTGGCATTGGCGACGGCTTCGTAACACTCGATAATCGCCGCTGGAATCATGAGCGCCGCTCATGCACCCCCACTCTCAACAGGAAACCGGTCATGACCGTCTTCTTCATCGGTGCCGGCCCCGGCGATCCGGAACTGATCACCGTCAAGGGTCAGCGGCTGATTCGCAGTTGCGCCGTGATTATCTATGCAGGATCCCTCGTTCCGGCAGCCGTGCTGGAGGGCCATCGCGCCGAACGAGTGGTGAACAGCGCCGAGCTGCATCTGGAACAAATTATCGAGCTGATCAAAGACGCCCATCTCAAGGGGCACGACGTAGCCCGTGTGCATTCCGGCGATCCGAGCCTTTACGGCGCCATCGGCGAGCAGATCCGCTGTCTGCGCGAACTGGACATTCCTTTCGAAATCATCCCCGGCGTAACCGCCACGTCAGCCTGCGCCGCCCTGCTCGGTGCCGAGTTGACCTTGCCCGACGTGTCCCAGAGCGTGATCCTGACCCGTTACGCGGACAAAACCGCAATGCCCACAGGGGAAGAGCTGGTAAGCCTGGCGCAACACGGGGCGACCATGGCGATCCACTTGGGGGTCAACCACCTGGAAAAAATAGTCGACGAGCTCCTGCCCCACTACGGCGCGGATTGTCCGATTGCGGTGATTCACCGGGCGACGTGGCCGGATCAGGATTGGGTAGTGGGAACGCTGGAGGACATCGCCGGGAAGGTACAGGCCAAGGGCTTCAGGCGTACGGCTTTGATTCTGGTCGGACGTGTGCTGGGCAATGATGTATTCAGCGAATCATCGCTGTACCGCGCCGGGCATGCGCATCTCTACAGGCCCTGACCTATCGGCACACCCGGATCCCTTGTGGGAGCGAACCTGCTCCGGGCGGCGATTCGACGAAGGCGGTGGGTCAGCCGGTGATGATGTCGGATGGGCTGGCCCCTTCGCGGGTAAACCCGCTCCCACAGGAATCGCAGAGGCTGTTGTGGCGAGGGAGCTTGCTCCCGCTGGACCGCGAAGCGGTCCCCAGGGCGACTCACGCGTCCATCACGGAAGACGTGCGGGTTGCCTTGCGATTGCTACGCAATCGAGCGGGAGCAAGCTCCCTCGCCACAGTGTTTTGCGCGCAGCGAACACCTATCAGTAGTAGGCGTTTTCTTTCTGCGTATGGTCGGTCACGTCGCGCACGCCCTTGAGTTCCGGAATACGCTCGAGCAAGGTGCGCTCGATGCCTTCCTTCAAAGTCACGTCGGCCTGGCCGCAGCCCTGGCAGCCGCCGCCGAACTGGAGCACGGCGATGCCATCTTCCACCACGTCGATCAACGATACCTGGCCGCCGTGGCTGGCCAGCCCCGGGTTGATCTCGGTTTGCAGGTAATAGTTGATGCGCTCGTTGACCGGGCTGTCGGCGTTGACCATCGGCACTTTCGCGTTCGGCGCCTTGATGGTCAGTTGGCCGCCCATGCGGTCAGTGGCATAGTCGACCACCGCATCGTCCAGGAAAGCTTCGCTGAACGAGTCGATGTACGCGGTGAAGCTCTTGAGCCCCAGCGCGGTGTCTTCGGGTTTTTCTTCCCCCGGCTTGCAGTAGGCGATGCAGGTTTCAGCATACTGGGTGCCGGGCTGGGTGATGAAGATGCGGATCCCGATACCCGGGGTGTTCTGCTTGGACAGCAGGTCGGCCAGGTAATCGTGGGCGGCATCGGTAATGGTAATGGCGGTCATGGAAACTCCTCGCAGGCTTGCCGGCAGTTTACGCCAATCATCGCGCCGGACAAAGTCCCAGTATTTTTGTCAGGAAAGCAGCCGACGGCGCAAGGGCACGCCGTCGGCTGCTTGTTCAGAGATTCTGGTAGCGATTCATGTCCAGCACGCCCGCTTCCACAGGGTCGGTTTCCTGGATGTATCGGCTCAAGTCGTGGAAATACTGCCAGAACTGCGGGTGACTCCGCCGAATCCCCCAGCGCTCGACAATCCGCTCGAACGCCGCCGCATCCGGCGCGCTTTCCATGGCATCGACGAACGCCGGCACCTGCCCGGCGGGTATGTTGAAGATAAAATTGGGATAGCTGCTGAGCACGCCCGGGTAGACCGTCAGCGTGTCCAGCCCCGGCTGGTAACGGCTTTCTTCGCCCAGCAGGAACGCCACGTTGCTGTGGGCACGGTTGCGCAGCAAGCTGTAGACCTCACGGAGACCGTCAGCGGTTTCGACGCGCAGCATCGTCGCTTCCGGTAATTGGTCGATCACCTTCAGGCCCGCCGCCGGGCGCGACACCAAGCGACTTAATGCCTGCTCGGCGTTTTGCAGCGTTGGATCGATGTTCGGCCGCGAACAGTAGGCGCCTTCGCAGCGGTTGATCGGATCGGGACGGGCATTCAGCTCACCGTAGCGAGCCAGTAACTGCTGGGCAAAGTCGCCTTTGGGATCTTTCTCGTCGAGCTTGAGCGCCGTCGGCTTGTCGTCGTCGATGGCCTCGTAATCGAGCCACATCTTGAATTTTCCGCCGGCCTGGTACCAGTCGTCGAGGTAACCCTCGCGGGAATCGGCTGGCATCAGGCGCAGGAAGTTCTGCTCCGCGCCGTTGCGGATCAGGTCGAAATACAACCGGGTCTGGGCCTGGTGGGAGACGTTGCCGAACACGTCGAAATTCACCGCGAGCTGGTAGTAGGTGCGCTCCAGCAGCGGAAAGTCGAACAACCACATGGTTTGCGGCACTTCGCCAATCAGGCCCTTGGTGACCGAAGCACTGTCGAAATGCCGGAAGATGCTCAACAGCGCATTGTCATTGCCCGCCCACAGCGTCGACCAGCTCGGCGCCGGCAGCTCGGCGTAACTGTCGCGGCGCAGGGCTTCGTATTCGTTGCGTTTGTCCCGGTAGTCGAGCCACAGGCTGACGACGCTGCCTACGTCATCGTTCTGCCCCGGCATCGCCAACAGCGGCGTGGCCTGGCCGCGATAGTTCGGATCGGTGATGTAGAGGTCATGCTCGGGCGCCTGGAACAGCGCCCAGAAGTTATCGCGGATTACGTCCGTGGCGATCTGACCACGGCACACGGGACCGCGAATAAAGGTACGCACGAAATACTCGGCGTTATCGAGCATGAACTGGTAACGGGCCTGGGCCGGGATCGCTTCGAACGTGGAAAACGGGTTGGCCCGGCGCTCCGGCCCATAACCCGGCAATGCGCTGACCTGCCAGTTGCCGCTGTAGAACAGGCTCTTGATCCGCGCCATTTTCGCCGCGCTCAAGCCGTAGGTGATGTGGGTCTTATGCACGATCACCCCTTGCACCGGCCATAGCCGGTAATAAATGCGGGTGCCGGGGTCGTCGTTGGGACGGCGGGTATTGATCAGGTCGATCGGCTGGCCAGTGGGCGTGCGCGAACGCACCCACTGGAAGAAATGTCCCGGCTCGCCGCCCTTGAAATAGATATGCGCCAGGAACCAGTGTTCGAACAGCCAGCGCCCCACCAGGCTTTCCCGTGCGCCGGGCGCGTTGAGCAGGTTTTCCCACTGCACCACTTGCAAGGCTTCGGCGGCGCTTGGCGCCAAGGCCTGCTGGTCGATGGGGGCACCCGCGGCCAGCCAGCGCTGGAGCGTCTGGTACTGCTGGTCGGTCAGGCCAGTGACCGCCAGGGGCATGCCTTCCTTGGGGTGAGTGGCCGCATATTCGTTGAATTGCTCCGGCATCGGGCAACTGTTGTCGCGACTCAAGCCCAGCACGATGTCTTCCGGCAATTTGGCGTTGGGCTGCAAGGGCGTGCGGTGTCCGAGCTCCAGCATGCGAGCCATCAATGCGGCCTGGCTGCCCTGGGCATCGATCACCGAATAAAAACCCTTGCGCTGCCAGGCTCGCTGGCCAGAGGCGTCATAGAACAAGCGGGTCGGGTCGGCGGCCTGGCGGCGCTCGCCGTCGTAGACCGGCACTTTGCTCGCGCCCCGAAGCGCGCCCTCGCCACTGCCAAGGTTCAACTGGCAGGCGGAGTCGTAGCAGGCATGGCAGGCCACGCACTTTTCCGTGAAGATCGGCTGGATGTCGCGGGTGTAGGAAATCGCGGGAGTGGGATTCCCGGCGGCTGCAGTAAAAGACAACAGCAGCAACAGACTGCCGAATAAGACGCGGTACGGCATGTCTCGGTCCCTAAGAGATAATCCGGCGATTCTACCGGGCCAGCATCGCCTTGCAAACATGAGCGACATTCATGCAAAAGCCCGCCATGATCAAATCCTGCACAGGTTTGCTATCATTCCAGCCTTCGTAATGGTCTTTATTTCCAGGTAGTCCTATGTCCGATCGCAGCGCTCGCCTCTATCTTCTCCAGCAAGCCCTCAAGGAACGCATCCTGATCCTCGACGGCGGCATGGGCACGATGATCCAGAGCTACAAGCTGGAAGAACAGGACTATCGCGGCAAACGCTTCGCCGACTGGCCGAGCGACGTCAAGGGCAACAACGACTTGCTCGTGCTGACTCGCCCCGACGTGATCGGTGCCATTGAGAAGGCCTACCTGGATGCCGGCGCCGACATCCTCGAAACCAACACTTTCAACGCCACCCAGGTGTCCCAGGCCGACTACGGCATGCAGGGCCTGGCCTACGAGCTGAACCTGGAAGGCGCGCGCCTGGCCCGCAAGGTGGCCGACGCCAAGACCCTGGAAACCCCGGACAAGCCGCGCTTCGTCGCCGGCGTGCTCGGCCCGACCAGCCGCACCTGCTCGCTGTCACCGGACGTGAACAACCCCGGCTACCGCAACGTGACCTTCGATGAGCTGGTGGAGAACTACACCGAGGCCACCAAGGGCCTGATCGAAGGCGGCGCCGACCTGATCCTGATCGAGACCATCTTCGACACACTCAACGCCAAGGCGGCGATCTTCGCCGTGCAAGGCGTCTATGAAGAACTGGGCGTCGAGCTGCCGATCATGATTTCCGGCACCATCACCGACGCCTCCGGCCGTACCCTTTCCGGCCAGACCACCGAAGCCTTCTGGAACTCGGTGGCCCACGCCAAGCCCATTTCCGTCGGTCTGAACTGCGCCCTCGGCGCCAGCGAACTGCGCCCGTACCTGGAGGAGCTGTCGAACAAGGCCAGCACCCACGTATCGGCCCACCCCAACGCAGGCCTGCCTAACGAATTCGGGGAATACGACGAACTGCCGGCCGAGACGGCCAAGGTCATCGAGGAGTTTGCCCAGAGCGGTTTCCTGAACATCGTCGGCGGCTGCTGCGGCACCACCCCGGCGCACATCGAAGCCATCGCCAAGGCCGTGGCCGGCTATGCGCCGCGGCAGATTCCGGACATTCCACGGGCGTGCCGCCTGTCAGGCCTGGAACCGTTCACCATCGATCGCAGTTCGCTGTTCGTCAACGTCGGTGAGCGGACCAACATCACCGGTTCCGCCAAGTTCGCCCGGCTGATCCGCGAGGACAACTACACCGAAGCCCTGGAAGTCGCCCTGCAACAAGTCGAGGCCGGCGCCCAGGTGATCGACATCAACATGGACGAGGGCATGCTCGATTCGAAGAAGGCCATGGTGACCTTCCTCAATCTGATCGCCGGCGAACCGGACATTTCCCGGGTGCCGATCATGATCGACTCCTCCAAGTGGGAAGTGATCGAGGCCGGCCTCAAGTGCATCCAGGGCAAGGGCATCGTCAACTCCATCAGCATGAAGGAAGGCGTCGAGCAGTTCATCCACCACGCCAAGCTGTGCAAGCGCTACGGCGCTGCGGTGGTGGTGATGGCCTTCGACGAAGCCGGCCAGGCCGACACCGAGGCGCGCAAGAAGGAGATCTGCAAGCGCTCCTACGACATCCTGGTCAACGAAGTCGGCTTCCCGCCGGAAGACATCATCTTCGACCCGAACATCTTCGCCGTCGCCACAGGTATTGAAGAGCACAACAACTATGCCGTGGATTTCATCAATGCCTGCGCCTACATCCGCGACGAACTGCCCTACGCGCTGACCTCGGGCGGGGTCTCCAACGTGTCCTTCTCGTTCCGCGGCAACAACCCGGTGCGCGAGGCGATCCACTCGGTGTTCCTGCTGTATGCAATCCGCGCGGGCCTGACCATGGGCATCGTCAACGCCGGCCAACTGGAGATCTACGACCAGATCCCGGTGGAACTGCGCGACGCGGTGGAAGACGTGATCCTCAACCGCACCCCCGAAGGCACCGACGCCCTGCTCGCCATCGCCGACAAGTACAAGGGCGACGGCAGCGTCAAGGAAGCGGAAACCGAAGAGTGGCGCGGCTGGGAAGTGAACAAACGCCTGGAGCATGCGCTGGTCAAGGGCATCACCACCCATATCGTCGAAGACACCGAGGAATCGCGGTTGTCGTTCGCCCGTCCGATCGAGGTCATCGAAGGCCCGCTGATGGCCGGCATGAACATCGTTGGCGACCTGTTTGGCGCCGGCAAGATGTTCCTGCCCCAAGTGGTCAAGTCCGCCCGCGTGATGAAGCAAGCGGTGGCCCACCTGATCCCGTTCATCGAGGCGGAAAAAGGCGACAAGCCGGAAGCCAAGGGCAAGATCCTCATGGCCACGGTCAAGGGCGACGTGCATGACATCGGCAAGAACATCGTCGGCGTTGTGTTGGGGTGCAACGGCTATGACATCGTCGACCTGGGCGTGATGGTGCCGGCGGAGAAAATCCTCCAGGTAGCCAAGGAACAGAAATGCGACATCATCGGCCTGTCTGGCCTGATCACCCCGTCCCTGGACGAGATGGTGCACGTGGCGCGGGAGATGCAGCGCCAGGACTTCCACCTGCCGTTGATGATCGGCGGTGCTACGACCTCCAAGGCCCATACGGCGGTGAAGATCGAGCCCAAGTACAGCAACGACGCGGTGATCTACGTCACCGACGCCTCCCGCGCCGTGGGCGTGGCGACCCAGTTGCTGTCCAAGGAGCTGAAGCCGGCGTTCGTCGAGAAAACCCGCCAGGACTACATCGAGGTGCGCGAGCGCACTTCGAACCGCAGCGCCCGCACCGAACGCCTGAGCTACCCGGCGGCCGTGGCGAAGAAGCCGCAGTTCGACTGGAGCAGCTACCAGCCGGTCAAGCCGACCTTCACTGGCGCACGGGTGCTGGACGACATCGACTTGAATGTCCTGGCCGAATACATCGACTGGACGCCGTTCTTCATTTCCTGGGACCTGGCCGGCAAATACCCGCGCATCCTCACCGACGAAGTGGTCGGCGAAGCGGCCACGGCGTTGTACGCCGACGCCCGGGCGATGCTGCGCAAGCTGATCGACGAGAAACTCATCAGCGCCCGCGCCGTGTTCGGCTTCTGGCCGGCCAACCAGGTGCATGACGACGACCTGGAAGTCTATGGCGACGACGGCAAGCCACTGGCACGCCTGCATCACCTGCGCCAGCAGATCATCAAGACCGACGGCAAGCCGAACTTCTCCCTGGCCGACTTCGTCGCGCCGAAGGACAGTGGCATCACCGATTACGTCGGCGGCTTCATCACCACCGCCGGCATCGGCGCCGAAGAAGTCGCCAAGGCGTATCAAGAAGCCGGCGACGACTACAACTCGATCATGGTCAAGGCCCTGGCCGACCGCTTGGCCGAAGCCTGTGCCGAATGGCTGCACCAGCAGGTGCGCAAGGAACATTGGGGTTACGCCAAGGACGAACACCTGGACAACGAGGCGCTGATCAAGGAGCAGTACACCGGCATCCGCCCTGCTCCCGGCTACCCGGCCTGCCCGGATCACACCGAGAAAGCCACCTTGTTCCGCCTGCTTGATCCCGAGGCCAGTGAAATGAAAGCCGGGCGCAGCGGCGTGTTCCTTACCGAGCACTACGCCATGTTCCCGGCAGCGGCGGTCAGCGGCTGGTACTTCGCCCATCCCCAGGCGCAGTATTTTGCCGTGGGCAAGATCGACAAGGATCAGGTGCAGAGCTATACCGCACGCAAAGGGCAGGATCTCAGCGTGACGGAGCGTTGGTTGGCGCCGAACCTGGGTTACGACAACTGAGCGAAAAGAACGCGAACCGACCTGTCGACGAAGCGGGCATCGACAGGTCGGCATACGCAGTCCGCAGCGATGGATCAGTTACGGCGTGACGGCCCTGGTTGAGGCGACTGATTACCGGATGGCTCCGTTCTTCCAGCGGCGACGTTCTGCAAGTCACTGACCTCTGTTCGCGTCAGCTCCACCAGTTTCTGAGTGCGCAAGGCATCAATCGCTCTGCCCTGCGCAGTGAGTTGCAGGTTGTATTGCTCCGTATCGACCGTGCCCTCGGCCCTGCGGTCCTCCAATTCATCCAAAAGCTCATGGCGCCTATTGGCGACCGCATCGGTGATATCACTCATGAGTTCTGGATGCCGCTCCTGTAGGTAGGTCGTCCAGTAGTCACGCGTTGTCATGTTCACCAATAGCGCATCGCTGCGCTCTGCCTCGAGAATCGAGTGACGCGTGCGTGCCGCCAGTTCTCCCGTGATCGGTGCGCCGAAAGCCATATGCGTAGGCTGCCCAGGCAAATCGATGCCATCGCCCCACCCGCTCGTCAGGCCAATGCGGTATCGCAGGCGCATTTCCGCCCGATCCCTGCCTTGACCTGCCGCTTCGGCCAACGTCTCGACCCGCTCCAGCCGGAACAACTGCCGCGACAAGCGCAGCAACGCCTGGCCCTTGAGCATCGGACGATCCAGCGGAATGTCGCGCAAAGCCTGAAAGACAAACACACGCACTTCCAGCTCGCTGAACGTCAGGATGCGACCATCGATGCACGTACCGTGGGTTTCGGCTTCACGAAACAACAACTGCCGCAACTCGCTGTTTTCGCTGGCTGCCTCCATGACGTTCCATACCCGTCGCGTCAGTTCTGCTCGGTTGAATTTGAAATCGAACGTGTCTGACAACAGCGCAAGCAGTTGGAAGAAACGTTCATGGTCGTTTTCTTCGGCCAACTGCGTCCAGATCCTTTTCCGGGTCGTGACCTGTTCACTGTCCGCCCCCACCAGCCAGGGTGCGAGGGCCTCGACCGATGCGTCGCCCGAAGGATTGAAGAGCGGCTCGACCGGAGCGACAGCGGCGTGGCTATCGTTACGGATATTACCGCCCGCGCCGCCATCGGAGTCGTCATCAACATCGGAAGTGTCGCCTTGCGGCGACTCTGACATGTCGATAAAGCTATCAATATCGCTTCGAGAAAAGCCCATCACTTCTTCAATGTCACCCGACTCGAGGTAATCCCTGAGTTCATAGAACGTGTCGAGTGACAGCTCTTCGTTTTCGGTTAGGTCCATTCCGTCCACGAGTCTCTCGTGGTTGCCATCCAGCAACCCGGCCGGAAGATCCGTAAGCTCGTTGCCGCTCAGGTTCAGGGCCCCTAGTTCTTGCGCATCCAACAAATGGCTGGGCCAGTTCTCTATCTCGTTATTGCTGAGATCCAGCACTTGGATCTGGCCAAAATCGGGAGGATCGAACGTTACCAGTCTATTGAGGGAAAGGTTGAGCGAACGCAGGCGACCGTTGGTCAATAGCGGGTAAGCCGCTGCCGGCGGCAAGTTGTTATCGCCGAAATCCAGGTGCTCCAGGTGCGCCATTTCCAAGGCAGCCTCCGGAACGGCGGTCAATCCATTGCCGCCCAGGTCCAACCGCCCCAAATTGGGAAAAGCCGCCAAGAAACCGTTGGAACCTTGTTCAGTCAACAGGACGCCCGGAAGCTCCAGCGTTGTCACGCCAGGAAACGGCACCGTCAGCTCAGGCAAGTCACCCAACTGCAGACCATGCAGACTGAGCGTTTGCCCTGTTCCATCGTGGCGTATCAGTCTTTCTTGCCAAACCTTACGAATGCTGTTCGCCGCGAGCGCGCGGCTTTGCGCGGACACGGTGCCCCTGGTGACTTGTGCGTCTCGGATAAAGAGCCAATCATTCAGTCGACGAGTCAGCGAGACACACCCCTGATGCCACTGGTTGAGCTGGTCGTCGATTTGCGTCTCGGTCATCCCGTTTTCCCGCCATTGCCCGAGCTTCCGGGCTGCCTGTTCCTGCGTCAAGAACGGATCCAGCCGCTGCAGGCGAAGCGTGCGTCCGGCATCCCCCTCGACGATTGCCGATTCCTCGGGAAGCCTTAATAGAAGGCGTGTCGTCGACCAGGCTGTTTCCGTCGGCGGGAACTGATCCGGTACAGGTTCTTTGGCAAATCGAGCCAATGCCCCGTGGAGGAGTCCTCTTGCATCTTCGACTCGCTGATAGGCCGCGCTCAAGGCTGCCTCGCCTTCGGGGCTGAAGGGGTTATCGGCCCAATTGGTTTTCAGGATGAGGTCATCATTGGACAGTACGGATGGCGGAAGCGATCGCAGCCGGTTTTCCCGCAGGTCGAGCCAGGACAGTTGCTGCAGGCTTTCGGCGCCGGCTGGCCAAGCCCGCAATTGGGTGGCTTTGAGGTTCAGGGCCCGAAGCTGGGTCAAGGCAGTAACATCCAGGGTCTCGAGCGGGTTATGGGCCAGATTCAGTTGTTCAAGCCGCGTCAAGCCGTTGAATTGCGCCTGGACAATGGGATTGACGATGAGCTTGTTATTGCGCAGGTCGAGTTGCGTCAACGCTGGCAAATGTTCGGCGGCGAAAGGCAATTCGGCGAAACCGCTGTTGCCGATCTCCAGCGTTTGCGTACCACTGAATGCCCTGAAAAAGCTGCGCGCTTGCTCGGTTGAAACCTCCAACGATCCCAGGCGCAACGTATGCACATGGGAAAAACTGCCGGCTGGCAACGCCGGGAGCGATGTCATTTTTTTACCTGGAAGACTTGATCCGGAGGGGAGCAGTTGGAAGGTGGAGACCTCAGCCGTCGGCAAACCAAGGCGCTGGCGAACAGCGCCGCGCCAGCTGTCTCGCAACGCGCGAAGCAAGGACCCTGCCTTCACTCCTGAGGGCGCAAGCGTGGAATAAGGCAACTGTTCCAGTGCCTCCGGCTCGAAAAACTGCGCAAAGATGCCATCGTGCTCCGCCCTGATGGCTTCTAACGCGGTAAATCGCTCCTGCGGGGTGTATGAAGCACTGTCGAATCGCGCGGGCAGGCGCCCGACAAGATCGGGCTCCCCGACAATCATGCGCAATTGTCCGCGGCAGTACCCATCCACCATCTCGCTCAAGTCAACCAAATGGCCGAGCTCACCTGAGTAGCCGCTGACGTATCGGTAGGCACGCCCGAACGCCTCAGGCGCCAGCGCCGACCAATTCAGCGACAACCCGGCCCACAGCTTTTCGTGCCCTTGGAATATCGCGTCAGGCAGTGTACGTATCGATGTGCGCGCCAGGTCCAGGCGTTCGAGGTTCGGAAGACGCTGCACGTATTCCGGCCATCGCGACAGAACCTGCGGCGCGTCGATTTTCAACGTACGCAAACGGTCCAACGGGGTAAGGTCAAGATCATGCAACACGACCCGATCGAAACCCGAATATTCGATGTGCAAAGCCTCCAGTGAAGTCAGCGCAGTGAGCCTTGACGCAAAACTCCTGTCCAGGGCGAAAGCTGCGGTGGAGAAACGCAGGTCGGTAAGTCCCGGCATTTGACTCACCGCGTGCGGCAAGGTGGTCAACGGTTGTTGTCCAAGGAACAGATCGATGAAGCCGGCCTCTCTGACACCGATCGACAACTTCGTGAGCCCGGGAAAAAGCGTCAGGAAGGGGTCCGCATTGATGTCCGTCAGCCCGCCGCCAACCACCGACAGTTCACGCACATGGCCAAAGTTGGCGGTTATCGAGGGCAGCGGCACCTGACAGGAAAGCAACAGCCGCGTGCCTTCGGGGGACTCTTCCGCTAACGGACGATGGCGCCAGCTATCCCTGAGCGCTTGGGCAAACCTGAATTTGTGAGCATCGGTCGGGCTGCCCGGTGTCTCGTCCAGCCATTGTTGAAGCGTGCCATCGAGCGACTCCCATTCACGCTGGCGCGTTTGCAACTCCGAATAGACTTGCCGCTCTGACTTGCCCGTTGCTGCCTGATGAACGCCTCGGCTTGCTGCTCGCTGGGATAAAGCGCCTCCACCCGCGCCTGAATGGAAGGATGCATCCCCTTGCCTCGACCGCTCGCGTAATACCCCTTGAGCGTCGCGCTCACTCGAACGGGTGGCTTGAAACGTCTGGCGCGGGGCTCAAGCAGCTGTGGCATATCCTTGCGATGCAGGTCTGCGTAATCGATGATCCTGCGTTGCAACTGGGCGTCTTGATTCTTCGCCAGCCCCAGCCCTGAAAGCACATCATCAGGCAACGCGTACAGGATCGAACGGTAGAAATCGTCGCCCTGCCGGGGCACGCTATCGACGACTTTCCCACGCTCATCGAGCGCTTGATAGTGAGGTCCGTTTTTGACCAAGGTTGTTTTCCGCGGCGCATGCTTGTCGCCGATACTGTCAAGCAATGCTCCGGCGCCGCTTCCCTCGCGCACTTCCAGACGCAGCGTATCCGGCCATGCCGACAATCTTTCCAGGGCATGCAATGCCAGGCGTCGGCTGTCGGCCGATGCCACACTCTCGCTGCGCAACCCCGCATATGCCCGAACCTGGCGTCCTTGTCGGGCATACCAGCGCGCCTCTTCGAGCATGTTCAACGGCGCGCGGCGCCTTGCGTCAAAGCGGGCGAGATCGGCAGCGCTTCCGTGGGCGATGACCTCTTGGGCGGCAGCCTCGCTAAGGCCAGGGCACTCACGCTGCAAAATCCTGATACGACCGTCCGCAGGTTCCTCGCCCTTATAGATCCTTTCGAAAACCTGCTGCCGGGTCAGCTCTCTCAAACTTGCTGTGCCTTGCATCCGGTCAATCACCTGGGCGGCCTCGGCGTCCGCCTTGAACAGGCGCATCGCATCCCTCAGCTCAGGAGGCGGCATCGAGTTGTCCATGTGCATTTTACGCAGCGTGTTGTCGCTGACGCCGCTGACGTCGGCGAGCCTGAGCAGCACGTCATCCGAAAACGCTGCGGTCTCATGGCCGATGCGCCTGAGCAGCGTCAAGCGATTCCAGGTCATTGGCCGCTCCAGCGAATGCCGCCAGGCTCCGGTGCCGTTATGCAGGAGGATGGGTTGATACACTGAATTGTCTGTCGGATGCTTGATACGCCATTTGTGTATCGACGCATCGAAAAGCTGCTCGTAAACCTTTCCGCCCAGGCGGATGCAGGTCGTCCCACCGACTTCGTATTGCCCCAATGCGTTCGGAGTGCTCGTATCGGGGAGCGTTACACTGCTTTCATAACGGCTCAGGTCCGGCTTCCACAGGCGGGTTTCGCCACTGGGCAACGTCACAGGCTCAAGGTGCTCGATCACCGGTTCAGGCTTGATGGCGGCCAGCTTGCCGACCCCGGCACCCACACCCGCCATCACGCCCATCAACGCCAGGTTTTCTGCGACGTCTATCAAATGGGCCTTGGCTGCCCGTTTGTCACCCTCACCCCACTCGATCGCACCTTCAAGGGTTTCGTACAACAGCTGTCCCGCCATGACCACCATCATGACCTCGCCCAATACCGGAACGAACATGGACAACATATTTACGGCCGAGAGCCCTATTTGCAGTAGGTTGGCGAGTTTCTCTTGCCTCGTCTTGGCGTCGACATCCTCCGTGGGGACCGCATGACTGCGCGCATCGGCCAGCACTTTTTCACGGTGTCGCTCATAGAGGTACTGCCACGGATCCAGATTATCGGCCCACAACGTCCGGCCTTGCTGCGGTGTCGTCGAAGGGGCGACGTAGGGATCCGGTTCGCGCTTTGCCTTTGAACGATCGGGAGGGATTGCCGGGAGGCGGATCATCAACGAAGGGGGTATGAAGGGTTCGAAAATGCCCATCCATGGCGCAGGCAACTGGACGCTTGGAAAACCGCCCGCTTCCTGGACAAATTGGCTGAAGTAATAAGGTTGTTTGCCGTAGGGCACGAATCGACTGAAAAAGCGCTGATACGGTGTAGGCGCAATGTTTTGCGATTGCCCGGTATCCGGCGTGGTGAGCAATTGCTTGAAGCGCGCTTTCAGTTGGTTGACGTCGTAACGCTTCAGCGGATGCTCAGGGTCATGGGGCACGTAGAGGATCACTTCATTGCTGTAGCGATGCATTTCACAAATCGTGAACGCGACACAGCCCACCAGTCTGAACCCCATCAGGGTCATGTCTTCGAACCAGACTGGCTTCCCACCTATCCGGGGGGCATATTCGCCGTTGATGACCGACAGAACCATCGCGTGATCCCTCGGCTCTATATCCTTTGCCAACAGCGCTTGCTCGGCTGCGGCCCTTAACGCAGCTTTCTGACTGGCAATGAAGTGCTGGCGAAACGTCGTTTCGGTCGTCGCGTCAGCCGGGTAGAAAAAAGACTTGAGGTAGGCTTGGTATTTCGCACCGATATCCAGGGTGCGGCACAGCGTGAGGAATTGACTCACCGACACATTCAACACCACGGGCGCGTAAGTGCCAGGCGTATGCGTCTCTGCAACAAATCTTGACGTTGCATGATAGGCGTCATGCTCGCATTCCCAGCTTTCGAAGTTGTGCAGCGCAACTTGCAGCAGGGGCAACCTGAACACTGTGAACGAAGAAATTTCCACCTTGATCACGGATATTTCCAACGGTCGTATCAGGTGCAGCAACGTCTTGTCGACGTCCACTTCTATCTTGAACCGATCCTTTAGTGCCTGGATCAACAGCGGCCTGGCAAATGTATCAATGTCCAGGAATGCCGACAGGGTTTTGTCCAATCGATTCTGCGCTGCGACACTTTGCGTGAAACAGGCATCCACGACCTTGCGCTGCTCTGGCGAAGCGTTCGCATACCAGGCCGGCATTTGCGTTCCGGCTTGCTTTATCGCCTGCCTGCGTTGCGTCGTAGCCTCGATGAGCCATGCAGGCATGGCCGCTTCCAGAAAGTCTGCATGCAGACTTTCCGTGGCCTGCGGTTTTGATCGTGTTGTTTCCGGGTTCTGCGTGGGATTGGGTGGCATACATCGCTCCTTTGAATGAAGCGACAGCAGACCAGCTTGGCGAACCCCATCAGCGGTACATAGTTATAGGTCGATGGAAATTGTGTAACGAATGACCAGAGCGATCGAATTCATCCACAAGGCGCGGTTTGACTATGCTTGGAGAGATCCGACTTTCATCGAGGGTTTTATGGACGATCCAATCGACAACAAACCGCCAACCCTGCTGCAGATGATGCACAGCGTGCTGGCTGCGGCCTTCGGCGTGCAGAGCGGCAAGAACCGCGCCCGGGATTTCACCCACGGCAAGCCGAGCCACTTCGTGATATTGGGGATCGTGTTCACGGTGATCTTCGCCTTGACGCTGTTTGGCATCGTCAAGCTGGTGGTGCATCTGGCGGGGCTATAACGCCCTTCAGAACAACACATGCCCCTGTGGGAGCGGGCTTGCTCGCGAAAGCGGTGGTTCAGTCACTGTCTATGTTGACTGACACACCGCTTTCGCGAGCAAGCCCGCTCCCACAGTTGCTGCTCATGTGTCTGATGGAAAATTATTGATGACTGACCCAGAACACCGCCGTGCCCACCACCAGGATAATCAAGAACAAAATGGCCCAGGCATCAACGGTACTGTCGCTTTTCCTTGCTTTGGTCGGATTGCTCATTGCATCGCCTCTTGTCGGTTTTGTAGGTGATTGCATAAGGACTCGACCACAGTTAAGACGATGATTGCCCGCACGACAAATGTGGGTTAGGCAATAATCAATCTCATTAGTCGATTTGGTTCTTTACATATACTCAAACATCACTTTTGCGCATAACTCAAAACAGGTATCTTGCACCGGCTCCCCTAGGAGTGCGCGGCCGTGCGCGCAGAATTGCCGAGGCAGAACCCGATTTCAGCGAGCCAACCTGCAGCTGTTTCTGATCGGCCCAAGCCTGAGAACGAGACTTATATGTACGTATATGACGAGTACGATCAGCGGATCATCGAGGACCGCGTCAAGCAGTTCCGTGATCAGACCCGACGCTATCTGGCAGGCGAGCTGAGCGAAGAAGAATTCCGCCCTCTGCGCTTGCAGAATGGCCTGTATATCCAACGCTTCGCGCCGATGCTGCGCGTGGCGGTGCCCTATGGCCAGCTGACCTCGCGCCAGGTGCGCAAGCTGGCCCAGATTGCCCGCGACTATGACAAGGGCTACGCCCACATCAGTACCCGGCAGAACGTCCAGTACAACTGGCCGGCCCTGGAAGATGTGCCTGAGATCCTGGCCGAATTGGCCACCGTGCAGATGCACGCGATCCAGACCAGCGGCAACTGCCTGCGCAACGTCACCACCGACCAGTTCGCCGGCGTCGCGGCCGATGAGTTGATCGACCCACGTCCGTGGTGCGAAATCGTTCGCCAGTGGACCACGTTCCACCCGGAATTCGCCTACCTGCCACGCAAGTTCAAGATCGCCATCAACGGCTCGAGTTCGGACCGCGCGGCCATCGAAGTCCATGACATCGGCCTGGAAGCGGTCTACAACGCCGCCGGCGAGCTGGGCTTCCGTGTGCTGGTGGGTGGCGGCCTGGGACGTACCCCTGTGGTCGGCGCGTTCATCAACGAGTTCTTGCCGTGGCAAGACCTGCTGAGCTACCTCGACGCCATCCTGCGGGTGTACAACCGCTATGGCCGTCGCGACAACAAATACAAGGCGCGGATCAAGATCCTGGTCAAGGCGCTCACGCCTGAAGTGTTCGCCGAGAAGGTCGAGGCCGAAATGGTCCACCTGCGCGGCGGCCAGACCACCCTGACCGAAGCCGAAGTGCATCGCGTCGCCAAGCACTTCGTCGACCCAGCCTATAAAGCCTTGGACAACCAGGACGCCGAACTGGCTGCCCTCGACAAGGAACACCCGGGTTTCGCCCGCTGGCGCACCCGCAACACCCTGGCCCACAAGAAGCCCGGCTATGTCGCGGTGACCCTGTCGCTGAAACCGACCGGCGTTGCGCCCGGCGACATCACCGACAAGCAACTGGACGCCGTCGCCGACCTGGCCGAGCGCTACAGCTTCGGCCAACTGCGCACGTCCCACGAGCAGAACATCATCCTGGCGGACGTTGAACAGAGCCAGTTGTTCACCCTGTGGGGCGAGTTGCGCGAACAAGGTTTCGCCACCCCGAACATCGGCCTGCTGACCGACATGATCTGCTGCCCGGGCGGTGATTTCTGCTCGCTGGCGAACGCCAAGTCGATCCCGATCGCCGAATCGATCCAGCGCCGCTTCGACGACTTGGACTACCTGTTCGACATCGGCGAGCTGGACCTGAACATTTCCGGCTGCATGAACGCCTGTGGTCACCACCACGTTGGCCACATCGGCATCCTGGGCGTGGACAAGAAAGGCGAAGAGTTCTACCAGGTCTCCCTCGGCGGCAGCGGCAGCCGCGACGCCAGCCTGGGCAAGATCCTCGGCCCGTCGTTTGCCCAGGATGACATGCCGGATGTGATCGAGAAACTGATCGACGTGTACATCGAACAACGTACCGAAGACGAACGTTTCATCGACACTTATCAACGTATCGGCATCGACCTCTTCAAGGAACGCGTCTATGCAGCGAATCATTAAGAACAACGAAGTCATCGACGAAACCTGGCACCTGTTGCCCAAGGACGCGACGCTCGATGGCATTTCCAACTGCGACGACCTGATCGTGCCCCTGGCCCTGTGGCGCGATCACGCCCACGCCCTCAAGGCCCGCGACGGCGGCCTGGGTGTGTGGCTGGACGCCGACGAGGAAGCGGAAGAAATCGGTGACGACGCCAACCAGTTGCAGGTCATCGCCCTGAACTTCCCGGCCTTCACCGATGGGCGCAGCTACTCCAACGCTCGCCTGTTGCGTGAGCGCTATGGCTTCAAGGGTGAACTGCGTGCCATTGGCGACGTGCTGCGCGACCAACTGTTCTACATGCGCCGTTGCGGCTTCGACGCCTTTGCCCTGCGTGCCGACAAAGACCCGTATGAAGCCCTTGAAAGCCTCAAGGATTTCTCGGTGACTTATCAGGCCGCCACTGACGAGCCGCTGCCGCTGTTTCGTCGTCGCTGAAACCTGATGCATGAAAAAGCCCTGGACCGGGTGACCGGTCCAGGGCTTTTTTTGTCTCGTTCAACCTCAGATCCACTGTGGGAGCGAGCTTGCTCGCGATGGCGTCGGTACATTCGACATCGATACAAGCTGAGCCATCGCAATCGCGAGCAAGCTCGCTCCCACAGGGGATGGCAGTGAACCTGGAGCCATCAGTCCACAAGGTGGGCCCTCGAATTACCAAAACCGCTGCTGGGTCAACCGACTCCACCAGCTGAGCAACACCCGATCCACCGAACCGCTGGCCGCCATGCCGATGCGCTCTTGCAGGCTTTTGCGTTCGGCGTAGTGCAGGTGATAGAGCTCGGCGCCCTTGGCCCGTTCGGCCAGGTATTCATCGCTGGTCTTGAGCTCGTCCACCAGGCGTTTTTCCAGCGCGGCGACACCGAGCCAGACCTCACCGGTGGCCACTTCGTCGATCGCCAGTTGCGGGCGGTAGTTGGACACGAAGTTCTTGAACAGCGCATGGGTAATGTCCAGGTCTTCCTGGAACTTCTCCCGGCCCTTCTCGGTGTTCTCGCCAAACACCGTCAGCGTTCGCTTGTACTCACCGGCCGTCAGGACTTCGAAATCGATGTCGTGCTTCTTCAGCAAGCGATTGACGTTGGGCAACTGGGCCACGACGCCGATGGAACCCAGGACGGCGAACGGAGCGCTGATGATTTTCTCGCCGATGCACGCCATCATGTAGCCGCCGCTGGCCGCCACCTTGTCGATGCACACCGTCAACGGCACGCCGGCCTGGCGGATCCGCGCCAGTTGCGACGAGGCCAGGCCGTAGCTGTGGACCATGCCGCCACCGCTTTCCAGGCGCAGGACCACTTCGTCCTTCGGGGTCGCCAGGGTCAGCAGCGCAGTGATTTCATGGCGCAGGCTTTCGGTGGCGGAGGCCTTGATGTCACCGTCGAAATCCAGCACGAACACCCGGGGCTTGGCCGCCGGCTTGTCTTTCTGTTTCTTCCCGGCTTTTTCAGCCTTGCCTTCGCGCTTGCGCAGGGCCTTGAGCTGGTCCTTGTCCAGCAATGTCTGCTCCAGGCGCTCGCGCAACCCTTTATAGAAATCGTTGAGCTTGCTGACCTGCAACTGCCCGGCCGACCTGCGCCGCCCCTTGCTGCGCAGCGCAGCAAAACTGGCCATGACCACCAGAATGGCGATCACCAGCGTCACCGTCTTGGCCAGGAAACCGGCGTACTCGACAAAAAACTCCACAGCGACTCCTTAAATGCAATGCGCCACTGAACGCAGGCGCGTAACGCTGCCAGCATACCCATGCGCTTGCCCCGCTGCCAGCCATGAAACCCGCCGTTACCGTAACGCGGCTGAGACAGGACGGGCTGTAACGGTCATTTCAAACAAGCGTATGTTTTTTCATTGACAGGCCAACGCCATCCTCATAACCTCGCCAAACCTTCAACGTACCGGGATGACGCGGACGTGGGCAGCATTTATCTGATTCGACATGGCCAAGCCTCCTTCGGTGCGGACGACTACGATGTCCTTTCGCCCAATGGCATACGCCAGGCGCAAGTGCTCGGCAGCCACCTGGCGGAGCTGGGTGTCGTGTTCGATCGCTGCCTCTCGGGTGACCTGCGTCGCCAGCAGGACACCGCCACCGGCGCGCTGAGCCAGATGGCTGGCGCCGGCCTGCCGGTTCCCGAGCTTGAAATCGACGCTGCCTTCAACGAATTCGATGCTGACGCGGTGATCCGCGCCTTGCTGCCGGACATGCTGCCCCAGGAGCCCGAAGCCCTCGACATCTTGCGCAACGCTGCGCAGAACCGCGCCGAATTCCAACGCATCTTTGCGCTAATCGTCGAGCGCTGGCTCAGTGGCCGCTATGATCCGCCCGGGCTGGAAAGCTGGCTGGGCTTCGTTGAGCGGGTCCAGGCCGGCCTGCACCGGATCCTCGACAACGCCGACAAGTCCCACAAGATCGCCGTATTCACCTCCGGCGGAACCATCACCGCCCTGCTCCACCTGATTACCCAGATGCCCGCCAAACAGGCCTTCGAACTGAACTGGCAAATCGTCAACACCTCGCTCAACCACCTGAAATTCAGGGGCCGCGAGGTGGCCCTGGCTTCCTTCAACAGCCATGCCCACCTGCAACTGCTGAAGGCCCCGGACCTCATCACCTTTCGCTGAGTCCGGATTACTGTAGACCCTTGCTGTACCACCCAAATAAGGATCGAAACCATGACCTCCGTAGCCGACGCCGTACAAGCCATGAAAGCCAAGTTCAACCCAGCCGCCGCTGCCGGCCTGGACCTGGTATTCGGTTTCCGTATCGATGAAACCAAAAATTTCTCGCTGATCGTCAAGGACAGCACCTGTGAACTGCAGGAGGGTGAAAACCCGGACGCCCAGGTGACCCTGGTGATGGACGGCGAAACCCTGCAAGGCATCGTCGACGGCAGCACCGACGGCATGCAAGCGTTCATGGGCGGCAAGCTGCGCGCTGAAGGCGACATGATGCTGGCGATGAAACTGTCCGAGCTCTTCCCGTCCTGAGATCGGGTCGCGCCCTGGCTGTAATCAAATCCCGCCCTCGTGGCGGGATTTTTTGTTTCTCGCCTGAAACTCTTACAATGCCCGCATCACCCGCCTCGGCCTGAACATGGACATCGACCTCGCCCGTACCTTCCTTGAAATCGTCCGCCACGGCAGCCTCGCCGCTGCGGCGGAAAAGCTGCACGTCACCCAGACGGCGATCACCGCTCGGGTACAGAAGCTCGAAAGCCAGCTTGGCTGCGCACTGTTCGTGCGCAACCGGGCCGGCGCACGATTGACTGCCGATGGCGAAGCCTTCGTCGTCTACGCCAACCAGCTCGTGCAGACCTGGGAGGCCGCCCGCCGTGACCTGCCATTGCCCGAGGGCTATCGCAACGTCTTGCACCTCGGTGGCGAGGTCAGCTTGTGCAATCCCTTAATGCTCGCCTGGGCCGGCGAGCTGCGCCAGAAGATCCCCGGCCATGCCCTGCGCATGGACATCCGCGACGGCGAGAAACTGTTGCAGCAATTGGAATTGGGGCTGCTGGATGCCGCGGTGGTGTACCAGCCCGAGTATTGGCCGAGACTGCAAGTGGAGCAGTTGCTGGAAGAAAAACTCATCCTCGTGCGCCTGGCCGCTCGCCCCGAACCCTACGTATACATCGACTGGAGCGCCGACTTCCGCCGCCAGCACGACACGGCGCTACCGGACAAGGCCAAGGCCGCCGTGACCTTCAATCTCGGCCCTCTGGCGTTGCAGTACATCCTGGAGAACGGCGGCAGCGGCTATTTCCGCACCCGGGTCGTGCAGAGCTACCTGGACAGCGGCATTCTGGAGCGAGTGCCCAAGGCGCCGGAATTCAATTACCCGACCTACCTGGTGTATTCCAGGGACCGGGATTCGGCGGCGTTGCAGCAGGCGTTCGAGGTGTTGCGAGATATCGTCAAGACCGGCAGCGATTGGTCCCAGCGCTGGGATCCGCTGGGTTGATGGATGGGGTGGGGCCGCTTCGCGGCCCAGCGGGAGCAAGCTCCCTCGCCACAAAAAGCGCTTAGCGGATTATCGTCATCGCTACTTTTGCATCAGCGCGGCGATCTGGTCCTTGATCTGCAGCCGCTCCTTCTTGAGCGTCTCCAGGGCCACGTCAGCAAGAACCACAGGTGGTTTCTCGGCCTTCACCACCTCGGCATCAAGCCTGGCGTATTGTTTGATCAGCGCGTCGAGACTCTCGTCCTCCCGGCGCTTTTTCAGGATGTCTTCTTCTGTGCACTTCAGATCCTGGCAAAGATCATGGGACACCGGCATGGAGCACCTCCTTCGTGAGTTCGGTGGCACGTGCTTTTCGGGGCACTGCCTGTCATCAGCATGGCCTTGCCGGTCGGGTTCTGTCGACCGCCAATCCGACCAGCGGTGACCGTTCGTCGTGCCACGACGCGCTTCGATCAAACCTTCCCCCGCGCTTTCCCCTCCATTGATCAGTACCCAGAGAAACACCTGTACAACCTGTGTGGAGACTTACCTATGGACAGATTTACCCTGCGTCAACTCGGCCTGGCTGTTGCCCTGAGTAGCAGCATGGGCATGGCATGGGCCGCGACCTCCAACGACTTCGTCGACAACGCGGCGGCCGGCGGTATTGCGGAAATCGAAACAGGCAAGCTGGCCCTGCAGAAAAGCCAATCGGCGGACATCAAGGAGTTCGCCAACAAGATGATTGCCGACCACACCAAGGCCAACGAAGAGCTGAAGGCGCTGGCGAAGAAACATGACATCGAGGTACCGGACGACACCACGTTGATGAAGAAAGCCAAGGCCAAGATTCTCGACGTGCGCGACGAGTCCTTCGATCCGGCCTATGCGAATAACCAGGTGATGGCTCACGAAGAAACCGTCGCCCTGTTCAAGAAAGAAGCCGAAACGGTTACTGACGACAAGAAACCTGGCAATACCGAGCTGAAAGCGTTTGCCCAGAAAATGCTGCCGGACTTGCAGCATCACCTGGAGATGGCCAAGAAGCTTCAAGCGGCCCACCCCAGTAAATAACGCCCTATCGAATAAGAAAGCCCGACTCTCGAGTCGGGCTTTTTGTTGATCAGCTGTCGGCAGTGTCGATATCGGCATCCGTCTTGTCACCCGGTCCAGGCCGATCCGGTTCCGGCTTGAAACCCGGGCTGTAGGTGTTGTCATTGTCCTGATGATGTTTCTTCTGATCGACCTCACGGGCAGCACTGTGAGCCTCGTGTGTCTCAGCCGAATTGGCAGGCTGGTTATTCGCCACTTGAGGATCGACAGCCGGATCGTTACGCGAGGACGGGGTTTGCGTCTGGCCTTGTTGCTGAGTATTTGCAGAGTCGCTCATTAGACACCTCGTTCATGACAAGGCCGAATAGTGATCGGCCCTGGTTATTCGAAGGCCGGACGACGACTTGGGTTCCATTCTTTTGCCGCGTCGGGCTCATTCTTCCAGCACTGAGCTGACCATCCGCGCCAGCGCATCCGGGCTGTACGGCTTGCTCAACAAATGCGTATCGGGGCTCAACTGGTGGTTACGCGAGATGATGTCGCGGGTATGTCCCGACGTGAACAGGACCGGCACCGGCGGGGTCTGCACCTTGGCCCAGGCCGCCAAGTCAGAGCTCTTGATCAGGCCGGGCATGACCACATCGGTGAAGATCAGGTCCACCGAGACGCCGTCGAGCAACAACTTCATGGCCTCGTCGCCGTTGGCGGCGGTCAGGGTTCGATAACCGAACTGCTCCAACAACTCCACCGACGCCGCGCGCACGTCATCGTTGTCCTCGACCACCAGGATCGTTTCCTCCAGGCCGGGCTGGAGCGTGCGCGGGTGCGCCTGTTCCGGGGATTCAGGCTTATGGCTGCGGGGGAAATACATATGCACTTGCGTGCCTTCCCCCGGGTGACTGGCAATCTCGATATGCCCGCCACTCTGCTTGACGAACCCGAACACCATGCTCAATCCGAGCCCGGTGCCCTGGCCATCGGTCTTGGTGGTAAAGAACGGTTCGAACACCTGGTTCAACACCTCAGGCGCCATGCCGGTGCCATGATCGATCACCGACAACCGTACGTAATCACCGGCCACGACACCTTTGCCAACGCAGGACGACTCGTCCAGGGCAATATTTTCCCCGACCATGCTGATGACGCCTTCGCCCCCCATGGCATCGCGCGCGTTGATCGCCAAATTCAGCAGGGCGTTTTCCAACTGGTTGCGATCGACATGGATGCACCACGGCTCCGGGGGCAACGACACCTCGATCCGGATGGTTTCCCCCAGCGCCCGTTGCAGCAATTCGCCCAGGCCATCGTAGATGCGTCGCGGGTTGTACACCGCCGGCGACAGCGGCTGGCGACGAGCGAAAGCCAGCAACTGCGATGACAGCTTGGCGCCCCGCTCCACCGCTTCGATGGACGCGCCGACCCGCCGTTGCACATTGGGATTGTCAGGCTCGTGGCGAGCCAGCAAATGCAGGTTGCCGGCAATCACTTGGAGCAGGTTGTTGAAGTCATGGGCGACGCCGCCAGTGAGCCCGCCGATGGCTTCGAGTTTCTGCGATTGGCGCAACTGTTCTTCAGCCGCCAAGCGCGCCTGGACCTCATTATCGACGCGCTGCTCCAGGTCGCGGGTGAACTTGAGCAGCGACGCTTCGGCGGTCTTGCGCTCGTTGATGTCGATCAGCACGCCGGGAAAACGCAGGGGCTTGCCCAATGCATCGAACTCGCATCGACCGCTGGCCAGCACCCAAAGGTAATCGCCCTCGCCACGACGCAAACGGTATTCAGCGGTGTAGGGAACGCCCGTGCGCAGGGTCAGGTCGACCCGTTGCTCGACGTCGTCGATGTCGTCGGGATGGATGCGCTGGCGAGCGATGTCGATGGGCAGTGCCTCCAGCGGGCACTCGGGCGGATAGCCAAAGGTACGGGCGAAACGCTCGTCGCCAGACAGCCGATCGGCCTCGATGTCCCAGACAAACGACCCTAGCAACGGCCCCGCCGAAAGCGCCAACTGGATGCGCTCATTGACCGCGCGATAGCTGCGCTCGGCCTCTTGCCGGGCCCGCTCGCTCAGCACCAGCTCGGTGGTTTCCACCACGATCGCCAACACGCCGGCCGGCGATTGGTCATCGTCGGGCACCGGGCTGTAGTAGAGGTCCATCCAGACGTCTTCGGGCTTGCCGTCGCGCAGCAGCACCAGTTCCTTGCTGCGGTAGGACAAGGTGCCGCCGGCGAGGCACACGTCCAATACATGGCGATTGAACTCGGCCACCTCCGGCCATCCCATTTCCACCGCACGCCCCAGCAGGTACGGATGGCGACCACCGGCAAATTCGGCGTAGGCGTCGTTGTAGATCATGAAGCCCTGGCGCCCCCACAACATGACCATTGGCAAGGGCGACGCCAGCATCACCTGGACCGCGCTGCGCAGGCTGGCAGACCAGTGCTCGATCGCACCCAGTTCGGTGCGACTCCAATCGTGCGCCCGGATGCGCCGGGCCATTTCTCCGTCCCAACCGGGACACCCGTTACTCTGGGATAAGAACTTCATGGGACGACTCTCACCTCAAACTACCAGCAGGGAATCGGCATACCACAAGTCCCTTGTGCTAGTGCTTCGAGCACGGGGTTGGCAATTGGTTTCATGCAGACTGACGACGCCAACCCTTTGTGGCGAGGGGATTTATCCCCGCTGGGGTGCGAAGCGCCCCCAAACCAAGCACCGTAGAGGTGTCAGCTAGTTAGCTATACGTCTTAATGGGTCTGCTGCGCAGCCCAGCGGGGATAAATCCCCTCGCCACAGATTTCAACCACAGGTCTAGCGGAAATCCCGGCTGCGCACATGGATGCCCGCCAGCAACTCGCTCAAATCGCTCAGGCGCCCGGCGATGAGATGGCGGACCTCGCCGACACTCTCCCAGCGCCCATCCACCCTGAGCAATTGCGAGCCCACCAGGACCTTGCGCTGGCGTTCGGCCAAGTCGCGCCAGACCACCACGTTGAGGTTGCCGAATTCGTCTTCCAGGGTGACAAAGGTCACGCCGCTGGCCGTGCCCGGGCGCTGGCGGCCGGTGACCAACCCGGCGACGCTGACGTTGCGGCCATGTTCGACGGTTTGCAATTCCCGCGAGCTGCGGCAGCGCCGGGCGCGCAATTCGGAGCGCAGCAACGCCAACGGATGAGGCCCCAACGTGGTGCCCAGGGTGGCGTAGTCGGCAAACAGGGTTTCCCCCACAGTGGGTGTCGGCAAGGCCACGGTGGGTTCTTCCTGGCTGGGCAGGCCCGCGAACAAGCCCAATTGTTTTTCCACGCCAGCGATTTCCCAGCGGGCGCGATGGCGATCGCCGGCCAGGCCGCGCAAGGCATCGGCGTCGGCCAATTGCTCCATGGCCCTGGCGTCGAGACGAGCCCGCTCGCCCAGGTCGGCCACATCGCTGAAAGCCCGCTCCCTGCGCGCCGCTTCGATACGCCGGGCATCGTCCTCGCGAAACCCCTTGATCAGGCGCAAGCCCATGCGAATCGCCGGTTGCCGGCCTTCCAGCGGTTCCAGGCTGCATTCCCAGTCGCTGGCCCGCACGTCCACCGGACGGATCTGCAACTGATGCCGGCGGGCGTCCTGGAGGATCTGGTCCGGGCTGTAGAAACCCATGGGCCAGCTGTTGATCAGGGCGCAGGCGAACGCCGCCGGCTCGTGGCATTTGAGCCAACTGCTGGCGTAGGTCAGCAAGGCGAAACTGGCGGCGTGGGACTCAGGAAAGCCGTAATTGCCGAAGCCCTTGATCTGTTCGAAGATCTGCGCGGCGAATTCGGGCGTGTAACCGTTGTTCTTCATGCCTTCTGCCAGGCGCTCGCGATGTGGCTCAAGCCCGCCGTGGCGTTTCCAGGCGGCCATGGAGCGACGCAATTGATCCGCTTCGCCAGGCGTGTAGTCCGCCGCGACAATGGCGATCTGCATCACCTGTTCCTGGAACAACGGAATGCCTAGGGTCCGGCCCAGCACTTCTTTCAATTCCGGCGATGGGTAAGTGATCTCCTCTTCCTCATTGCGCCGCCGCAGGTACGGATGCACCATCCCGCCCTGGATCGGGCCCGGCCGCACGATGGCCACTTCGATCACCAGGTCGTAGTAATCCTTGGGCTTGAGGCGGGGCAACATCGCCATCTGCGCACGGGATTCGATCTGGAACACGCCGATGGTGTCGGCGCGGCTGATCATCTCGAATGTCGCGCGATCGTCCTTGGGCAACGACGCCAGGGTATGCCGCACGCCCCGGTAATGCGCGACCAGGTCGAAACAACGGCGGATCGCGCTGAGCATGCCCAGCGCCAGGATGTCCACCTTGAGCAGCCCGACCGCATCGAGGTCGTCCTTGTCCCACTGGATGATGGTGCGCTCGGCCATCGCGGCGTTTTCCACCGGCACCAGGGTGTCCAGGGGTTGCTGGGAAATCACGAAGCCGCCAGGGTGCTGGGACAGGTGCCGGGGAAAACCGATCAGTTGCTGGGTCAGGCTCAACACCCGGCGCAGCACCGGGCTTTCGGGGTCGAAACCGCCTTCGCGCAGGCGCTCCAGCGGCGGCGCTTCATCGCTCCAGCGCCCGCAGCAATCGGCCAGTGCATTGACCTGGTCCGGCGGCAGGCCCAAGGCCTTGGCCACGTCGCGCACCGCCCCGGCGCCGTGGTAGCTGCTGACCACCGCCGTCAATGCCGCGCGATGCCGGCCGTAGCGCTGGAACACGTACTGCAGGACTTCTTCGCGACGCTCGTGTTCGAAATCGACGTCGATGTCTGGCGGCTCATTGCGCTCGCGGGACAGGAAGCGTTCGAACAGCATGTCCGTCCGGGCCGGGTCGATTTCAGTAATGCCCAGGGCGTAGCACACCGCCGAGTTGGCCGCCGAGCCCCGGCCCTGGCAGAGGATGTGGCGGCTGCGGGCGAAGCTGACGATGTCCTGCACGGTGAGGAAATAACTGTCGTAGCCCAGCTCGGCAATCAGCGCCAATTCGTTTTCGATCTGCGCCCGCACCTTCTCCTTCACTCCGCCCTTCCACCGCTCGCGCATGCCGCGCTCGGTCAGTTCCCGCAACCAGGATGTCGGATCGTGGCCCTCGGGCACCAGTTCACGCGGGTATTCATAACGCAACTGACCGAGGTCGAACGTGCAGCGCCGGGCGATCTCCAGGGTTTCATCGAGCAAGGCGCGAGGATAGAGATCGGCCAGGGCCTCAAGGCTGCGCAAATGGCGTTCGCCGTTGGGGTGAAGGCGCTGACCAGCCTCGGCCACGGTGACGTGGTGGCGGATGGCGGTCATGGTGTCTTGCAAGGCGCGACGTCCCCGCACATGCATGTGCACATCCCCCGTGGCGACGGCCGGAAGGCCCAGGCGTTCGGCCAATGCGAGCAAGTCCGCCAGTCGCCGCCGATCGTCCTGCCCGCAATGCAACTGCACGGCCAGCCACAGGCGCGCGTTGAATACCTGTTGGAGCCAGCGCCCTTGCGCCTCGGGCTCCTTGCCATCGGGCACCCACAGCGCGAGTAGTCCTGGCAGCGGCTTGTCGAAGTCTTCCCGGACGATGCGATATCGGCCCTTCTCGCTACGGCGCCGGGCACGGGTGATCAGTCCGCACAAGGCTTGATAACCCTCAAGGTTTTCCACCAACAGCACCAGCTTCGGACCGTCCTCGACCTGGATTTCGCTGCCGACGATCAGTTGCAGCTCCAGCTCCCTGGCCGCCTGCCAGGCCCGGACGATGCCGGCCAGGGTGCATTCATCGGTGATCGCCAGGGCCCGATAGCCCTGCTGTTTGGCACGACGACAGAGTTCCAGGGCGCTGGAGGCACCGCGCTGGAAACTGAAGTTCGACAGGCAATGCAGCTCGGCGTATTCGATGTTCATGCGAACCAGCCTTGCAGCCACAACGGCCCGCCCTCGCCCACCGGTCGATAGGCCCAGCCGCGTTGGCCGGCGCGGGTTTCGATCAGGTAGTAGTCGCGGCGCACGTCGGCCCCATCCCACCAGCCGGACTCGATGCGCTCCGGGCCCATGAGGATTCGCGCCTGGCCTTCGGGCAAAACCTGGGGTTCGCCGAGCAGCCAGCCGGGACGCTGGATATCATCGCGCAGCGGACACATCTGTGGTTGCGGCTGGGGTTTCATCTGCCACGCGCATTCGGGTCGATGATCGTCGCCAAACCCCAACCCTTGCACGGCTTCGTCGCCGAGGCGCGCCCGCAACCGTTCGCGTAGCTGTTCCCAGGGCAAGGACTGCTGGGGACGTTCATCGAACAACTCCAGGCGCTGGGGCACGAAGCTCGGCAGGTCTTCGGCACACAAGCGAAAACCGCGCACGGGCGCCTCGACCTGCACCTGCTCGAGACGGCCACGGGCCAGCTCGAACAGCATCGAAGCATCCCGCTCGGCGCTGAGCAGGCCGACCTTGATGACCGTGTCCGGCAAGCCGGCGTGCTCCAGGTGCAAATCAAAACGCTGTACGCCGCTGTCACGCCCACACAAGTAAGCCGACAGATCACCGGTCAATCGGCGCAGCGGAAACAGCAAGGCCTGGTGGGATTGCACGTCGTAATTGAGTTCGATGCGCACATCGAAACGGTCCGGCGGCAGGTAGAACGACAGCGCCAGGGTACGGCTGCCCACCAGCGCGTCGAGGTGCTTGAGCATGTCGGCTTCGAAGCGCCGCGCCAAAGTGTGCCGGGGCAAGGCCTGGACTTGGCTGAGCTGGCGCAGGCCCATGCGCGACAAGGCCGTGGCAACCTCGGGCGCCAGGCCGACCCGGTCCACTGGCATGTGCCCCAGGTACGCTTGCAAGGTTTCGTTATCGGGTACCACCAGGGCGTCGTAGGCATTGGCCAGTGTCCGCGCCGCCACGGGGTTGGGGGCGGCGACGATGCGATGGCGAAAGCCCAGTTCAGTCAGTTCGGCCCGCAACCGCGCCTCGAACACTGGCCAGGGCCCGAACAGTCCCAGGCTCGATTCGATCTCGAACACCACCGTGCGCGGGTAATGCACGCTGACCTGGGAACTGAAGCGGTAGGCCCAGGCCGCGAGGAACTGTTGCCAATAGTTGATCTGCGTCGCGTCGTACTCGGTCGTGGCGAACCCTTTGCTCAAGGCCTGGGCGGCGGTCATGGTCTGGCCGGGGCGCAGGCCCAAGGCGCGGGCCGGTTCGTTGACCGCTTGCAGCACCCGCCGCTGGGCCGGGCCGGTCAGCAGCGCCAGGGGCTCGTCGGGATCGGGGCGCTGGCGCAGCGCGGCGTCCAGCGCCAATTGCGGGAATAAAATACAGACCCAGCGCATCGCAACCTCAATGCCCTGTGAGCGTGGGAAAAGCGATCGGCGCCGAACGGGCCAGTCCGCCGCGGGACTTGAGCACCCGCAATTGCGCAGGCCGGGCATCGATGGCAATACGCAAGGCAGCCGGGGACGGGTTGATGGCTTCCTGGATCGAGCGCCAGGCGAACGCCAGGGTCTGGCCGGTCTCCGCGGCGACCTGCAAACGGCGCAAGGCCCGGTCGTCCGCCTGGCGCGGCCAGCACAACACCGCGCCGCAACTGCCCGAACGCAGGCATTGCTCGGTGGCCCACAAGGCCTCCCGTGGATCGGCCTGGATGATCGACAACTGGCGCACGTCCACCCCTGCATTTCGCCAGGCCTGGGGATAGGGCACGAACGGCGGCGCCACCAACACGATCCGCTCCCCCGCCGCGGACAACCGCGCCAGGGTCGGCCACACCAGTTGCAACTCGCCCACGCCCGGCGCGCCGATGAGGATTTCCGTCAACGCCGCTTCCGGCCAACCGCCGCTGGGCAATGCCGCGTCCAACGCCGCATGGCCGGTGGGCTGCGGACTGGCGGCCGGTGGCGCAGGCCGGCCCTTCCAGACCTGGCCGCCATTGAACAGCGTGTCCAACGCAACGACGGCGCCCATCAGCCTTGCCTCACCAGGCCACAGAACACACCTTCTATCGCCAGGTCCTGGTCGGCTTCGACGATGATTGGCTGATAGGCCGGGTTGCGGGGCAACAGGCGTACGCGCTCGCCGACTCGCTCGAAACGCTTGATGGTCACTTCACCGTCCAGGCGCGCCACGACGATCTGCCCGTTGGCGGCCTGGGGCGTGCGTTGTACACCCACCAGATCGCCGTCGAGGATGCCGTCCTCGATCATCGAATCGCCTTGGACGCGCAGCAGGTAATCCGGCGCCTTGGTGAAAATCGCCGGGTCCAGCAACAGACGGCTGTGGACTTCGGCATCAGCCCCGATCGGCAGCCCGGCGGCCACCCGTCCCAGCACCGGCACGTCCAGCAACTCGGGACGCGGCGGCTGGTTCAACAGCCGAATGCCCCGGGCCTGGTGCGGATTGACCTCGATGAAGCCGGCTTCGGTCAACGCCAGCACATGCTTGCGCGCCACGCTGCGAGAGGCGAAACCAAACGCCTCGCTGATTTCAGCGAGGCTGGGAGACTGGCCCTGCTCGGCGATGCGTTCGCGGATGAAGGTCAGGATGGCGGTGCGGCGGGGAGTGAGAGTCGTCATGGAGTACATTTGTACTCTTCCATGGTTTTTCTGACAAGCGCCGCCAGTCAGTTCACGGGTTGACTGCGCAAAACCAAATTAACCGTGTTGAATGATTTTGGGGCTGCTGACGCAGCCCAGCGGGAGCAAGCTCCCTCGCCACGGGTCACCGATTGCTCAAGTAACCAGCGTATCCCTGTGGGAGCGAGCTCGCTCGCGATGGCGGTGGATCAGCTTGCAAAAAGGTTGAATGTACTGACGTCATCGCGAGCAAGCTCGCTCCCACAAGGGATGGGCACAAAGCTACAACCCCGCCAGGTATTCCCAGGGAAAAATCCCCCGCTCATGCCCATCACTGAAGACCAACTGCACCCCATAGCCCTGGCTATTGACCTCAACCACCCGAACCCGCGAATCCACCTGAACGGCCAATCCTTGCAGGCGAAACGCCCGGCACCGCGAGCAGGGGCACCGACGGCGCAACTCGGCATGGTCCAGCCGTTGTTCACGCCCATCAGGCCAACTCAGCCGCAACAGCCCCTTCTCCCGGGAATTGCCAATCGTCAGCGGGCTCATTGCAATTGGCCCAAGGCAATGCGCACAGCCTTGCGTACCTCCGGATCGCCATCGTCCTGGGCGGCTTGCAACGCCGGGATGGCATCAGGATCGTTCAACTCGCCCAACGCCAGGGCCGCCTCCTTGCGCAGGTTACTGATGCGATGAGCCAGGGTCTCGATCAAGGCCGCCAGTGCCGGGGCGTAACGCAAGCGACCCAGGCTACGAGTCGCCCGCAGACGCACTTGCCAATAATCATCTGCCAGCGCCTCGATCAGGGCCGGGCCGGCATCGGTGTGGCCGACCTTGCCCAGTGTGGTGGCGGCTTCTTCGCGCACCGTCCAGGCCGGGTCCCGCAAGGCCTGGCGCAGCGCCGGCAAGACTTGAGCATCCGAGGCCAGGCCGAGGGCACCGGTGGCCGCACGGCGCACTTCGCTCTCCGGATCATCACTGGCCAGCCGCGCCAGGGCCGGCAAGGCGTCGAGGTGCTTGAGCCAGCCGAGCACGCCAACCGCCTCGCGACGCACGCCGGCCTCGGGGTCAGCCAGCGCGGCGAGCGCGGCTGGCGCGGCGTCCCCCAGACGCAACTCGCGCAAGGCCCGGAATGCGGCGATGCGCACGCTGGCATCCACATGCGCCGTCCAAGGCAGGATCACCCTTCCTGCCGCCTCGCTCTTGAGCAGGCTCAGGCTCTGGGCAGCCGCGGCTTGCACGGTCGAGGATGGATCGGTCAAGGCCTCGCACAAGGCCGTGACCACCGGCGCGTCCTCCCAGGCTTCGAGCAATCTCGCGGCTTCGGCCCGCACCTCGGCGCTGGGGTCATGTGCCAGGCGATCCACCAGCCACAGCAGGCCTTCGGGCTCTTCGAGGTCGGCCAGTTCGATCAGCGCGATACGGCGCACGCCGGCGTCGTCGTCGGTCAGGCGCGGTTGCAGGGCAAGGATGTCGTCGTTGTCGGTGTTTTCAAATAGAGAGGTCATAGGGCAAATCGCGGCAAGGAGGTTTCAGGAGGCAGCCCAAGGGGATTGAGGCGTGGCAGTTGCTGGCCGTCTTCATGACGCAGCAGTTCGAGGCAGTGGCGCTTCAATCGGGCGAATTGAGGGCGGGTGACCAACTCAGTCGTCCGTGGACGGGGAAAGTCCAGGCGCAGGTCCTCGATGATCCGACCCGGGCGCGGGCTCATCACCAGCAAGCGATCGGCCAGGAACAGCGCTTCGTCGATGTCGTGGGTGACGAACACCACGGTGGTGCGAATCCGCGTCCAGATGTCCAGCAGCAGCTCCTGCATGTTCAAGCGCGTCAGGGCATCCAGCGCGCCAAAGGGTTCATCCATCAGCAACAGGCGCGGACGGTTGACCAGCACCCGGGCAATCTCCACCCGCTGCTGCATGCCGCCGGAGAGCTGATCGGGCCAGTGCCCGGCAAACCCCTCCAGGCCCACCAGCGCAAGGATTTCGTCGGCAGCCCGGTGCCGTTCGAGCTTGCCCAGGCCACGCATCTTCAGGCCGAAGGCGACGTTGTCGCGCACGCTGCGCCACGGAAACAAGGTGTGTTGCTGGAATACCATGCCGCGCTGGGGCGACGGGCCAACGACCGGCACCGCGTCCACCTTCAACGTGCCCGTGCTCGGTTGCAGGTGCCCGGCGAGGGCGCCGAGCAAGGTGGATTTGCCGCAACCGGACGGCCCCAGGATGCAGACGAACTGGCCCGCCTCGATCTGGCAATCGAGCCCCTGCACCGCTTCGAAGGCCTGGGCGCCCTGCCCCAGGACAATGGACAACTGGCGGATGTCGATCCGTCCTTCCAGCGTTTGCATCGCACTCATCAGGCTTTTCCTCCGGGTCGATGCCAAGGCGTGGACAGCCCGCCCAGGCGCTTGATCAACAAACTGCTACCCATGCCCAGCACGCCGATCAGCAACATGCCGACCACGATGTCCGGGTAGTTCTGCACGGTGTAGGACGCCCAGGTGTAGTAACCGATGCCGTACTGGCCAGCGATCATTTCCGCCGTCACCAGGCAGAACCAGGAAGTGCCCATGCCGATGGCGAGGCCGGTGATGATGCTCGGCGCGGCCCCCGGCAGAATCACTTCCAGCAGGATGGCCTGGCGTCCGGCGCCGAGGCTTTTTGCCGAGGCGATCAACCGCCGGTCCACCCCTTCGACGCCGTGCACGGTGTTGAGCAGGATCGGGAACAGCGCGCCGGTGAAGGTGATGAAGACCATCGACAACTCCGACGAGGGAAACATCAGGATCGCCAACGGAATCCAGGCCACCGCCGGGATCGGCCGCAGCACTTCAAGCGGTGGCAGCAACAGATCTTCGGCCCAGCGTGACCGACCGATGGCCAGGCCCAGCGCCACGCCAATCAACAGCGCAGCGCCATACCCGGCGAAGACCCGGCCCAGGCTGCTGCCCAGATGCCGCACGAGATTGCCCGACTCGCCCAGGCCAAGTGCGGCCTGGACCACCGCCAGTGGGGTCGGGACGTTGGCGAAGGTCACCAGGCCAAGGTCCCAGTGGCCGGCGGCGGCGAGTTGCCAGAACAGCAGGCAGAGCAGCAAGGAAGCGGCTCGCAGGAGCCAGCGTTTGGATGATGGGTACACAAATCTTCCTCCGGAGTGGAATCCTTGTGGGAGCGAGTTTGCTCGCGATGGCGTCAGATCAGTTGAAGTTGATATGACTGACACACCGCCATCGCGAGCAAGCTCGCTCCCACAGGTTATTTGCAAGTCAGCGGGCAGCAACCGACTGGGTCGTCGCCTCGGTGAAGTCCAGGACCTTGCCGCCCTGGGCCGTGGCAAACTGCTCGGCCTGCCCTTTCAACAGGAACGCGCTGAGCTGGCCCTTGCCATCACTGGCAAACCACGCCTGCTCGGCCAACAGCTTGATCCCGCTGTCGCTGGCCTGGGCGTAGACGGCGCGGATGCCCTTGCCTTCCTGCTTGAGGCTTGCCAGTGCGCTGAAGGCTGACTGCGCCGAGGCGTAATGACGCACTTTCGGCTCGCCGCGCACCCAGATCTCGGCCACATGGCGGGCATCGGTGATGGCCTGGCCGGTCAAGGCGTCGGGCGTGCCGATGGACGTCTGGGCGTAGTTGCCCAGTTGCGCGGTGTAATCGAGGTTCGATGCCTTGAAGGCGGCGCGGATGTACTGGTCATCGATGAATGTGTTGAGGTCCAGCCCCCGATCGGCCTTCTTCAGCAGCTTGAGGGTGTCGATGGCGGTGCCGACGGCCTGGCGGTATTCCGGTTTCCAGGTCAAGTCGCGGGTCTGCACGCCCAGCGGCCCGTGGAACAGATAATTGACCTCGGCATCCACCCCGGTGACCTTGGCGATCAGCTCGCTGTACTTCTCCGGCTCGGCGGCCAGCAACTGATTGGCTTCGATGGTTGCACGCAAGTAGGCAACGACGATTTCCGGGTACTTCCTGGCATAGGCCTGGTCCACCAGCGCGCCATGGAATGTCGGCGTCTTTGCCTGGGCACCGTCATAGATCTTGCGGGCGAAGCCACGGCTGGGGAACAGCTCGGCGAAGGGCACGAAGTCGGCATGCGCATCAATCTTGCCGGCCTGCAACGCCGAGCCGGCGACCTCCGGCGGCTGGGCGATGATGTTCACATCCTGGAGCGGATCCCAGCCCTGGGCCGCGACGGCGCGCAGCAACATGCCATGGGCGGTGGAAGCGAATGGCACGGAAATCGTCTTGCCCTTGAGCTCGGCCAGGGACTGTACACCCGAGGCACTGGGCACGACGATGCCGTTGCCGCTGCCCTGGGTGCTGCCCGACAGCACGCTGATGAACAGGCTGTGCTTGCCGGCAGTCTCGAACGCCACGCCGTTGAAAGCACCCGGGAAATCGGCCATGGCGCCGAAGTCCAGTTTGCCGGCGACCATCTCGTTGGTCAGTGGCGCGCCGCTGGTGAAGTTTTTCCACTGGATGTCGTAGTGGGCATCCTTGTACGCGCCATCGTGGGGCAAGTACTTGTCCAACAGCCCCAGCTCCCGGATCAGCAACCCGCCTGCGGCGCAGTTGATGGTGGTGTCCTGGGTGCCGATGGCGATGCGGATGGTGTCTGCCTGGGCAGGCAGGGTCAATGAAGCCAGTACCAGACCGGCCAGTGCTGCACGCAATAACATGGGTATATCCCCTCGAATCATTTATTGGTTTTTCGTCTCCGCCGCGATCAGGGCGCGGTGGGAAACGAGGGGTGTTTTGAAGAATGCGTCCGGGGGTGCCGGATGGCTTTTGTGGTGTCTGTGGTGGCCTCTTCGTCGGAACGCCTTCGCGAGCAGGCTCGCTCCCACAGGTTTTAACGGTGTACATAAGCACTGCGACTGGCTTCGATCCCCTGTGGGAGCGAGCCTGCTCGCGAAGGCGTCCTATCGGTCAACGCAACAGGTACGGAATCTCGACTTTCACCGCCCCCGTCGGGCAGTCCTTTTCACAGGGCATGCAATACCAGCATTCATCGAACGCCATGTAGGCCTTCTGGGTTGCCGGGTTGATCGCCAGCAGGTCCATGGGGCATACGTCGACGCACACCGTGCAGCCCTTGTGGGCGATGCATTTGTCCTCGTCCACGGTGACGGGGGCATTGGAGCGAAAGAAGATTTCCTGGGGTTGATAGGCCATGAGCGTTCTCTTTGGGTGATGGGTTCACGCCGCGTCGGCACCGACCCGCAGCCGGTCGTAGGCCTGCAGCTCGTCGGCATCGAGGGCGATGATGTAGGGCTCGACGGCTTTCTTGAACGAGGTCATCGTGCCGTCCTCGCCTTTCTTCAAATGGCAATGGCAGAACCAGTCGCTGTCGTTGCGCTGCGGGTGATCGACTCGATAGTGGTACAGCCCCCAACGGCTTTCCGCGCGAAACAACGAGGCCCGGGCGGCCATTTCGGCGCAGTCGCGGATCACGCTGACTTCCATGGCGCGCATCAATTCGTGGGCGCTATGGGCCTTGATCTGGTCCAGGTCGCGCTGGATATCGCTGAAGCGTTGCAGGCCGATCTGCATTTTTTTCGTGACCTTCGGCGGTTGCAGGTAATCGTTGACGAAGCGGCGCAGCTTGTATTCCACCTGGGCTGGCGGCAGGCCATGCTCGCGCTCAAGCGGCGCGTAGACACGCGCCCTCTCCCGCTCGATCTGCCCGGCATCCAGCGCCGAGAAATCCTTGCCTGCCACAAAATCGGCGGCGTTGTTGCCGGCAAACCAGCCATAGGTGAACGCACCGAGCATGTAGTTGTGCGGCACCGCCGCCATGTCGCCCGCCGAGTACAGGCCCTTGACCGAGGTTTCCGCCCGCTCGTTGACCCAAACGCCCGAGGCCGAATGACCGCTGCAAAAACCGATTTCGGAGATGTGCATCTCGACCATCTGCGTGCGGTAGTCGGTGCCACGGTTGGCGTGGAACTGCCCGCGGCTGGGCCGCTCATTGCTGTGCAGGATCTCTTCGATGTTCTGGATGGTTTCCTCGGCCAGGTGATCGAGCTTGAGGAACACCGGACCGTTGCCACCTTCGAGTTCCTGGTGGAACTCCCACATCATTTGCCCGCTCCAGTAGTCGCACTCGATGAAACGCTCGCCCTTGTTGTTGGCGGTATAGCCGCCGAGGGGGCCGGTGACATAGGCGCACGCCGGGCCGTTGTAATCCTTGATCAACGGGTTGATCTGGAAGCATTCCAGGTTCGCCAGCTCGGCGCCGGCATGGTAGGCCATGGCATAACCATCACCGGCATTGGTCGGGTTCTCATAGGTGCCCATCAGGTAGCCGGAGGCCGGCAGCCCCAAGCGTCCCGCCGCGCCGCAGCAGAGAATGACCGCCTTGGCCTTGATCACATGAAAGTCGGCGGTGCGGCAATCGAAGCCCATCACACCATTCACCGCGCCGTCCTCGTCGGTCAGCAACCGGGTGCAGACCAACCGATTGGTGATGCTCACTCGCGCCCGTTTCAGTTGGCGATACAGCACCTTCTTGATGTCGTGCCCTTCCGGCATCGGTAGCACGTAGGCGCCCATGTGATGAACCTTTTTCACCGCGTAGTCGCCGGTTTCGTCCTTCTCGAACTTCACGCCCCAACGGTCCAATTGCTCGATCGTTTCGAAGCTGTGGGTCGCGTAGGCGTACACCGCCGCCTGGTTGACGATGCCGTCGTTGGCAATAGTGATTTCCTTGGTGTATTGCTCAGGCGTCGAGTGCCCCGGGATGATCGCGTTGTTAAGCCCGTCCATGCCCATGCTGATGGCGCCGCTGCGCTTGACGTTGGCCTTGTCCACCAGCAACACGCGCAGATCCCGGTTGCGTTCCTTGGCCTTGATCGCGGCCATGGGGCCAGCGGTGCCACCGCCGATGATGACGATGTCGTATTCCTGCTCGAGGGTATTTCTAAAGCCTTGGGTCATGCCTGTGTCCCTTTTTGCCGGTCGATCCGCAAGCGGTACTGGAAGGCATCGCCGCGGTAGTAGAGGTATTCGAAATCCAGTGGTTGCCCATCGGCGCCGTGGGTCAGGCGCTCGATGCGCATGACCGGCGATCCGGCCTCGACCTCCAGGGCCTGGCACAGGTCGCTGTCGGCCAGCACCGCATCGATGGCCAGGTCCGCATGACCGAGGGCCAGGCCGCAATCGTTTTCCAGGATCAAGAAAATATCGCGGGTGACCAGGTCGGCTTTTTCAAGGCGCTCGCCGAGCGCCTTGGGCAGGTAGGTGATCTCCAGGGACACCGGCTCGCGGTTGATCAGCCGCACCCGCTTGATCTGCGCCACCACGTCCCCTTCCGCCAGTTTCAGGCGCTCGGCCACTGACTTGTCCGCCGCCATGAACTTGAAGCTGCGCAGGCGGTTGATCACCTCGAAACCGCGCCCGGTCATGGACTCGGCCAGACCCTGGAGGGTGCTGACGTTCTGGAAGGTCTTGGGCTTGGCGACGAAGGTGCCTTTGCCATGGATCTTGAAGATCAGCCCTTCCTTTTGCAGGTCGCCCAAGGCTTGGCGAACGGTGATGCGGCTGACGCGGAACAACGCGCCGAGCTCGCTTTCCGACGGCATCTGGCTGCCCTGGGGGTATTCACCGTCGAGGATGCGTGCACGCAGCACGTCGCGCAGTTGGGTGTGCAGCGGCACGCTGTCGAGGGAAAGAACGTTGTCGGGCATGGCTTCCTTCACTTGTCATAACGAGTTATGACGTGATCTTAGGGAAAGCCCGTAAGACTTGAGAAATACTGTTTGGACATAACCTTAGAGCCGAGCGTCGGCGCTCTCATTGCGAAACGCGCTCGGGCTCATGCCGGTCCAGCGTCGGAACGCCCGGCGGAAACTGCGCACATCGCTGTAGCCGACTTCCTCGGTGATGCGCTCAATGGACAGCTCGGGATTGGCCAGCAGGTTCAAGGTCCGGCCACGACGAACTTGTTCGAGCAACGCTTCGAAGGTCAGGTTGTGCTCGGTCAGGCGCCGGCGCAAGGTACGGCTGCTCATGTTCAGGTCGCTGGCGATTTTATCGATATGGCTGCCACGGCCCAGGTCCCGGGCAATCGCCCGTTCCACGGCCTGGATCAGGTCGATTTTCTGGTGGACTTCGCTGGCCTCCTGCTCCAGCAAGGCCAGTGCCTGGCGCAGGGCCAGCGGATGATGGTTGGGCAGGCGCACCTCCAGCCAGCCAGCATCGATCAGCATGCGGTTCTGCCGGCAGCCAAAGCGCACGACCGACCCGAAGATCCGCTGGTACTCGCCCGCATAGGAAGGCGCGGCGTGCATGAATTCCACTGCCTGTGGCTTGAAGTCGGACGCCGCCAGCGCCCGGCCATAGACCAACACACTGGCGAAGAATTCTTCGACCGCAAACACCTGAACGTCAGCAAAGGGCAGTTGGCACGTCGCCTCGACCGTGATCCGGTCGCCGGCTTCTTCGGCGCTGATCTGCGCGATGCCGCCGGTAGTGCGCTGGTAGCGCACCCCCAGGGCGAAGACGTCGCGCAAGGTCTCGCACAATGACAATACGTGTCCCAGCAAACCCAGGGTGCCCAGCACGTTGCGGTCGCCGACCCACAACCCCAGCCCCTGGTCGGGTAACAACTTGAGCGCCCGCTGGATCATGACCACGGCCTGGCGATGGGAAATGCGATGGGTTGGGTCTTGCAGGTCATCGAGGCCGAACCCCAGGCCTCGACACAGGATCGCCGCATCGAAGCCCTTGTCCGCCACCACATCGGCAAGGGTCTGCAACAGGAACGGCGATACCAGCGCCAGCTCGAACGTGGGATCGATGACTTTCATCTGCATGGGCGGATTCCAAGGCGGATAGGAGAACGCTTTGTAACAGTCTGTTTCTAGACGTTAGCATGACCCGGCGAATAGAGGGGGACTGGAATCTGGCCGCGCAAGTCCCCTCAATGGCCGCCAATACCCTGCCCTGGCGGCGGCGAACGGCTTATTTCTATGGCTCGGACCCTTGGTGCGTTTCCAACAATAATAACGAGCCCCTCCATGAACCCGATCCGCACGCGATTCACCTTGCAATTGACCTTGGGCCTGGCTTGCGCCAACGCCTTGCCGGCCCTGGCCACCGAGTCCGGCGTCGACAACATCGGCACCGGCACCGATGGCTTCTATGTGCTGCCGCTGGAGGTCGATAGCCTTCCGGACCACATGGTTGCGTTCAACCTCTACTACAACCACTACAAGGCCCGAAAATTCAACATCAGCTCACTGGGCGGCGAAGTGCCGGGCGTCGAAATCGAATCCACGGCGGTGATCCCGCGCATCGACTACCTGAGCCCGCTGCGAGTGGCCGGCGGGCGACTGGGCATCTATGTCGCGCAGCCCTGGCTCAAGCAGGAGGTCGCCGCATTCGGCCTGAGTGATACGCGCGAAAGCATGGGCGACACGACCATTTCGCCCATCATCCTCTGGGACATGGGCAAGCACCTGACACTGGCCGCCGCGGTGGAAATCACCGTGCCGACCGGTGAATACGATGCCGATCGACTGGCCAACACCAGCAATAATTTCTACACCTACAAACCACTGTTTTCCTTCACCTGGCTGCCCACGGACAACACCGAGCTGTCGATGAAAACCACCTACAGCTTCAACCGCGAAAACAAGGACACCGATTACCGCTCGGGGCAGATTTTCCACTTCGATTATTCCGCCAGCTACCGGCTGAACGATAACGTGACGGTGGGCCTCAACGGCTACTACCTGAAACAAACCACCGACGACAAACAGTACGGCCGCACCGTGCAATTCGCCGGGCAGGACGTGGACGACGGCGTGCGCGGCGAGGTGTTCGCCATCGGCCCGGCGCTGCACGTGACCTTCTTCAAATACGCCAGCGCCGAGATTCGCTGGGCCAAGGAATTCGACGTGGAGAACCGCCCCGAAGGCGAGATGCTCTGGGCGAAGATCAGTATTCCGTTTGCGTTTTAAGCGGCCGGCCCATGACCATTGTGGGAGCGAGCTTGCTCGCGAAGGCGGCAGCACTGCGGATATTTCTGCAAGCTGACACACCG